>JAKEGG010000002.1 GCA_022615965.1 Fusobacteriota bacterium
ACTACTGGGGCTGTTGCTCCACTTCCATATGTTACTGTTTGTATTAGTGTTCCACTTCCTAGACTCCCATGATCTCCTAAATCAAAGGTTACTGTGTAGCTAGCAATTGTATGCGAACCTAAATTATTAAAAGTATCAATAGGATAGCCAATCCATTCAAAAGAAGGATCAAAAGCATCACTTGGATTTATATCACCACTCGTAATTGTTGATTTTCTAACCAAAGTTCTATCCACGGTAGATAGACCACCACCAACCCAAGCTGAACCTGGATCTTGACCAATTCTACCAATACAATCGACTAAAGTAGCTCCCTTATACAAAGCAACTGCATCATTACCATTAAACCAGCCACCTCCTCCTGTCTGATCAGCATAAGCTAACAAAGCACTAGAAGCACTAGAATTAACTAAAACAAAAACATCACCAGATTCAACAACACCATTTAAATTAACTGTCAACAAAGGAGTAGTACTACCATTAAAAAACATTTTAATACTATAGCCAGATGCTGCTAAATCAATTGCCCCACCAGTACCATTATATATCTCCAAGGCCTTGTTATTACTACTACCTTCAACATATTCAGAAATAAACAAATCAGAAAGGGCAGCTTCTGTCTTATTAGTAGATAAAAATAAAAGCATAACAGAAAAGACAAAAACAAACACAAAAGATAAACCTCTATATATATAATTAAATTTTTTCATGTAACCCCCTTAACTTTAATACTATACAGTTAAATATATCAGTGATCTAATGTTATTTCAATATTTCTAAAAATATTACAAAAACAAAAACTAATAATAAATTGCATTTAAGGTTAATAATCAGTATAATTGATTAGTGATACAAAAATTGGAACAGGAGAAAAAATGAAAAAAATAATTAATATTGCCATTGTGGCTCACGTTGACCATGGAAAAACCACCTTGGTAGATGAGCTATTGAAGCAATCAGGAACCTTTAGTGAAAGAGAAGTTATAGATGAAAGAGTAATGGATTCCAATGATCTGGAAAGAGAAAGAGGCATTACTATTCTTTCTAAAAATACTTCTATTGAATATCAAGGTATAAAAATAAATATTGTGGATACTCCAGGTCATGCTGATTTTGGAGGTGAGGTAGAACGTGTTTTAAGTATGGTTGATGGGATCTTGCTTTTAGTAGATGCCTTTGAAGGACCAATGCCTCAAACCAGGTTTGTTTTAAGCAAAGCTTTACAAGCCAAGCTAAAACCAATCGTGGTTATCAATAAAATCGACAGACCAGGTTCTACTCCTCACTCTAGTATTGATAAGGTTTTAGATTTATTTATTGAGCTTGAGGCTGATGATGAACAATTAGAATTCCCTGTAGTATATACTTCAGCCAAGAAAGGTGTGGCAACTTTAAATCTTGAAGATGAAGCCCAGGATATGAAACCTTTATTTGAAACAATAATATCCACCATTACTGGAATCGAACAAAATGATCAGGCTCCATTACAGATCCTTATTTCTAATATTGAAGGTAATGAATACCTGGGAACCTTGGCTTTAGGTCGTATCCACCAAGGAGTGCCTAAAAGAAATCAAGCTGTGTTAGTAGGAACTGAGGATGAGACCAGAAGCGCTAAAATCAGTAAGCTCTTTACTTATGAAGGTCTTGAAAAGGTTGAGATCGAAGAAGGCATACCTGGAGATATAGTAGCTGTTGCTGGCTTAGGTGAAATCAATATTGGTGATACTATCGGAGAGGTTGATAACTTTATTCCTATTCCTTTTACCAACATAGACTCACCTACAGTTTCTATGACTTTTTCAGTGAACAATGGTCCTTTTGCTGGTCTTGAAGGAGATTATGTTACTTCACGTCATTTAAAGGAACGATTAGAAAAAGAAACTGAGACTAATCTTAGTCTCAGGGTCGAGGAAACTGATAGCAAAGATAGCTTTAAAGTATCTGGTCGTGGTGAACTTCATCTTTCTATTTTGATTGAAACCATGCGACGAGAAGGCTATGAGTTCATGGTTTCTAAGCCAACCATTATTTTAAGAGAAATAAAAGGTGTGATTCAGGAGCCTGTTGAGGATCTGGTTATTGATGTGCCTGAAGAATTTATGGGTGTAGTAATGGAAAAGCTTGGAATGCGTAAGGCTGAGCTTAAGAATATGCTTACTGGTCAAAAAGGTTATACCAGATTGGAGTTTAAAATTCCTTCTAGAAATTTAATTGGTTATAGTAGTGAGTTTTTAACTGATACTAAGGGCAATGGTATTTTGAATCATACTTTTGCTTGCTATATGCCTGCTAAAGAGGAGATCGTCACTAGAAACAAAGGTGTGCTGGTAGCTTTTGAGGATGGTACAAGTACCGATTATGGTTTGTTCAATGCTCAGGATAGGGGCACTTTGTTTATCGGTTCTGGTATCAAGATTTATGAGGGGATGATCGTTGGGGAAAACAATAGAGGTGAGGATATCAACATTAATGTTTGTAAACAAAAGCATCTTACCAATATGAGATCTTCAAGTGCAGATGAGGCTTTAAGGTTAAATCCACCTAGGACTCTTTCTTTGGAACAATCTTTGGAATTTATAGGTGATGATGAGCTGGTAGAGGTTACTCCGTCAAGTGTCCGGTTAAGGAAGAGGATCTTAAATAACGGTCTGAGAGCTAAAAGCTTAAATAAAAAAAGATATTAATAGTTAGGAAGAGCTAAATGATATGATACTTCCAAAGTAGACAGTCTAATTAATTAAAACAGACTATCTACTTGGAGGTATTTTTTTATGGGAAGAAAATTAAAGTATAGCAAAGA
>JAKEGG010000003.1 GCA_022615965.1 Fusobacteriota bacterium
AATGGGAGCCAATTATCATAACCAATCTGCCAGAAATACAAAACCTGACAGTTGGCGATAAACTAAACTTAGCTCCAGAACCAAAAGGAGGGGAATGGACCTATGATCCTGAATTCCTTAAACTTAATGAAGATGGCAGCTTCACTGCCTTAAAAGCAGGTAATACCATTGTTGAATACACTTACAATGGAGTAAACAGCAGAGTGGAAGTAGTAATAAAAGACCAAGTTATAGTTGCCATAATAGAAAGTCTGCCAAAAACAGGTGGCTTTATTCCACTTTTAACAGCTACAAGCCTAGTTTTAGGAGGATCAATGATCATCAATAAGAGCAGAAAGAAATAGCAGCTCAAAGTTTTTGAATAATCAAGCTATAAAAACAAATAGAAAAAGGTTCTTGCGATAGCAAGGACCTTTTCTACAACTATACAAGGAAAGGCATATAATATTGAAAATAATCTTATCACCAAGTAAAACCCAGAACCTAGCTTGCCAGCCAACAGTAAATAGCAAGCCGCTTTTGAACGAGAAAAAAAGCCAGCAGCTAAGACAAGTCATTAAAAAACTCAAAAAGGAAGAGCTGGCTATACTATTTAAGATAAAAGATAAACTCCTGGAGGAAACCTATAAGCTATACCATGATAAAGCAATAATGAATCAAAGATACGACCCGATAGGCTTTTATGATGGTGTAGTTTATGAACAGCTATGCTTAAGAAACCACAATAATAAAAACCGCCAATATCTGGAACAAAAGCTGGTTATTCTTTCAGCCATGTTTGGCATTCTGGAGCCAGGTATGTCCATGTGGTCCTACAGACTAGACTTTAAAACAAAACCAGGAGGAATCAATCTCTATGAATACTGGCAAAAAGATATACTTGAATATTTTAATCAGGAATCAACAATTATCAATCTTGCCTCAATTGAATTTAGCACTATCCTAAAGCCGATAAGGGAGAAAGTAATCAATATCCACTTTTTGGAAGCAGATGGTCGAGTTTTGAGCTATCAAGCAAAAAAAGCCAGAGGTCAGATGGCTGATACTATGGTGGAGTTGGAAATAGAGGAAACAGAAGATTTAAAGAGAATTACTATAGATGATTATGTCTACAACCAAGAAAAATCAGATGATAGAAACTATTACTACCAAAAAGGGAGGGAGTAGTATGAAGGGAATTAAAATTACAGTAGATTCGACCAAAGACTCTACCATCAGGAGATAGTAGTCCCTCTATAGCGTCAAAAGATCTACCTTTTAGCCACTATATTGCTGGTTATGAATATGCCCAAGGAGTTTTTGAGGTTAGAGAGAATGGAGAAATAAATGATTTTCGACCTGATATAAAAGAAAAAATATCAAATGAAATAAAAGAAAAGGCAACAAAAATATTTAAGGAAGCTGAAAGCAAAGGCTTAAAATCAGCTGATGTTGATTATTCTCAAATCAAAAAAGAAATAAAAGAAAGATATAAAACAGAAATACCAGAAATAGACCTTGAAACATTTATTAAAAACAACCTATAAATAAGCCATAATATATTAGTAAACAAAAAAGCCTTTAACATAAGTTAAAGGCTTTTATGGTGCCCCCGGGCGGAATCGAACCACCGACACGAGGATTTTCAGTCCTCTGCTCTACCGACTGAGCTACAGGGGCAATCATGGTGATCCATCCGCGACTCGAACGCGGGACACCCTGATTAAAAGTCAGGTGCTCTACCGACTGAGCTAATGGATCACAACAATACGCAAGAATCATTATACAAAAAATCAAAAGCAAAGTCAATAAAAACACACTAATAAACTAATTAAAATAAATCAACCAAACTAATAGTTTCATCCCTTTTAGGACCAACTGCCACTATGGCAATAGGAACACCAACCAACTCTTCAAGACCCTTTAGGTAAGCCTTAGCATTAGCAGGAAGCTCCTCATAGCTTTTAACCCCAACAGTTGAACACTCCCAACCAGGAAAATCCTTGAAAACAGGCTTAACTCTACTAAGAGCAGCCAAAGTATCAGGAAAATGACCAGTCATCACACCATCAAGCTCATAACCAACACAAACCTTGATAACAGCCAAAGAATCCAGAACATCAAGCTTAGTAACAGCCATATGAGTAAGCCCATTGATATCAGCAGTAAACTTCATTAAAACCGCATCAAACCAGCCACAACGACGCTTTCTGCCAGTAGTAGTACCAAACTCATTACCAACAGTACCAAGAATATTCCCAACCTCATCAAAAAGCTCAGTAGGAAAAGGACCCTCTCCAACTCTGGTTAAATAAGCCTTAGTCACACCTAATACACGATCTATCTTAGTAGGACCAACACCAGTACCAACACTGGCATAACCAGCTGTAGGATTACTACTAGTAACAAAAGGATAAGTACCATGATCAATATCAAGAAGAGTACCCTGGGCCCCTTCAAAAAGCACACTCTGCTTATTTCTTAGAGCCTCATTAAGCTCTAAAGAAACATCAGCCACAAAAGGAGCAACAATCTCTCTATACCCTAAAAACTCTTCATAAATACTATCATAATCTAAAAGCTCTTTCTGATCATAAAGCTTGCCTAAAGTCAGATTCTTGAGACGAATATTTTCAGCCAGCTTTTCTTTAAAGGTAGATAAATCAACTAAATCAGAAAATCTAATGCCGACCCTAGCGATTTTATCAACATAACAAGGACCAATACCTCTTTTAGTAGTACCTATCTTAGCAGCACCACGAGCTTCTTCTTCAAGCCCATCGAGAATTTTATGATAAGGCATGATCAAGTGAGCATGACTGCTAATTGTCAGATTATCAGGACTTACTTCGATACCCTTACTTCTTAGATAATCCATCTCAGAAATAAGTACCTGGGGATCAACTACAACACCATTGCCAATAAGACATTTAGTACCTGGATAGATGATTCCAGAAGGAATCAGATGAAGCTTATACTCTACATCTCCAACAATAACTGTATGCCCAGCATTATTACCCCCTTGATATCTGGCAACAACATCAGCATATTCAGCCAGATAATCAGTAATTTTACCTTTACCTTCATCTCCCCATTGGGAGCCTATTAATACAACAGACGACATCTTAATCCTCCTCTAAACTACCTTCTATACTAACAAATTTTGTATATTCATTTAAAAAGACCATTTTCACCTTACCGGTAGGTCCGTGTCTATGCTTACCAACAATGATCTCAGCTGTTTTATCATCCTCAAGCCCTTCTTCTGAATCACCATTAGCATGATAACTGGCCCTGTAAATAAACATAACCACATCACTATCTTGCTCCAGTGAGCCTGACTCTCTTAAATGACTAAGATTTGGGCGCTTATCAGCACTTTGCTCAACAGCCCTGCTTAACTGAGATAAGGCCACAATAGGAACATTAAGCTCACGGGCCAAAAGCTTCAGATTTCTTGAAATATCAGAAATTTCCTGTTGACGATTTTCAGATTTTCTACCACTGCCACTAGATTGCATTAGCTGAAGATAGTCAATAACTATAAGGTCTAAGCCGTTTTCTGCCTGTAGTCTTCTGGCTTTACCCCTGATTTCCATAATATTGATACCAGCTGTATCATCAATATAGATCGGTGCATTTAAAAGTATACCAGCAGCTGCAGTTAAAGCTTCATATTCATCATGATTGACAGTACCTTTTCTGATCTTGGTTTGATCTACCATGGCCTGTGAGGAAAGAAGCCTCATTACCAATTGTTCCTTGCTCATTTCTAAAGAAAAGATGGCAACCGTCTTATTATTGAGGATCGCAGCATTTTCAGCAATATTCAGACAAAAAGAAGTTTTACCAACACCTGGCCTGGCTGCAACAATTATCATATCGCTTGGCTGAAAGCCATTTAAAAGCCTGTCCAGATCAGGGAAGGTAGGTACACCAATTACCTGAGAATCCTTATTTCTTAAAGCTTCTAAACGATCAAAGGCCAGATGCACTACATCCCTTATATGACTAAAGCCACTTCTTTTTTTGCGGTTGGAAACATCTAATATGTGTTGTTCAGATCTATCCAGGATATTTTCAACTTCATTTTCACCTCTGTAAACCTCTTCGGTTATTTCCTGAGCAGTAACAAGAAGCTGACGTAAGGTAGCCTTTTCCGTAACGATCCTAGCATAATGCTCAGCATGAGATACAACTGGTACCTCACTGGCAACAGTTAACAGATAAGCCAATCCTCCTATACTTTGAAGCTGTCCTGTAGTTTCTAAAAGTGAGCTGACAGTTATTGCATCAAAGGGCTCATTTCGACTATTTAAAGTCAGGATAGCCTCATAGATTTTTTTATGTTTCTCACTGTAGAAATCTTCATTTTTTAATAACTCATAGACCTTGTCCAAAGTGCCTTGTTCCTGTAGCAGGCAGCTTAAGAGTGCGCGTTCAGCATTAAGGTCATGTGGTGGTATCCTATCCAAAGTTAATTCAACTCCTTGACTAAAACCTTGATTTTAACTACAACATTAGGATATATTTTGATTTTACAATCATAAGCTCCTAAGGTTTTTATACTGTCTTTTAGTTCGAATTTTTTCTTTTCCAGGTTTAAATTGAAGCTTTGGTTGATTTGATCGCAGATTTCCTTGTTGGTAACAGAACCAAATAGTCTGCCTTCAGTGCCAACTTTTTCATAAAGCACTACTTCCTGCCCTTCAAGTCTGGCTGCTAGATCTTTAGCTTCCTGTAGTCGTAAAGCTTCTTTTTCATCCTGTTTATCCTTAAAGGCTTTTACTTCCTTTAAGGCTCCTTCAGTGGCTATGATAGCCTTTTTGTTTTTTAAAAGAAAGTTGCGACCATAGCCATCAGCTACTTCTACAACCTGGCCTTTTTGGCCTATTCCTTTAATATCTTCTGATAATATTACTTTCATAAATATCCTCCCTCTAAAACAAAAAAGGAGCATATTGCTCCTATTCGTTTGATGTATAAGGTAGCAGAGCCATATGTCTTGCTCTTTTTATTGCTACTGTTAACTCTCTTTGATGTGCTGCGCAACAGCCGGTTATACGACGAGGTAATATTTTGCCTCTTTCAGTTACGTAACGTTTTAAACGATTAGCATCTTTATAGTCGATTAGAGATTTATCTACACAAAAAGAACATACTTTCTTTTTTGGTCTTCTCATTTCACGTTTCATAAAAGGATGCCTCCTTTCTAATTCTTATTCTTGAACTTCGGTTTGAGTTGATTCTACTGGTTGGCTTGCTTTTTCTGCTTCTTCAGCTGCTGCTCTTTCAGCGGCGAATCTGGCAGATCTGGCTGCTTCTCTTTCTTTTCTCTTTTGAGCGAAGAATTCAGCTTGAGCGATTTTCTTTTCGTCTACTTTAACTACTAAGAATTTCATTACCCTTTCATCGATTCTCATAACACGTTCTAATTCCTTGATAAGCTCTGCTGGAGCTTCAAAGTTGATCAATGAGTAGAAGCCTTCCCACTTTTTGTTTACCTCATAAGCAGTTTTCTTCTTGCCCCAGTTGTTCAATTCAGTAACATTGCCTCCGTTGTTTTTAATAACATCGCTGATTTTAGCTACAACTTCGTCGATTTTCTCGTTTTCAATGCTGCTGTCAATAAGAAATAGCAATTCGTATTTTTTCATATTTTCACCTCCCTTGGATTATAGCCTGTAAAAACAGGCGGGATACATTTCATGCCTATTAATTTTAACATAAATATTTTTGTTTGTCTATACAGGAAAATCTGATATAATTTTAGGAAAGAAGAGTTTGACATACTGCTCTAAAATTTCTGTAAATAAGGGACAGAAAGGTTGTTTTATGAAGACATTATTGATTAAAAACCTAAAGGCAATTGTAACAGTTGATGATCAGGATCAGGTGTTATTTGGTCAAAACATCTATATAGAAGATGGCGAGATCAAATATATTGGTCCTGAAGGAAGGAAGGCTGATGAGATCATCGATGGCTCTCATCATTATGCTTACCCTGGCCTTGTTAATACCCATCATCATTTTTACCAGACTTTTACCAG
The DNA here is from genome assembly GCA_022615965.1 of Fusobacteriota bacterium. Lineage (GTDB taxonomy): Bacteria > Bacillota > TC1 > TC1 > TC1 > WTXA01. Next base: position 6,030 of record JAKEGG010000003.1, read on the forward strand.
AAATCTCCCTAAGGTCCAGAATCTGGAATTGTTTAACTGGTTGAAGACTCTTTATAGGATCTGGGAGAATCTCGATGATGAAATGGTTTACTATAGTACTTTAACAGCTTTAGGAGATCTTATGAAATATGGCTGCACTACTTCTTTTGATCATCATTATGTCTTTCCTTCTGGAACTACCAGGACTTTGATTGATACCCAGTTTGCCAGTGCCAGTGAGATTGGTATGCGTTTTCATGCATCTAGGGGAAGTATGTCCAGGAGCGTAAAGGACGGAGGTTTGCCTCCAGATACTGTGGTACAGACTACAGATGAGATTTTAGAGGATAGCATAAGGCTTATTGATAAGTATCATGAGGCTTCCAGGTTTTCTATGAGGCAGGTTGCTCTTGCTCCTTGTTCTCCTTTTAGTGTGACAGAAGACTTAATGAGAGAATCTGCTATACTAGCCAGGAGCAAGGGAGTCAGGTTGCATACCCATTTGTGTGAGACTATTGATGAGGAGAATTATACCTTAGGTAAGGTTGGGCTAAGGCCCTTAGCCTATATGGAGTCCTTAGGCTGGATAGGAGATGATGTCTGGTTTGCTCATGGTATTCATTTTAATGATACAGAATTAAAGCTCTTGGCTGATACCAAAACTGGTATTGCACATTGCCCTATTTCTAATATGAAGCTTTCTTCTGGTATTGCCAGGATTCCCGAAATGATCGAACTAGGCATTCCTGTTGGTCTGGCTGTGGATGGTAGTGCCAGCAATGATGGTTCTAATCTACTAGAGGAGGTCAGGGTGGCTTATCTATTACATAGGTTGAACTCCAGCTCTAAGGCTCCTAGTGGTTATGACATTTTAAAGCTGGCTACCAGAGGTGGTGCGGCTGTTCTTGGTCGTAATGATATTGGTTCTTTAGAGGTTGGCAAGGCTGCAGATTTATTTTTGATTGATACCAGGAGTTTATCTATGGTAGGAGCTTTAGAGGATCCTAAGTCTTTGTTTGGAACTGTTGGTTATCATAGGCCTGTTGCTTATACTGTGATCAATGGTGAAGTTGTAGTTCGAGATGGCAGGCTGGTGAAGATCGATGAGGATCTAGTAGTAGTTAAGGCACAGGCTTTGGTGGAGAAGCTGAATAATAGATAATATGAATTTTTACTATCAAGCAATATAAAATAATAAAGACCTTTCTTTAGAGAAAGGTCTTTATTATTTTAGCATAGGTTATTTGATTATTGGCTTTTTGGTAGGAAAGGAATCAGTATTTTAGCTAAGCTGGCTGCATTTCTGGTTTGGACCAGTATTTTGCCTTGGCCGTTGAATTCGTTGACTATTCCTTCTCCTGTAGTGAAACCAAAGGTACCTGAAGCTATTTTTAGTTCATATCTCAAATTACTTTCCCAGGCTATTACATGTTGGTTATCGATCACAAAGGGTGAGCTACCATCTATTTCTATTTCCAGAAGATCACCAAAGCTGTTGACTAGCATGGTGCCAGAGCCTGAGGTTTTCATGATAAAAAGACCTCCGGTACCTCCTAATATAGCTTTGCCTATTGATTGTCTTTCTATATTATAGGTCAAGGTATTATCACAGGCCAGGAAGGAGCCGTCGTTGATGCACCATTGTTTTTCTCCTGCTTGTATTTCCCTGATGCCTCCTATTGAGGCTGGTGCTATTGCTATTTGTCCTCCTGGGGCTGTTCCTTTAGCTGTGGTTATAAAAAAGCTTTCTCCACTTACTACTGATCTGGCTACTGATTTCAGTAGTCCGCCTAGTCCACCTTCTCCATTGCTGTTCATCTTGCCTTCTATGGCTACTTTACCGTTATGGAAGACCATGGAGCCTCTTTCTACTTTTACCTCTTCTCCTTGGTTTAAGGAGATGGTTACTAGTGGAAAGGTTCCGTTGTGGGTTTGTTGGTATTTCATGAGTTTTGCTCCTCTCTTTTCATTTGATTAACTATATTTTAGCAAATTTTGATGAGCTTAAGCAATAAAAAGAAGACTTGATAATTAAAGAAAAGAAATAATAGAAAAATCCCTTGAAAAAATGTATACTAGTAGAGTAATAAAGTGAAAGCAGGCAAAAGGGACATGAAATTATTAAAAGAACGTATATTAAAAGATGGAAGAGCGGCAGGGGAAGGGATCCTGAAAGTAGATACCTTTCTGAATCATCAGATAGACCCAGAATTGATGGAAAAAATAGGAGAAGAGTTTTACGAAAAGTTCAAAGATAAAAAGATAACCAAAATTTTAACTATTGAGGCTTCAGGCATTGCCATTGCGGTATTTGTAGCTAAGGCTTTTGGAGTACCATTGGTTTTTGCCAAAAAGACCTTGTCAAAAAATATGGATGGGGAAATTTTATCTACTTCTGTTATGTCCTATACTAAAGGCTTAGTATATATCATCAATGTGGCTAAGAAATTTATTAATAAGGATGATAATATATTGTTGATAGATGATTTTTTGGCTAATGGCAGTGCTTTGTTGGGTTTGGCTGAAATTGTTCAGCTTGGTGGAGCTGATCTTGCTGGTGCTGGTATTGTTATTGAAAAAAGCTATCAGCCTGGTAGGAAAAGGGCTGAGGCTGCAGGGATCGATGTTTGCAGCTTAGTTGAAATTGAAGAAATAAAAGAAGGAAAAGTTGTTTTTAAAGAGGAGAATTAAAATGAACAAAGATTATGATTTGATTATCATTGGAGCAGGGCCGGCTGGTATTTTTACAGCCTTGGAGTATAAGAAACTAGCTCCTGAAAAGTCTGTTTTACTATTGGAAAAAGGTCGTTCTATAGAGAAACGAATTTGTCCTAAGAGGAAGACTGGTATTTGTGTTCATTGTAAGCCTTGTAATATTACTACTGGTTTTGCTGGTGCTGGTGCTTATAGTGATGGTAAGCTTTCTCTTTGTCCAGAGGTTGGTGGTTATCTGCCAGACTATATTGGTTACAGGGAAACTAAGGATTTGATCGATTATGTGGATAAGACATATTTGTCTTATGGTGCTGATAGTACTATTTATGGCTTGGATCATCCAGAAAAAATCGCCGATATCAGAGCCAAGGCGATCAGGAGCAATTTGAAGCTTATTGAATGTCCGATCAGGCATCTGGGTACAGAGATGGGCTATAATATTTATGGCAAGATCCAGAATCATTTAAAAGAGCTAGGTATTGATCTTTCATTTAATAATCCAGTTAAGGACTTTATAATTGGAGAAGAAGGTGAAGTTAAGGGCGTTATTGCTGATGCTGAGTATTATGGCAATGATGTTGTAGTTGCTGTTGGACGCGAGGGTGCTGATTGGCTGGATAAGGTTTGTGAGAGGTATAAGATCGCCAGAGAGGTTGGTATTGTTGACGTTGGTGTCAGGGTAGAGTGTCGTGATGATGTTATGCAGAAGCTTAATGAAAGCATGTATGAATCAAAGTTGATTTACTATACTAGGACCTTTGATGATAAGGTCAGGGTTTTTTGTTCTAATCCTTCTGGTGAGGTAGCTACAGAGGTCTATGATAATGAGCTAGCTGTGGTCAATGGTCATAGCTATAAGGGAGATACCTATAAGACCAAGAATACTAACTTTGCCTTGTTGGTTTCCTTGAAGTTTACTGAGCCCTTTAGTGAGCCTATCGAGTATGGTAAGCATATTGCCCGACTTGGCAACATGTTGGCAGGGAATAAGATCCTGGTTCAACGCTTTGGTGACTTTAAAAGGGGCAGGAGAACTAATGAGGATAGGCTGAACAGGAATAATACCGAGCCTACCTTAAAGGATGCTATTCCTGGTGATTTATCTTTGGTGCTTCCATATAGGATCATGTTGGATATCAAAGAGATGATCGAGGCTCTTGATAATATTGCTAAGGGTCTGGCTAGTGATGAGACTTTACTTTATGGTGTTGAGGTTAAGTTCTACTCCAATAAGGTAAAGGTCGATAATGATTTTCATAGTAACTTGAAAAATCTTTATGCCATTGGTGATGGTGCTGGTATTACCAGGGGCTTGATGCAGGCTTCTTGTAATGGGGTTGCTGTGGCCAGAGCTATTCTTGATAGATAGTATTAGTTTTATGAAAGATAGTGAGGGATGCTCCTTTTGGAACATCCCTTTTTTTGTATTTTATACAGTTATTTATGTATAAAATAGAATAAATATACATAAATAACTATAAAAAAGACAGAAATATGAAAAATTATAAAATTTTATTGTTTTTTTATACAAATAAATATATAATAATAAAATAGCGAACAAAATAAAGAAAAATAACATAAAGAAACAAACAACAAAAAATATACATAAGAAAAGATCAATAGATAAAGAAAAGAAGGAAGAAAAAATGGAAAAAATCAAAGTAAGCATCTTTGGAGCTACAGGCTACACAGGAATAGAGCTATACAGAAGACTAAAAGTACGAGAAGACATAGATATAGTGGCCCTGCCTTCAAAAAGATCTCCAGGGAAAAAATATATAGAAACAGCAGGAAGCCTTGTAGGAGCAGAAGAAACGCTAACAGAATGGAATGTGGAAGAAACTATCAGAAAATCAGACGTAGTATTTACAGCACTGCCACATGGAGAAACCTTTGAAATAGCCAGATGGACTAAAATATTAGGAAAAAAGATGATTGATATAGGTTCTGACTACAGGCTAGATGCAGAACAATACCAAAAATGGTATGGACTAGAACATCAAATACCAGAAGCTATACAAGAAGCAGTCTACTGCATACCTGAATTACATAGAAAAAAAATAACCAAGGATACCTGGCTTATTGCTAACCCAGGCTGCTATCCAACCAGCATTCAGCTACCCTTGGCACCATTAATAGAAGCTGGCATCATAGAAACAACAGATATAATTGCCGATTCTAAATCAGGAGTAAGTGGAGCTGGCAGAGGATTAAAACAAATCACCCTATATGGAGAACAAAACGAGAACGTCAATGCCTACGGTGCAGGAAACCATAGACACAAGCCTGAAATGGAAAGACACTTAGGAGAACTAAAGGGTGTAGCAATTAAAATACTCTTTACCCCTCATCTGATGCCAATGACCAGAGGGATACACAGCACAATCTACTGCACTTCGAAGGATAAGGTGACAGAAGAACAAATAAGAGACCTGTTAAAGGAAAAATATAAGAATGAAAAGTTCATAAAAATAATGGAAAAAGGCAACTACCCTCATACTAAATGGGTACTAGGCTCCAACTACTGCCAGATTGGAGTAGTCTACGACCAGGACACTAACAAAATAATTTTATTTTCAGCAATAGACAACCTGGTTAAAGGCGCCTCAGGACAAGCTATCCAGAACATGAATATACTATTAGGAATAAAAGAAGACAAAGGCATAGAAAACCTGCCAGTTTTCCCATAAGAAAGGAAAGAAAAAAGAAAATGGCCAATAGCAACGACCAATATGGTGTAGTCTATCCGAAGGGCTTTAAAGCCTCAGGAGTACACGCCAAAATAAAGAAAAAGAAAAAAGATATAGGAATAATATACTCAGAAGCACCGGCCACTGCTAGTGGAGCCTTCACAAAAAACTTAGTAAAGGCAGCACCTGTGATTCTAAGTGAAGAAAATATCAATAACAATATCAGAGCAATAGTGATAAACAGCGGCAATGCCAATGCTTGTACAGGAAAACAAGGCTATAAAAATGCTGTTCTTATGCAGGAAACAACAGCAGAAGAACTAGGGATAGCTAAAGAAGAAGTATTAGTGGCCTCAACTGGAGTAATTGGAGTCCAATTGCCAATAGAAAAAATATTAGAAGGAATCAGAGAAGCAGCTGATGAACTAGGTGATGATAAAGACGAGGGAATAGCTGTAGCAGAAGCCATAATGACCACTGACACCTTCAGAAAACAATTCACCACAGAATTTGAATATGAAGGTAAAGAAATAAGGCTCGGGGGAATATGTAAAGGTAGTGGAATGATCCATCCTAATATGGCTACCATGCTAGGCTTTGTTACCACTGATGCAGCCATAGAAAAAAATCTGCTGGATGAGCTGGTTAAAGAAGCAGTCAACAAATCCTTTAATTCCATCACAGTGGATGGAGATACCAGCACCAATGATATGGTGGCGGTCTTAGCCAATGGAGCAAGTGGAGTAAATAAAATAACTGATAAAGACAGCGACCTGTATGCCATGTTTGCTGAAAACCTAATAGGTATAATGAAAAAAATGGCTAAAAACATAGTTTTAGATGGAGAGGGAGCAACTAAGTTTATTGAGGTGAAAATAAAAGGAGCTAAAAACGAAGAAGATGCCATCAAGGCAGGTAAATCAGTAGCTACCTCAAGCCTGGTAAAAACAGCAGCCTTTGGAGAAGATGCTAACTGGGGCAGGATACTGGCGGCAGTTGGTTACTCTGGAATAGAATTCAATCCTTATGAAACAAACATCTACATAGGTAGCAAAGCAAGAGAACTATTAGTGTGTGAAATGGGGCAAGGCTTAGAATTCGATGAAGATATAGCTAAAAAAATATTAAGTGAAAAAGAAATTTACTATTTAGTAGAAATGGATGAAGGAAAGGGAGACGCTGTAATCTATACCTGTGATTTAACCTATGACTATGTAAAAATCAACGGCAGTTACAGATCTTAAGGAAGAAAATGTACGAAGAAGCAAAGAAAAAAGCAGAAATTCTAGTAGAAGCTCTACCATATATAAAGAAATTTCAAGACAAGGTAGTGGTCATCAAATATGGCGGCAATGCCATGATCAATGAAGAGCTGAAACAAGCAGTTTTTCAGGATGTGGTGATCATGAAGCTAGTAGGCATGAAACCAGTATTAGTACATGGAGGTGGTCCTGAAATAACCGATATGCTCAAAAGATTAGGCAAAGAAACCAAATTTATCAACGGCTACCGTTACACTGACCATGAAGTCATGGAAGTAGCTGAAATGGTACTGGTAGGCAAAATAAATAAAGAAATAGTAGCGGGACTCAACTACTATGGTGGTAATGCTCTAGGAATGTGTGGTAAAGATGGAGGCATGATCAAAGCAGAAAAATTCTACCCGGTAGTATATGATGAAGAGGGAAATGAAAATAAAGTTGATATTGGCTTTGTGGGAAAAGTAACCAAAGTAGATAACAATGTAATATTAGATGCTCTAAGCAAAGACTATATTCCGGTAATTGCACCTGTAGGCATAGGAGAAGACCAACAAAGCTATAATATCAATGCCGACTTTATGGCTAGCAGAATAGCAGGCTCTCTTAAGGCTGATAAATTTGTACTATTAACTGATACAGAAGGTATTTATGAAAGTGGCATGGATGGAGATAAAAAAATATTTAAAAATCTACATGTAGATGATACTAATCAATTAATTAAGGCTGGTGTCATATCTGGGGGTATGATACCTAAAATAGGTTGCTGTGTACAAGCTATCGAAGATGGAGTGGAAAATGTACATATCATCGATGGCAGAGTGCCACACAGCATTCTTTTAGAAATATTTACCAATGAAGGCATTGGTACAATGATATTAAAGTAGGTGAATAATGGACTTGATGAATACCTATAAGCAGTTTCCTTATGCCATGGCAAGTGGAGAAGGAAACTACCTGATAGATGAAAATGGTAAAAAATATTTAGACTTTTTAAGTGGAATTGCAGTTAATCCTTTAGGCTATAGCAATAAGGTCCTGGAGGAAGCAGTAATAAGCCAGATCAAAAAGCTCTTTCATGCCTCAAACTATTTCTTCACTGAGACGCCATTGAAGTTAGCCAGAATATTAGTGGAAAACACTTGTATGGACAAGGTTTTCTTTGCTAATTCTGGAGCTGAGGCCAATGAAGGAGCTATAAAGCTAGCCAGAAAATATAGTGAAATAAAATATGGAATAGAGAGAAATGTAATAATATCCTTTACAAATTCCTTCCATGGCAGAACTTTAGCTACCTTGACGGCAACTGGACAAGATAGCTTCCATCAGCATTTCCATCCACTTCCAACAGGTTTTAAGTATTGTCGCTTTAATGATTTAGATAGCCTGAAAACTATCTTAGATGAACAGGTTTGTGCTATAATACTAGAACCGATCCAAGGTGAAGGAGGAGTTAATGTTGTCGAGGACAG
>JAKEGG010000016.1 GCA_022615965.1 Fusobacteriota bacterium
GACCTATTAGAAGTATTTCTGACTTCAGTATCCCTGGCAGTAGCAGCTATTCCAGAAGGTCTTGTTGCAGTTATAACCATAGTTTTAGCTATAGGAATGTCAAAGCTAGCCAAGGAAGGAGCAATAATCAGGAAACTTCCCGCAGTAGAAACCCTAGGAAGCACACAAATAATCTGTTCTGATAAAACAGGCACCTTGACTCAAAATAAGATGACCGTTAAAAAAATCTATAGCGATAATCAAGAACTGTTATATAGTGCAATGCTTCATTGTAACGATACCGATATAGGTGATCAGGATGAGCTGATCGGTGATCCAACAGAAACTGCTCTAATAGATTATTTACTGGCAAACCAAGAAATCAATAAAGCTGAAATAGAAAACAGGATAAGAGCCGGGGAGATACCCTTTGATTCAGAAAGAAAAAAATCATCAGTTATTATTGAAAGAGGAGATGGTTTTTATAGGGTATTCGTTAAAGGTGCAGTAGATGGGATGCTAGACTACTTTATCCTATCAGGCGAAGAAAAAGAAAGCTTGATGGTGGAAAACGAAGCTATGGCAGCTGAAGCTTTGAGAGTATTGGCATTTGGTTATAAGGATATAGAAACCTACGAGGGTTCAGTTGATTTAGAGTTAGAGGATCAGTTGGCATTTTTGGGACTTGTTGGTATGATCGATCCTCCAAGAGAAGAGGTAAAAGAGGCTATCAGGGTTTGTAGAGAAGCGAGTATCATGCCAGTTATGATCACAGGAGATCATAAAATAACTGCAGTAGCTATCGCAGAAGAATTAGGGATGCTTTCTGATGGTCGATATGCCATAACTGGCAAGGAGCTTCAGGAAATGTCTGAGGTTAAATTTGAATCAGAAATTGATAAAATAGGAGTTTATGCCAGAGTTGCTCCAGAGGATAAGTCTAGAATCGTTAAAATGTGGCAAAAAAAAGACAAGGTCGTAGCTATGACCGGTGATGGAGTCAATGATGCCCCTGCTCTTAAAACAGCTGATATTGGGGTAGGAATGGGTATAACTGGAACAGAGGTTTCTAAGGGAGCTTCTGATATGGTTTTAACTGATGATAATTTTGCTACCATTGTATCTGCAATCAGAGAAGGAAGAAGGATATTTGATAATATACACAAGACGATAAGCTTTCTACTATCTAGTAATGCAGGAGAAGTTATTGCTATCTTACTGGCAACTATCTTAGGCTGGCATCTTCTTTCACCTATTCATATTTTATGGATAAATCTGGTCACAGATACCTTCCCGGCTTTAGCTCTTGGAGTGGAGCCGGCAGAAGGTAACTTAATGGCTAAAAAACCAAGAGACAGCAGAGAGCCTCTTTTTGGTAAAAAACAATGGGTAACAGTTGCCTTTATTGGTCTGATAGAAGGATTACTTACTTTAGCTGCTTTTCTGATTGGTATAAAGCTCTTTGGTGATGAAAGAGTGGCAACTACAATGGCCTTTGTTACCTTGGCTTCTACTCAGCTTTTTGCCTCACTAGGCTTTCAAAGCAGCTCTGAAAGTATTTTAAGAATCAAGGTCAAAAAGCATCCTGCTTTATGGCTGGCCTTTTTTGGCTCATTGTTTATTCAGTTGTCAGTGGTTTTGATACCATCCTTAAGAGAGTTGTTTAAGTTGGCTGTACTTGAGCCTGAAGCTTGGTTTATTATAGGTTTTCTTTCAGTTTTGATGCTTTTGTCTATAGAAATCAAAAAGCTGGTAACCAGAATTAAAAATAGTAAAGCAGATAGCATATTGAAGTGATTGACAATATGGGAGAACTATGATAGAATTATCGTTGTTTAGTATTGTTGGAGAGGTGTCCGAGCGGTTTAAGGAGCTGGTCTTGAAAACCAGTGACTCCGAAAGGGGCCGTGGGTTCGAATCCCACCCTCTCCGCCATATTAATGGAGAAATGGCCGAGTGGCTGAAGGCGCTTGCCTGCTAAGCAAGTATACGATGTTAAGTTGTATCGAGGGTTCGAATCCCTCTTTCTCCGCCAATTTGTGCTTTTAGCTCAGCTGGATAGAGCGCTTGACTACGAATCAAGAGGTCGGGGGTTCGAATCCCTCAAGGCACGCCAAAAGCAAACCTTTTAAACTATGTTTAAAGGGTTTTTTATTGCCCAAATCATACAAAATATGCTAAAATCATTAAAAGGCATAAAGGAAGGGTATATGAAAAAACTTGATAATCTATTATTGATATCCTTAGATGGTATGTCTGATGCTGATATTGCTATTCTGAGAAATATGCCTAATTTTCAAAGGCTATTTATGCTGGTCAACAATGTAGACTCTGTATTTCTAACTAACACCTATCCTGTTCACACCTCAGTTATAACTGAGGTGTTATCCTAAAAGACATAGGATCATAGAAAATATTCAAGCTGATCCAGGTGGTGAAGGCAACCCTAGGTATAGGGATAGAAAGCATATAAAAAACAGAAATCTGTATGATGAAGCCAGAAAAAAGGGAGTTACTGTTGCTTCAGTATTCTGGCCAGTAACTGCCTGTGGTAAAATAAAATATAATATTCCTGAGATCCAGCCTTTTGGAAGGTTTGATAATCAAATCTTAGCTTCATTAAGAGCAGGTAATCCCTGGACCACAGCCTATAGTTTTTTAAAATTCAGGAATAGGCTTTTAGAGAAAAAGCAGCCAGTCATTGATGACTTTGCCACCGCTGCTATGGTATTATAAATAGAAAGAATAAGATCAAAATTTAATCTTATCCATCTTTTAGATTTTGATAGTCATAAGCATAAAACTGGAGTTTCATCTTTAGAAACCTTAGCAGCTGTAAAAAGAATGGATGCAAGAGTTGGAATGCTAGATAGAGCTATGAAAAAGTCATTTGGCGAAGACTATAACCTGATTATCTTCAGTGATCATGGAGCATTGGATGTTGAGAGAAAGATTGATTTAAATCATTATCTTGAAAGTTGGGGTTATCTTTCTCCTATGCAAGAAAAGAAAAACTGGGAAGCCTGGTTTAGAAACTGTGGTGGTAGTGCCTTTTTGTATACCAGAAGCAATAATAAGTCACTTGTGACTGAAATAAGGTCCAGGATAAGCCAGGTCATAGCTGATGAGGATATATTCATTAAAAGGATATTAAGCTCTTCTGAGATGGATTCAAGTGGTTATGGAGCTTGAATCTGCTTTAGGGGTAGAAGCCAGGCTAGGTTCTAAATTTTTAAATTATGGACATTAAGAGGCTAATCATGGATATAGCATTGAAATGGCTAATTACAAGGTTTTCTATTATCTTAAAGGATCATATATAGCTCAAGGAATAAGAAGTGGTGGCAGCTTATTGGATATTGCTCCTATAGCTTGTCTGATGCTTGATCTTGATCCTTGGCTAATGGATGGGTCTTTAAAGACAGATTTATTAAAAACATAAATAAAGGAGGAGCTATGAATAAGTGTAAAAGTTTAAATGAAGCCAGAGAGAATATTGAAAGAATAGACAGACATATTGTCAAATTGATTGGCGAGAGAAGATATTACGTTAAGGAGGCTACAAATTTCAAGGAAAATACAGAAGATGTTCTTGATAAGGCAAGAGTCGAGTTAATAATCAAAAAGGTCAGAAGGCTGGCTGAAAAGGCTGAGGTAAATCCTGATATGATCGAAGAAGTTTACAGGATGATGATTACTGCTTTTGGCAAGCTGGAAATAGAAGAATTTAAATTGAAGCATATGCAGCAGAACGAAGACAAATAATTAAATGCATAGAATAATAAGTACAAAAAAAGAGGAGATATTTTCATATCTCCTCTTTTGATATTAGTGTATTAAATTCTAAACGTGACCTGCCATCATCATACCGATTTTGGTGATATCAAATTCTTCCTTATCTAATACGCCCATTATTCTTCCTTCATACATAACTGCGATTTTGTCGCTTAAGGAAATAACTTCATCTAACTCTGTAGATACAAGCAATACTGCATTGCCTTTATCTCTCTCATCTATCAGACACTCGTGAACGTATTCTGTTGCACCGATATCAAGTCCTCTAACAGGATGGGCAGCAATTACTAAGTCTGGGTCTCTGGTAAGCTCTCTGCCTAAAACCATTTTTTGCTGGTTACCTCCTGATAGTTTTCCTCCTGCTTCATCAATATTAGGAGTTTTAACTTTAAACTGTTCAACTATTTTTTCTGAATTTTCATTAACGAATTTCCAGTTGATAAATCCATGTTTTGAGAATGGCTCTTTATAGTAGCTGACAAGAATCATGTTCTCTCTGATGGACATAGGAGCAACCATTCCTCTTTTGTGCCTATCGGCAGGGATATGAGAAACCTTTTGCTCAAGAATTGTTCTTGCTGAAGCATTTGTAATGTCTTTACCTTTGATTTTAACTGTACCAGATGTAACCTTGGTTAATCCAGTGATTGCATCGATCAAAGCATCTTGACCATTTCCGTCTACTCCGGCTATTCCTAAGATTTCACCTCTTTTAACTTCGAGGGAAACATCATCTAATGAACCGCTTCCTTTTTTAGTGAACACGTTGTTCATTTCCAAAACGTTTTCTCCAGGCTTATATTCGCCTTTAGGAACGTTAAGGATAACTTTTCTTCCTACCATCATTTCAGCTAGTTCTTCTCTGGTTGTGCCAGCTGAAGGAACTGAAGGCTGAGATCTTCCTAATCTCAATACTGTAATAGTATCGCAGATAGTCAGTACTTCTTTTAACTTATGACTGATGAAGATGATAGTTTTACCTTCGTCTTTTAACTGATTCATAATTTTGAAAAGCTCTGTAACTTCTTGAGGTGTCAGTACTGCAGTAGGTTCGTCAAGAATCAGGATCTCCGCTCCTCTGTAGATAGCTTTTAAAATCTCCACCCTTTGTTGCTGACCTACGGCCAGGTCTTCAATTAAGGCATATGGATCTATTTTCATGTTGTATTTAGCTCCAAGAGCAACAAAAGCATCAGCATCTTTCTTAAGATCTATGATTTTTTTATTGTCTTTCTTTCCTAAAACTACATTTTCAATTACTGACAATGCAGGTATCAACATGAAGTGTTGGTGTACCATTCCAATTCCTTGGTCAATTGCATCTCTTGGATTATCAATTGAAATTTCTTTTCCATTTAAAAGTATTTTACCACTTGATGGAGAATAAAGACCGTAGAGGATGTTCATCAATGTTGATTTACCTGCTCCGTTTTCTCCCATCAAAGCATGGATAGAACCCTTTTCTACAGATAAATTAACATCATCGTTAGCTAGTACCCCTGGAAATTGCTTGGTAATATTTTTCATTTCTAAAATAGGTGCCATAATTATTCCTCCTCTCTTCCTTATTCTTTAGTGTATGGAATAGTGCTAGCAGCAGGTTTGTGAGTTTTACCGATAAATCCTGCTAAAGCAATGATTGTTACTAAATATGGAATCATGTTCATCAAGTCTCCAGGGATCTTCCAGCCAATAGCCTGAACCAGGTATTGTAATGCCTGAGCTCCGCCAAAAACTAAAGAAGCTCCTAAGGCTCCTATTGGAGTGTACTTGCCGAAGATAACAGCTGCAATGGCGATAAAACCTTTACCAGCAGTCATGTTCTCAGCAAATGACTTGATATCAAGTACCAGCAGTCCACCAGCAAAACCAGCTAGCAGAGAGCTAAATAAAACAGCTCCATAACGTATTCTGAAAACGTTTATTCCTAAGGTATCACAAGCTTTTGGATATTCACCAACAGCTCTTACCTTTAATCCTAGATCTGTTTTAAACAAGACAAACTGTAGGAATATGATGAAAGCTATACCAATATATACCATAACATTTTGAGATAGTATAGTGTTTAAGTAGTTGCCAAATGTTGATGTGCCAGCAATAGCCAGTTGCACACCTGTTTCAGTTGGACTTGTAAGAACTGGACCTAAAACAGGTAATTTACTTAATACTTCAGCAATTGAAGGGAAGTTGTATACTGGAGCTTCCATGCTCTGTACAACCCTGTAGATAGTTGAAGTTAAACCTAATGCCAGGATATTTATTGATACCCCGATTACTGTTTGGTTAGATCTTAAAGTAATAACTAAGAAAGCGAATAATAAAGCCATTAAGAAAGATGAAAACATTCCTAGTAAAGAACCGAGCCATGGATTTCCACCCATTAAAGAGGTTCCTAGCCAAGTGAATAGAGCGCCTGTAAGCATCAAGCCTTCAGCTCCAAGATTAAGTACCCCTGATCTTTCGCCGTAAACCAAACCGGCAGCGGCAACTGCCAATGGTAAAGCAATACGTAGATCCTGTGCAATAAAGCTTGCTAAAGTGCTTGAAATATTTTCTGGGGCAAATAAACCAACTGCTAAAATAACAAGAAGGGCAACAATACCAATAATTAATCCTTTTTTGCGTTTCATGATTATACCCCCTTCTCAGCAGTTTCTGCAGCTTTTTTAGCTTTAGCCTGCTTGATTAATTTTTTCTTAGCATATTCGTTTTGTACAAATACGCTGGCTACAACAAGGATGATAACGAAGGCCTGTATAACACTTACGATATAAGGAGATACTGTTCCTTTGTTTCCCATTGCCAAGCCACCGCTTTTTAGTACTGCGAATAAGGCAGCAGATAAGCCCATACCTACTGGATGTAATTGACCAAGTAAGGCAACTGCGATTCCATCGAAACCATAGTTTGATGAGAAGTCTTGTAGTATTCTGGATTGTGAACTTAAGATTTCGCTTGTTCCAGCCAGACCACCGAAGCCTCCTGCCATAAACATTGATAGCAGAGCATTGTTTTTAACCTTGATACCTGAATATTCAGCAGCAGTAGGATTTAATCCAACAACTCTCATTTCATATCCTTTCTTCATCTGGAAGAAGAATACATAGTAGAAGACCAAACCTAAAATGGCTAAAACCAAGGCAAAAGTCAAATCAGAACCTTTAATCAGGAAGCCTTTTGGGAATGTAACCTGGAAGGCAGCGCTTTGTGGCTGTCCAGATCCATCATATAAAGGACCATCATAACCGATCAGATATCTGTTAAGGTATAATGCCACATAGTTTAACATAACTGTAGTTATAACTTCGTTTGCTCCAAATGATACTTTTAACCATCCGGCGATTAAACCCCAAAGACCACCTGCAGCGAAGCCAGCTATGATTGCTAGTACTAATACTACCAAACCGCCTACTGCCGGTATGCCTAAACCTGGTGCATATATTGCTACAACTCCGGCAGCAATACCACCTAAATAAAATTGTCCTTCTGCTCCGATATTAACCAATCCACAACGGGAAGCGATAGCAAAAGCCAAGGCTGTGAAAGTAAGGGGAGCTACTTTAGAGAAAGTATCACCGATTCTTACTGTACTTCCAAGAGCTCCAGAGAAGAAGTCTCCCATAGCTGCTCCTACATCCTTGCCTAGCAATGCAATTAAGATCATTCCTAAGATCAATGCCACGCCCACTGCGACGATAGGTGTTAATACTTTAATCAGAACATCACCTGTTGAAATATTCTTTTTCAACCTTCATCACCTCTTTTTATTTTTTTAAAAGAAAAACCTTAATAATAAAAAATAAATGCATATTATTAATACGCGTTTAATATAGTTAATAATATGCATTTAAAATTACTACTTCATTATAGCAGAAAAGTTTTTATATTACTATTTATTTTTTTAAAAAAACATGAAAAAAATTGTAGTTATATCTGTATTTTATCTGTATTTTAATGATAAATATCTAGAGTTTCTTTGGTTTTTTATTGACAAATCGGTGTTTATTTGGTAATATTGTCTCAGAATTTAGATTCTTGTTCTGCAAAGATAAAATTCCCTACTATTATGTATACTAGAATTTTCTTTGTTGGGATCTATATGTTCATTGAAATAGGTGTTAGGTACTGGACTGTAAGTACTTAAAATAAAAACACAAATAAAGGGAGGAATTAATTAATGAAAAAAATCCTTATTTTCATCGCAGTTCTATTTTTAGGATTCACTGCAGTTGCTTGTGATCAAGAAGGCGGCGGATCAAAAGAAGAACTAAAAGTTGCTTTAGTATTGACTGGAGCTATCAACGATAAAGGTTGGAACCAAAAAGGTTATGAAGGTTTAGTTGCTATTGGAGCTAAATATGATGCTCAGACAGCTTATAATGAGAATACTCAAGCTGCTCAGTACAACCAAGTAATCAGAACTTATGCTAAAGATGGCTACAATGTAATCATCGCTCACGGAACTCAGTTGAGCGACGCTGTTAAAGAAGTTGCTAAAGAGTATCCAGACATTAAGTTCATCATTACAAGCTCTGACAGAACTGCTAAATTAGGCAATGGTTCAAATATTGCTGGTGTTTTAGCCGATGGTGTTGAGCAAGGATTCTTGATGGGTGTTACAGCTGCTTATATCGCACAAGATCAAGGCAGCAAGAAAGTAGCAGCAGTTGGAGGAACTGAGATTCCTGCAATCAAAACTACTATTGATGGAGCTAAAGCAGGTGTTGCTTATGTTGATAAAGCTATCGAAGTTTTAAGCGCTTATACTGGAAGCTTTGATGATGTTAACAAATTAAAAGAGCAATCAATCACTTTCATCCAGCAAGGTGCAACTGTAGTAATGTCTACAGCTAATGCAGCTACAAAAGGTGCATTTGAAGCTACTAAAGACCAAGGTGGAAAAGCTATCGGAGCTAACTCTGGTGGATTATTCGGAACTTATCCTGATAACCTGTCTGCTTCTGGTAACGTAGATATGTCTAAAGCTTTATTGTTAGTATTAGGTGAAATCGATGCTGGCAAATTCAAAGGGGACAACTACATTTATGGAGTTAAAGAAGGCGTAGTTTCAATTTCATTCAGCACTACTGAAGCAGCAATCCAAAAAGTTAAATCTAAAGTAGAAGATGTTCAAGCTAAAATCGCTAAAGGCGAAATCGATGTTCAAAAAATCTACGAAGGTAAATAATCTATAATTTAGTTATTTATTAAAAATCAAAGCACATAGAATATATATTCTATGTGCTTTATTTTATTTCTGCTTTAGCTAGTTCCTCACCTAAGGTGAGGAATAAAAACCACCTGCTATGGAGGTGGGGAAAAAGCTTTACACAGGAACCAGCAATTCTTAAAATTGAGTTATTAAGAGAGGTGGTTCAAGAGGCGAACTGAGGTAATAGTTTAGTAGATACAAATGGCTGTGCAAATATCACATAGTGTTAACTCCAAATTAAGGTAAGCAGAGACACCATGAAAGATAAATCAAGTGTAAAGGAATATGAAGATCTATTCACAAAAATATGGATTCATTGATTGCTAACCTAAAAGGACTGTATATAGTAGTAGGAAATATAGAGATAAAGCTCAATAACCAAATATTTCAATAAAAGAAAACCACCATAAGGTGGTTTTCTTTTATGTTAGACTTTATGTGATTATATCAGTATTTTAACTTAGGCCAATTCACTATTGGTAAACTGGCTTCTATACAGATCGCTGTAAAAACCACCTTGAGCCAATAACTCCTTATGATTGCCAGTTTCTACAATAATACCATGATTCATAACCAATATATGGTCAGCATTTTTAATGGTAGAAAGCCTATGGGCAATAACAAAGCTGGTACGACCTTGCATAATATTATTCATGGCTTTTTGAATCAGAACCTCAGTTCTGGTATCAACATTGCTGGTAGCCTCATCTAATATCATGATCGGCGGGTTTTTCAAGATAGCTCTGGCTATAGTAATAAGCTGCTTTTGACCTGAAGAAATATTGCTGCCCTCCTCATTGATAACCGTATCATAGCCATTTTCTAAGGTTCGGACAAAATTATCCACATACGCTGCCTCAGCAGCAGCAACAATTTCCTGATCAGTTGCCTTATCATTGCCATAAGCTATATTTTCCTTGATGGTACCATTAAACAACCAGGTATCCTGAAGCACCATCCCAAACTGATTCCTTAAGTCACCTCTGCTTAAATCAACAATATCATGATCATCTATATAGATAGCTCCATTTTGTAGCTCATAAAACCTCATTAATAAATTAACCAAAGTGGTCTTACCCGCTCCTGTAGGTCCAACAATAGCAATAGTATGACCTGCTCTGATATCAAGGTTAAGATTCTTAATTAGCTCTTTCTCTGGAATATAGCTAAAATCTACACCTTTAAAATCAATCTGACCTTTAATATTTTTAAGTGGAATTGGATTGCTGCTTTCAGGTATTTCCTCTTCTTCATCTAAAAGCATAAATACCCTTTCAGCTCCTGCAGCAGTTGATTGAAGAATATTGAACATATTTGCTATATCAGTTATAGGCTGAGTAAACTGCCTTGAATACTGCATAAAAGCCTGAATGCTACCTACGGTCAACATACCGTTATTAGTTAAAAGACCTCCAATTACTGCAATAGCTACATAACCAAGATTACCTACAAACATCAATAAAGGCATGATAATACTAGATACAAACTGAGATTTCCAACTAGCAGTATACAATCTTTTATTGATTTTATCAAACTTACTAATGGAAACATCTTCCTGATTGTAGGCTTGGATGATCGACTGGCCAGCATACATTTCTTCGACATGGCTATTCATATTACCAAGCTCTAGCTGGTTGGCCTTAAATTCTTTTTGTGATTTTTTAGCGATCATTCCTGCTATTAAAACAGATATAGGTAAAGTTAAAAAAGTAATCAAGGTCAGCCAAGGACTGATACTAAGCATCATAATCACTATCCCGATTATGGTGACAAAGCTCATAATGATCTGAGTCAAGCTTTGCTGTAAAGTATTGCTTATAGTATCAATATCATTGGTAACTCTACTAAGTATTTCTCCATGGGTATTTTCGTCAAAATATTTCATCGGCAGACGATCTATTTTCTGGCTAACATCTTCTCTTAGCTTAAAGATAGTTTTCTGAGTAAGACCAACCATGATATAGCCTTGTATATAGTAGAAAATAGCACTTAAGACATATAAAGCTAATACTGATAACAGAATTTGACCAATACCACTAAAGTCGATGGTTGGTTCCTGGCTAACATCCAGGTCATTGATATAGTTTAAATAGGTTTTAGGTATTTTATCTTTAATAGAAGGATCAAGCTTATCAATAACAACAGAGCCTTTGGTACCTTCAGGAAGCACAACTCCTGGTGGCAGATTGTCTTGTATCTGTTGATAGACCTTGATGCCGATCACACCTTCGGTGAGCTTGTCAGTAGCACCAGCCAGAATTTTAGGACCTAAGATGGTGAAAACTGTACTAGCAATAGCTAGCATAAATATGATCACTAACTGAACATAGTAGGGTTTTAAATAGTTGACCAACCTTTTAATAGTTGCTTTAAAGTTTTTAGGCTTTTCAGCAACTCGTGTCATCATACCACCGCTGCCTGGTCCATGTCCTCCCATAGATCCACTTTTATTAGATTTTTGTTCTTTGCTCATGCTACTTCACCTTCTTCCATTTGAGAAAGGACAATTTCCTTGTAGACCTCATTACTTTGATAAAGTTCTTTGTGGGTTCCTATGCCAACAATTTCACCTTTGTCGAGAACAATGATTTTATCAGCATCTAAAATAGTATTAACTCTCTGGGCGATTGTTAATATCAACTTACTTTTGATATTTTCTCTTAGAGCTTTTCGTAGCAGTGAATCTGTTTTAAAGTCCAAAGCTGAAAAACTATCATCAAAAATATAGATATCAGGGTTTTTAAATATTGCTCTGGCAATTGATAATCTTTGTTTTTGACCACCTGAAAGGTTGCTGCCATCCTGAGCAACAGGTGTTTCATAGCCTTGGTCCAAGGTTTCAATAAATTCACTGGCCTGAGCTATAGCGGCAGCCTTTTCTACCTCAGCATCAGAGCCTTCCTTACTGCCAAGGGTAATATTATCCTTGATAGTGCCATTAAAAATAACTGCTTTTTGAGGTACCAGGCTAATGTAGTCTCTTAAATTCTTCAAAGAATATTCTTTGATGTTTATCCCGTTTATCAGAATTTCTCCCTCGCTTACATCGTAAAATCTTGGTAATAAGTCGATCAGGGTTGTTTTTCCACTACCAGTTCCTCCAATGATGGCAATAAACTCACCACCAGTTCCTTTAAAAGAAATATTTTTTAAGACTGCTCTTTCTGCATGTTGATACTTAAAGGTAACATTCCTAAATTCCAGGGATACGTTCTGGACCTCAGCTGGCTTGGCTTTCTGTCCAATATCTTGAAGTTGGTCAGGGCTGTCTAGTACTTCATTTATTCTCCCTGCTGATACCTGGGCTCTAGGTATGAAAACAAAAATCATAGCTAGCATCAGGAAGCTGAAAAGGACCTGCATAACATATTGCATAAAGGCCATAATAGAACCAATTTCTACTCCATTGCTGATTATTTGATGTCCACCAACCCAAATGATCAATATGGTACTGGCATTCATGATCAGCATCATAACTGGAATAATGAAAACCATTATCCTGGTTACTTTTCTGGTAGTATCTGTCAAGTCCTGGTTAGCTTCTTTAAAGCGTTGTTTCTCTGCTTCACTTTTGTTAAAGGCTTTGATTACTCTAAGACCAGTTAAAAATTCTCTTAAAACTCTATTTAACTTATCTAACTTCACCTGTAGTGATTTAAATAGAGGCAAGGCAAAAAACAGAGCTGATGCCAAGGTGATCATTAGTAGTAAAATTACAACAAATATAATATAGGACATGGAGGGAGCTTCAGAGATAGCCATAATTATACCTCCTACACCCATAAGAGGAGCCATGATCAAGGGCCTCCACATAACGATAAATTGTTGTAGCTGAGTGATGTCATTGGTGCTTCTGGTTACCAGTGAGGCCACGCCAAACTGGCTTAGCTGTTCCTTTGAGGCATAGGTTACTTTGGTAAACAAGGCCTTACGAACATTTTCTCCAAATAAAGCTGCTATTTTTGCTAAAAGATAGCTGGCTAGGATAATGGCCAGTGAGCTGATGATAGTAATTATTATCATATCAAGTCCAATTGACCATATCTTATCTACATCGTTTTGCAATACTCCTTCGTTGATTATCCTGGACATCATTCTTGGCAGGTTCAGGTTGGTCATTACCTGAATGAAAATCAAGACTATGGCAATAAGGATGATCAAGTATTGTTTTTTGATGTATTTTAATAGTTTAATCATCTTTTTTATCTTCTTCCTCCTTCGCTTTGATTATCTTTTCTATTATTTCTATAAATATAACAGCCTGTTCCTGGCCGATGGTCTCTATAATGTCGTTAGTATAACTGATCAGTTTTTTATGGTGTTCTAAGATAAATTTTTCACCCTTTTCTGATAAGGTTATTCTGATTATTCTTCTGTCATCCTGATCAGTAGCTCTGGTAATATAGCCTTCTTTATCAAGATTATTGATTATCTGTGTTGTGGCTGACAGTGTATGTTGGCTTTCTTTGCTGATCTGGCTGACAGTGATTGGTTTTTCCAGCTTCATATTTTTATAGTAGATTTGATGCAGCATAGAAATCTGTCCACTGGTAAGGTGGCATTTATTGAAGTTTTTCATATTTATTTTTTTAAATCTTCTCATGGTATCTATCAGTTTGATAGCTAAATCTTTATTTTCCATAGTCTCTCCATAAATTAGTTTAGTTTGTTAATAGTTTAGTTACTTAACTATTTTATTAGTTGTTGATGAACTTGTCAATATTCTTATTAAATTATCTGATATTTTGCTGAAAATTCAGGATAAATAGTATAGAATTAGGATAGAGTTTTATTAAATGATTTAGTAGAGGAAAATTATGAATTTATTAAGGGATATTGATGTTAAAATATTGTTTTTTATAAATAAGAGGCTGCATAACAAGTATTTACATCAATTTTTTAGACTATATACTGAATTTGGTGGAGTGATTTTTTATTCTTTACTGATCATCTTTTTGTTTTTGACCAATAAAAATATAGGTATCAGCTTATTGATCAATATTTTTATTTCCCAGTTTATTGTCCATGGTCTTAAGTTTGTGATCCATAGACCAAGACCTTATGTTACCTATGAAGAGATCATTAACAGAAAGGCTTCTAAGGATATCAATGCTTTTCCCTCTGCGCATACAGCTTCATCTCTGATGGCCGCCTTGACCTTGGGGGAATTTTTTCCAGAGTGGAGGATCCCTTTGATCATTGGCGCTGCTCTGGTAGCTTTTTCCAGAATTTATTTAGGTTATCATTATCCTAGTGATGTTCTGGGCAGTATGGGCATTACAATTTTGAGTTTTTTGGCCATCCAATTATTTAATATAAGTTGATTGTAAAAATAAGTAGTATTTTTTTTAAAATATGTTGACATTCAATTTCAGATAAGGTATCATACAATCAGTAAAGAAATTTTGTATAAGTTGGCGATATGGGCTAACGTTTCTACAGGAACCGTAAATATCCTACTACAAGAAAAACAGTATTATTATTGTTTTTTTTGTAGCAGGATATTTCTTTATTATGAAGTATCTTATGGTATGTCACAGTCCAAATTGTAAAGAAAGTAACCACCCGTCCCTTGGTGGTTATTTTCTTTTTCCGTTCTTATTTAGCTTTTTTAGCTCTTTTTCAGGTATCCTTCTATATAGAAAATGATTTTTTCAAATACCTGCTCCCTTTCTCTTTCATTATGAAGCTCATGATAAAGACCAGTCCACTTAAAGTAGGTGATTTGTGGATTTCCTAAGGTGCCAAGGTGATCGATAGCTTTAAGATCAACTACCCTTTCTAGCTCAGCGGACATTAGCAGTACTGGAATTTTAATATTTGAATTATTTTTCAGGATATACTTACCGTTTTCCATGATCTGCTCTGCTAGACCAAGGGAGATGATTTTATGATTAAGCTTTCTTTCATCTATTTGTTTTAGAAAGTTATCATCATGAGATAGATTATTGAGTCTGGTTTTGATCTGATAATCTGGTCCCAGGATTTTTTTTAGTCCTCTAAGCAGTAAAAGTGGAGGATTTTTTTTTATTTTTAGCCAGGGGCTGGTTACAATAGCCAGATCTGCTTCGGTTTTTTCCTGATAAGCACAAAGGTAGCGTAAAACTATATTGCCTCCCATACTATGGCCATATAGAAGCACGGGGACTTTTGGATATTCTTTCTTGATTTTTGCTATGTGTGCTTCTAGATCCTTTATTAATATGCCATTGTTGATCAAGCCTCTTAAACCATTGTTTTGGCCATGTCCTCTTTGGTCATAGATAATAAAGGCCAGTCCATTACTACAAAACATTTCTGCCCAGCTGAGATATCTGGCTCCATGTTCACCGAAGCCGTGAACAGCTGCTATTATGCCTTTTATTTCTGTATCAGGCAGGTAGGTGTTTAAGAATAGTTTATAGCCATCATAGGTAATCAAGTGATCTTCCTGATGTTTCATGGTAACCTCATAATTTCCTTATAGTATAGGTATTTTCTTTTAATTATACGTTTGGGTATTTTAATTGGCAAGGATCTGTGCTTTTCTTTACTATAATCAGAAGATTTGATATAATTTAAAAGATAAAATCATAAAGAAAAAAATAGAAAAACAGAGGTAGAAAAATGAAGTTTACAAAAATGCATGGCCTAGGCAATGACTATATTTATATAAATGGCTTTGAAGAAATAGTGGCAGATCCAGGGGAACTGGCAATAAAAGTGAGCGACAGGCATTTTGGGATAGGTTCTGATGGTATTGTATTGATCATGCCTTCTGATAGCTGTGATTTTAGAATGAGAATGTTCAATAATGATGGTTCAGAGGCAGAGATGTGTGGCAATGCCAGCAGATGTGTAGCTAAATATGTTTATGACTTTGGTTTGACTGACAAAGAAGAGATTACTTTAGAAACATTAGCTGGAGTCAAGATATTAAAGATGCAGATCATAGATGGCAAGGTAGATACAGTTACTGTCAATATGGGTGC
>JAKEGG010000017.1 GCA_022615965.1 Fusobacteriota bacterium
CTGTAATTGATTGTTTCTGGTTTTTTCACTTCCCCAAAGGACCATGATCTTATTTGTTCAGGAGAAGCCAGGCTGATTCTGATTGCATCAAAATCACTTGAGTCCAAGGCTTTTTCGTTATTTTTCCTGTCTCTGACAGTTCCATTATTTTTTTCCATAACTTGCTCCCTTCTTATTCATTAAAGTCTTTTAGGTCAGAATTTTCTTCTACATAACCATAATCTTCATCTTCTTCATCTTCAGAGGTTTCATGTAAGCCTGCTTTTTTAAATTCCTCTTCTGAAGCTATCAATAGCTCATCTAAATCTAAAATATCATCATCTTCTGCCTCTAGAATTTCAACAGCTTTATTGTTTTTAAGAACTTGAACATCAAGTCCTAAGCTTTGCAACTCTTTTATCAATACCTTGAATGATTCAGGTACTCCAGGCTCTGGTATAACCTCACCTTTAACAATAGCTTCATAGGTTTTCACTCTACCGATAATATCATCTGACTTAATTGTAAGGATCTCCTGTAAAGTATGGGCTGCGCCATATGCTTCCAGGGCCCAAACCTCCATCTCACCAAATCTTTGTCCACCAAACTGAGCTTTACCTCCTAAAGGCTGCTGAGTTACCAGTGAATATGGGCCTGTAGATCTGGCATGCATTTTATCATCAACCAAGTGGTGAAGCTTCAACATATACACATAACCAACAGTTACTTGATTATCAAAAGGCTGACCTGTTCTGCCGTCATAGAGGACAGTCTTACCTGATCTGTTGCTGCCAACTGCATCTAACATTTCATGTATATCACTTTCAGCTGCTCCATCAAATACTGATGTTGCTATCTTAACTCCCTTTTTAGTTGCTGCCATGCCGAGATGACACTCTAAAACCTGACCTATGTTCATACGGGACGGAACTCCAAGAGGATTCAAGACAATTTGCACTGGCGTACCATCTGGTAGGAAAGGCATGTCTTCTTTTGGTAATATCCTTGAGATGACACCTTTATTTCCATGTCTACCTGCCATTTTATCTCCAACTGAGATTTTACGTTTTTGGGCTATATAGACATTTACTACCTGATTGACACCTGGAGATAAGGCATTATCCTTTTCTTCTTTATTGAATATTTTAACATCAACTATTATACCACTTTCACCATGAGGCACTCTTAGTGAGTTATCCTTAACATCTCTGGATTTTTCTCCGAAGATAGCTCTTAACAATCTCTCCTCTGAAGTCATTTCAGTTTCTCCTTTTGGAGTAACCTTGCCGACCAGGATATCCCCAGCTTTTACCTCGGCTCCTATTCTGATTATTCCATCTTCATCAAGATTCTGAATAGCATCTTGTCCTACGTTAGGTATTTCTCTGGTGATTTCTTCAGGTCCCAGTTTAGTGTCTCTGGCTTCACAAGAATATTCTTCGATATGAATAGAGGTGTAAACATCATCCTGTATCAGTTCTTCACTTATAAGGATTGCATCCTCATAGTTATAGCCTTCCCAGGTCATAAAAGCAACTAGTACATTTCTTCCTAAAGCCAATTCTCCATTGTCTACAGAAGGTCCATCTGCTAGAACCTCACCTTTTTTGACCTTATCGCCTCTTTTTACAATAGGCTTTTGGTTGATACAGGTTCCTTGGTTTGATCTTTTAAATTTAATAACGTTATATTGGTCTTTTTCACCTTGAGTATTTTTAATAATTATATGATCGCTGGTTGCTTCTTCAACCACACCATCTTCCTGGGCCAAAATACAAACTCCTGTATCCTGAGCTGCTCTTTTTTCCATCCCTGTTCCTACAACAGGTGATTCAGTATAAACTAAAGGTACTGCCTGACGTTGCATGTTGGCACCCATCAAAGCCCTGTTTGCATCATCGTGCTCCAGAAATGGTATCAAGGCCGTAGCGATGCTCCAAACCTGCTTTGGAGATACGTCCATATAATCTACTTCATTGATATCAATAAACAAGAAATCTTTTCCAAATCTGGCATCTACTTTTTTATCGATAAAATAACCTTTATCATCAATTGGAGAGTTAGCCTGGGCAACGATATATCTTTCTTCTTCATCTGCTGTCAGGTACTCGATCTTATTAGTGACTTTACCGGTTTTTTTATCAACTTTTCTATATGGAGTTTCAATAAATCCAAACTCATTTACCTTACCATAAACACCTAATGCACCAATCAGACCAATATTTGGTCCCTCAGGAGTTTCAATCGGACACATCCTGCCATAGTGAGAGTGATGAACGTCCCTTACTTCAAAGCCAGCTCTTTCCCTTGATAATCCTCCAGGTCCTAGAGCAGACAATCTTCTTTTATGTGTCAATTCAGCAAGAGGATTAGTTTGATCCATAAACTGTGATAGCTGGGAAGAACCAAAGAACTCTTTAACAGTAGCAATTACTGGTTTGATATTGATAAGTTGGCTGGCACTGATGCCTTCAATATCCTGTTGAGTCATTTTATCCTTAACTGATCTTTCCATTCTGGAAAGTCCAATTCTAAATTGATTTCTCAACAATTCTCCAACTGATCTTAATCTTCTGTTGCCTAAATGGTCAATATCATCTACAGGATATTTTTGATCATCACCAATAACATCTAAAAAGCCCTTCATGGACCAGATGATATCTTCTAAATCAAGTTGACGGAAATATCTTCTTTTTTCTTCATCTTCTTTTGTCTTGAACATAGGTACAGAATGCTTAAGCTTTTTGTTGATCTTATATCTGCCTACATTGTCTAAATCATATCTTTTAGGGTCAAAAAACAAGCTGTTCAAAAGGTTCTGAGAGCTTTCAACAGTTGGTGGTTCACCTGGTCTTAGTTTTTTGTATATTTCAATTAAAGCGGCTTCTCTGGTTTCGATTTTATCCCCTTCGATCGTTTTGTTCATTATTTCATTATCGCCGAAAAGTTTTGCTATCTGCTCTTTGCTGCCACAGCCCAAGGCCTGGAAAAAAGTGCTGGCAGATACCTTTCTGGTTCTATCTATCCTAACAAAAATAAGTCCCTGGTTATCTGTTTCAAACTCGATCCAGGCTCCTCTATTAGGTATAATTGTTGTAGTATACTGAGCATCTCCGTTTGGTTCAACTTCTTTGCCATAGTAAACTCCAGGGGATCTGACTAATTGGCTAACAACTACTCTTTCAGCACCATTAATTATGAAGGTACCGGTATCAGTCATCAAAGGAAAATTGCCTAAATATACTTCATCCTCTTTTACCTCTCCTGTATCTTTGTTTATGAGTCTGGTTAATACTCTTAATGGGGCTTCATAGTTAACGTCTTTTTCTACAGCTTCTTGGACTGTGTATTTCGACTTACCGAATTTATGGTCCAAAAATTCCAAGACTAATCTTCCTCCAAAATCTTCAATTGGAGAAATATCCTGTAAAATTGAAGCAATTCCATCATTAAGAAACCACTCATATGATTTCTTCTGGATTTCAATTAAGTTAGGCATTTCTAGAATCTCGCTGATTTTGGAAAAGTTAACTCTTTCTTGTTCTTTGTTTTTTTGTGGAGTATAAGCCACGACAGACACCTCCTGATTTTCAATAATATAATATATTGTTAAAGGGCAAAAACGCCTATTGTTACATTTAATCATTATACTACCAGCAACAGATTAAGTCAATGACTATTCTAAGAAATCGGGGCAATAAAAAAGTCCTGTGTAATCACAGGACTTTTAATAATCTAACAACAGACTATTTGATTTCTACTTTTGCACCAGCTTCTTCTAATTTAGCTTTAACATCTTCAGCTGTTTCTTTGCTTACAGCCTCTTTAACTTTTTGTGGAGCTCCTTCAACTAATTCTTTAGCTTCTTTTAAGCCTAGTCCAGTTAAATCTCTAACTACTTTGATTACTCCGATTTTGTTAGCGCCAATTTCAGCTAAAACTACATCGAATTCAGTTTTTTCTTCAACTTCAACTGCTGCTGCTGGAGCTGCTGCTGCAACTGCTACTGGAGCTGCTGCTGTTACACCAAACTCCTCTTCAAAAGTCTTTACTAATTCGCTTAATTCTAAAACGCTCATTTCTTTAACGATATCGATTACTTGTTGTACTTTACTCATTTTTTAATCTCCTCTCGGTTTTTAACCTTAATTATTTTTTTACGCTTGTTCCTGTTTTTCCTGCAGAGCTTTAACAGCACCTACAAAATCTCTCATTGGAGCAGCAAACAAGGAAACAGTTTGTTGTAGCGGAGCTACGAAAGCACCAACCACATGACTTAACAATACTTCTTTTGATGGTAGCTTGGATAAAGCTTCAAGCTGGTCTACATCAACCACCTTGCCTTCCAACAAGCCGCCTTTCACTTGAAGGTTTTTATGTTTTTTCAAAAATTCAAATAAAATTTTTGAAGGAGCAACAGCATCAGGGCTAAAAGCCACAGCTGTAGGTCCTTTTAAAACATCATCAAAGCCTTCAATGCCAGATTCAGCACAAGCTCTTTTAACCAGATTGTTCTTTAGAACCTTATACTCAACGCCTTCCTGACGCAGTTTATTTCTAAGCTCTGTAACCTCTTCTACATTCAGTCCTCTGTAATCAGTAACTACAACTGAAGATGAATCAGCAAGCTTTTCTTTAATATCTGCAACTAAAGCCTGTTTTTCAACAATTACCTGTTTCAACGGTACACCTCCTTACTTAATAAAAAAACCCTGGCCGTAAGACAGCCAGGGCAAAATCGTTTTAATTAAAACAACCTCGGTAGGAAATTAAGCCTAAGCACCTACTGTCTACAGCAATTATATTTATTTACTTGATAAATTATATCACTATTAGCTATACAAGTCAAACTATTTGGCAATATCTGAAGTGTTAACCTTAACTCCAGGGCCCATTGTTGATTTGATAGTAATAGATTTCAGATATTGTCCTTTGGCCGCTGAAGGCTTGACCTTCATTACTGCATCCATAAAAGCTTTAAAGTTTTCTTCAAGCTTTTCTGCTTCAAATGATGCTTTACCAAATCCAATATGCAGAATTCCACCTTTATCTACACGAAATTCTATTTTACCAGCTTTAATTTCATCGATTGCTTTTTTAACATCCATAGTCACTGTGCCAGTTTTAGGATTAGGCATCAAGCCTCTTGGACCCAATATCTTACCTAATTTACCAACTACAGCCATAGTATCTGGAGTAGCTACAACAACATCGAAATCCACCCAGCCACTTTGAACCTTGGTTACCAATTCATCTAAACCAGCATAATCAGCACCAGCCTCTAAAGCTTCTTTTTCCTTTTCACCACTGGCGAAAACCAGGATTTTCTTGCTTTTACCAGTACCATGCGGCAGAACAACTGTTGCTCTTACCTGTTGGTCAGCATGTCTTGGATCAACACCAAGCCTTACATGGGCTTCGATGGTTTCATCGAATTTTGCAGTTGCAGTTTCCTTAACTAAAGATATTGACTCTTTGACATCATATACTTTTCCAGCCTCTACCTTTTTTAAGGTATCTACAAATCTTTTCCCTTTTTTTGACATTTAATTAACCTCCTTGTGGTATAAACGGTTAAACCTCCCACACTTTCTACTCTTCTACAGTGATCCCCATACTTCTGGCAGTTCCTTCGATGATTTTCATCGCTGCTTCTATCGTATTAGCATTTAAATCTTCCATTTTGAATTCAGCTATTTCTTTGACCTGAGCTTTAGTTACCTTTGCAACCTTAGTTTTGTTCGGTACAGCTGAACCTTTATCAATACCAGCAGCTTTCTTTAACAGAACTGGAGCTGGTGGAGTTTTCATGATAAAAGTAAAAGATCTGTCTTCATATACTGTAATTACAACTGGAATAACAGTTCCAGTTTGTCCTGTTGTTTTTTCGTTAAACTCTTTACAGAAAGCCATGATGTTAACACCATGCTGACCTAATGCAGGACCTACTGGAGGAGCTGGATTAGCTTGTCCACCTTTAACTTGTAATTTGATTAAACCTACAACCTTCTTTGCCATTTTTTCACCTCCTTACCTTATTCCATCTCTTTGACCTGATCAAAATCAAGCTCTAAAGGGGTTTCTCTGCCAAACATAGAAACAAGAACATGTACTCTTCCTTTATCGCTGTCAATATCAGTTATGGTACCAACAAAATCAGTGAAAGGACCTTCTATCACTTGAACCTTCTCACCAACCTGACTGTTAAAATCATATATTTTCTTTTTCAGACCCATTAATTTATAGATCTTGTCCATTTCATACTCTTCCAAAGGAACTGGTTTTGAACCTGAGCCAACAAATCCTGTAACTCCTTGAGTATTTCTTACTATATACCAAGAATCATCAGTCATGATCATCTCAACTAAAATATAGCCAGGATAAACCTTTTTGGCAACTACCTTCTTATTACCAGCTTTGGTAGTTGTCAGTTCTTCTTCTTCAGGTATCATAATATTAAAAATTTTCTCTTCCATGCCAGTAGTAACTATTCTCTTTTCCAGATTAGCTTTAACCTTTTTTTCATACCCTGAATAAACATGGACTACGTACCAGCGTTTTTCATTTTCCATAATTCACCTGCTTAATCTATAAAGATAATAAAAACTCTATCAGATATTTTAGAATCAAATCATAAAAACCAATAATGATGGTAAATACGATCACTGTAACTACAACGATGATGGTATATACCAAAACTTCTTTTTTAGTCGGCCAGGTCACTTTTTTAAGCTCACTGATCATACCTTTGAAAAGATTAGTTTTTTTACCTTGAGGCTTATTAGCCTTAACCGGTTTTTTACCCTTATCCTTGATAGCTATTTCCTTAGTTTTAATTGCCATAACAATACTTCCTTTAAATAAACTTTACTTTGTTTCCTTATGAACTGTATGGGATTTACAAGTATTACAATATTTTTTCAATTCGATACGCTCAGTTGTTTTCTTTTTATTCTTGCTTGTTGAATAATTTCTATTTTTACATTGAGTGCATTCTAGGGTGATTCCTACTCTCATTTTTAACACCTCCTGCTATTATTACACATACTTAGACTAAATAATTTTATAATATAATGTTATTTATGTCAAGTTGAAAAAACTCCAATTAAAAAAAGACTCGTTTAGAAGTCTTTGCTATAAACAAATTATATCAAATCATCTACTAAAATACTACCACAATACTAAAATATAGGATAATATTATAAGGTATGAAAATGAAAGGTGAATCAATTATGTTCAGACCAAAAATTACCGAAACCCTTAAAGGCTATAATCTCAAGGAGTTTCAAAAGGATTTAATTGCTGGTATCATAGTGGCGATAATAGCACTGCCTCTATCTATAGCTTTAGCCATAGCATCTGGTTTATCCCCAGAAAAAGGACTTTATGCTGCTATTATAGGTAGCTTTATCATTGCCCTGTTAGGAGGAAGCCGAGTACAAATAGGAGGACCAGCTGGGGCATTTGTGGTGATCATCTACGGTATTGTTGCTACTTATGGCTATAATGGACTTTTAACAGCCACCATAATGGCAGGTATATTGTTAATAATAATGGGGCTACTAAAATTCGGCAATATTATCAAATATATACCCAGCTCTATAATCAATGGTTTTAGCAGTGGTATTGCTATAGTAATCTTTTCCACTCAAATAAAAGATTTTTTTGGTCTTGAGATCAATAAGGTTCCTTCTGAGTTTATCGAAAAAATGATCAGTTATTTTGAAGGCTTCCACACCTTTAGTCTTCAAAGTCTGCTTATCTCTTTACTCGCCATTAGCATCATATTATTATGGCCTAAAATAAACAAAAAAATTCCAGGTACGCTGATTGCAGTGATTTCCACTACTGTTCTGGTCTTGCTATTAAAATGGGACCTGCCTACCATAGGTAGTCAATTTGCTGCTTTACAAGCAGGCTTTCCTGTTTTTTTAATACCAGAAATAAATATAGACCTGATCAAAACCTTGCTTTTACCTGCAGTAACTATTGCAATCTTAGGTGGGATCGAGTCTTTGCTCTCTGCTGCAGTAGCAGATGGGATGATCAATGATACCCATGATTCCAACACTGAGCTTGTTGCCCAGGGTACAGCTAATATTGTTGTAGCCTTCTTTGGAGGAATGCCAGTTACAGGGGCTTTGGCCAGGACCTCTGCCAACGTGCAAAATGGTGGCAGAACACCTGTTGCTGGTATCGTTAAGTCAATTGTTCTTTTAGTTATTGTTTTAGTATTTATGCCTTATGTCAAACTGATCCCAATGGCTGCTTTGGCTGGAGTGCTTACTATTGTAGCTTACAATATGGGAGAATGGGAGTCTTTTAAAAATATAAGAAGAGCGCCTAAAACTGATACCTTCCTTTTTTTAACTACTTTTCTATTAACAGTATTTGTCGATGTGGTTGTGGCTATTATAGCTGGAATAGTTATTGCCGCCTTGCTTTTCATGAAAAAGATGGCAGATGTTACTGATATTAAATATGTCGA
>JAKEGG010000004.1 GCA_022615965.1 Fusobacteriota bacterium
AAGCTATCTAAGTTAGCTAAGGAACTAGTTGATTAGTTATATTCTAGAGTGAACCAAATAGAAATTTGGTTCACTCTTTATTTATAGCTTAAAATAATTGTATAGCTTATTGATATTTGATAAAATAAAGAGGTTAAGGAGGAGTTGCACTTGAGAGAATATAATCCTAAAATAATTGAAAAAAAGTGGCAGAATATCTGGGAGGAAAAGGGAACCTTTTTTGCCAGTGATGATAAAACTAAAGACAAGATCTATTTACTGATAGAATTTCCTTATCCATCAGGAAAAGGCCTTCATGTTGGTCATCCAAGACCTTATACAGCTTTAGATATCGTAGCTAGAAAAAGAAGATTGGAAGGCTTTAATGTTCTTTATCCTATCGGTTGGGATGCCTTTGGCTTGCCAACAGAAAACTATGCTATAAAAAACAAAATACATCCAAGAGAGGTGACTAAAACCAATGTAGCTAAATTTAAAAGTCAGCTTCAGTCTCTAGGTTTTTCCTTTGACTGGTCCAGAGAGATCAATACAACAGATAAAGAATACTATAAATGGACTCAGTGGATCTTCATACAATTATTTAAAAAGGGACTAGCCTATAAGAAGGAATTTCCTATTAACTGGTGTCCTAGCTGTAAAGTAGGACTGGCAAATGAAGAAGTAATAAATGGCAACTGTGAACGTTGTGGTGGAGCTGTTCATAAAAAGGTTAAAAACCAATGGATGTTGAAGATCACTGAATATGCTGACAGGCTGATAGATGACCTTGATGATCTTGATTATATTGAAAGAGTTAAAACTCAGCAGAAAAATTGGATTGGACGTTCATATGGTATGGAACTGGATTTTCAGATACAAGGAAGTGATAAGTTTTTAAAGGTATATACTACCAGACCTGATACCTTATATGGCGCAACCTATATGGTTATTGCTCCAGAACATCAGCTGATAGAAAGTTTTAAAGAATCAATTACTAATTATGATCAACTTATAAAATATAAGGAAGAAGCAGCTTTAAAGTCAGATATAGAGAGAACTGAGCTTGTAAAGGATAAAACAGGTATAAAAATTGAAGGAATCGAAGCGGTTAACCCTATAAATGGCAAAGCTATACCGATTTTTATTTCTGACTATGTATTGATTACTTATGGAACAGGAGCTATCATGGCTGTTCCAGCACATGATACCAGAGACTATGATTTTGCTAAAACCTTTGATTTGCCAATAATTGAA
The DNA here is from genome assembly GCA_022615965.1 of Fusobacteriota bacterium. Lineage (GTDB taxonomy): Bacteria > Bacillota > TC1 > TC1 > TC1 > WTXA01. Next base: position 1,234 of record JAKEGG010000004.1, read on the forward strand.
GTCGTTGCTGGAGGTAATATTGAAGTAGAGGCTTTTACAGATTGTGAAGATGGTATCATGATCAATTCACCGTTAATCAATGGGTTAAAAGTAACAGAAGCTAAAGAAAAGATTAGCGACTTTCTAGAAAAAGAAGGTATAGGAAAGAGAACCAAGAACTTTAAATTAAGAGACTGGGTATTTTCTCGTCAAAGATATTGGGGAGAACCAATTCCACTAGTATATTGTGATAATTGTGGCTGGGTAGCAATTGAAGAAAAGGATCTTCCCCTGGAATTACCTGATGTGGAAAGCTATGAGCCGACTGATAATGGGGAATCGCCTTTAGCTAGTATTGAGGAATTTGTCAAAACAAGCTGTCCAAAATGTGGAGGAAAGGCTATCAGGGAAACAGATACAATGCCACAATGGGCAGGTTCCTCATGGTACTTTTTAAGATATGCAGATCCCAAAAATGATCAAGCTTTGGCTAGTCAAGAGAATCTCAACTACTTTATACCTGTAGACTGGTATAATGGTGGTATGGAGCATACAACATTACATCTTTTGTACTCACGATTCTGGCATAAGTTTCTCTATGATATTGGTGTTGTATCCAGTAAGGAGCCATATATCAAGCGTACTTCACATGGAATGATCCTTGGTGAAAATGGAGAGAAAATGTCCAAGTCCAGAGGCAATGTAGTAAATCCTGATGAAATTATTGAGGAATTTGGTGCAGATACTTTAAGGATGTATGAAATGTTTATTGGTGACTTTGAAAAAAGTGTACCTTGGTCTCAAAATGGTGTTAAGGGCTGTAGAAGATTTTTAGATAAGGTTTACAGGTTACCAGAAATTTTAACTAAAGATGATAGTTATTCAACGGATCTAGAGGTTAATATACATAAATGTATCAAGAAGGTATCTCATGATTATGAGAATCTTAAGTATAATACAGCTATTTCAGCTTTAATGGAATTGTTGAATACCTTAAATCATAAAGGTAGCATAACCAAGGGAGAATTAAAAACTTTCTTGCAGTTATTAAACCCTGTTGCACCTCATATTACCGAGGATATGTGGCTTGAACTGAGCTTTGGAGGTATGTTGAATGAAAGCAAATGGCCAGAATATGATGAAAGCAAGACAATAGATGATGTAATTGATTTGCCAGTTCAGATCAATGGTAAGTTAAGAGGGACTATCAGAGTTAGTAGAACAGCAACTGTAGAAGAAGCCAAATCCTTGGCTTTAACAGATGATCTTTTGGCAGCCTCTTTGGAAGGAAAAACAATAGTTAAGGAAATATTTATAGCTGGCAAGATTTTTAACTTGGTGGTTAAATAGTTGGATTGGAGATTAAAGATGGATTATAGTAAAGTGATATCTGATGTTGTTAGAGGCCTAGCACCATCTGCAATAAGAAAATATTTTGATTTCTCTGAAATAGAAGGCAAGGTTATATCATTAGGTGTAGGAGAACCTGATTTTCCTACTCCTAAGGCTTTTTGCGATGCAGCCATAGAATCTATAAATAATGAGGAGACCTATTATACAAGTAACTGGGGTTCTCCTGATTTAAGAGAAGCTGTTGAGGGCTATATGCTAGACAGATTTGGTCTGAAATATAGTCAGCATAACGAAATATTAATAACAGTTGGTACTAGTGAAGCAGTTGACTTGGCTTTAAGATCCCTGGTGAATCCAGGTGATGAAGTAATAATCCCAGAGCCTTGCTATGTTTCTTATGTACCAAATGTAAAAATGGTTTATGGAACTCCAGTATATGTTGAAACAAAAAGTGAAAATAAATTTAAGCTCTTGGCAGATGAATTGGAAAAAGTTATAACCAGTAAATCTAAAGTTTTGATACTCCCTTATCCAAGTAATCCTACTGGTGGAGTTATGACCAGGGAAGAACTTGAGCCAATAGCTGATATTGTTAAAAAATATGATTTATTTGTAATAGCTGATGAGCTATATAGTGAATTAAGCTATGGAATAAATCATTTTAGTATTGCTGCTTTGTCTGATATGAGAGAAAGAACCTATGTAGTTAATGGATTTTCTAAGTCCTTTGCAATGACTGGCTGGAGAGTAGGTTTCTTATGTGGACCACAAGAATTATTGAAGGAAACTGTTAAAATACACCAGTATACAATGCTTTGCGCACCTATTATGGCACAAAGAGCTGCAGCTAAAGCTATAAGAGATGGTATTCCAGAAATGGAAAAGATGGTAGCTATATATGATCAAAGACGTAGATACCTTGTTGATCGATTAAATAATATGGGGCTAGACTGCTTTGAACCTGAAGGAGCATTTTATGCTTTTCCATCAATAAAAAGAACAGGGATGACTTCTGAAGATTTTGCCGATACTCTTCTACATGAAAAAAATGTGGCGGTTGTTCCAGGTAATGGCTTTGGTCCAAGTGGAGAAGGCTTTATCAGGATCTGCTATGCTTATTCGATTGAAGAAATCACAGAGGCATTAGATCGTATAGAAGATTTCATAAAGGATAAAATCAAAGATGAGCAATAATTCTGAATATCAACAGAAGCTAAAAAAAATATTGAGTATTGAATATACTTCAATACCTAGCTTTTTTTTCCAGAAAATAAAAGAACTAAAATTATCTCTTGAAGAAGGCTTTGTATTATTAGAACTTTGGCATCTGATATTTACTGAGAAAAAAAATGTCAGTGATAATTCTTTGGCTGAAGTTTTGAATATTGATGAAGAAAAGGTCTTGGAAATATTATCTAACCTGATTTCTAAGAATTTGGTTACCTATGTTGAGTCAGATGGAGTGTTCTATTATGATTTTGATAGCTTTATTGATAGCATGTTTGATGATGAAACTGATATTAATAAAGAAGGAACTGATAAAGAGTTGGTTTTTTCTGAAACTAGTAAAAAGGTTAAGAACACAAAGAAAGAAGCTAAAGTATATCAGGCCTTTGAAGGTGAGTTTAAAAAAGCCTTATCTCCAATTGAAGTCGATTTTATTGATGAATGGCTTAATGAAAGAGGCTATTCAGAAGATATGTTGATGGAGGTACTCAAGCTTGCTGTCTCCAGTAGTAAACTTAATTTCAAATATATTGACAAGGTACTTTTAGACTGGGAACAAAAAGGAGTATCCACTCAGTTGGAAAATAATGCCTTAACTAAGGAAATTAAGAAAAAATCAGCTAGCAATAGTAAGAGTAAAATAAAAAGAACGGCCAAACCTGGAAAATATGATGACTTATATGAATAGAAGATAGGTATATGATGGAAGAATATATTAATAAATTACTGAATAGTTTGCGAATTGAAGAAACAGATAGCTATAAGTGTCCTAAGTGTAAGGATGTTGGCTATATAGTTGTTAATAGTGTTGCTCAAAAATGCAGCTGTAATAAAGGTAAAAGTCAGCTGCCTTCCAAATTCAGTAAAGTTTTATTAAAGGATTTTAACTTAAACTATTATCCTGATATAATTATTGATCCGGAAAATAGTAGTGATACATATTTAAGTATTGCCAAAAAGTTGGTCAAAGCTGCCAAGAAACTGGTTCGAGACATTATTGAAGATAAGGAAGATATCAAAGGATTATTGATAGAGGGTCCTGTTGGTTCAGGCAAAACTCATCTGGCTTCAGGAATATACAATGAACTTTCCAGCCATGATATCGAAGCTGTATTTTATGTTGTCCCTGAATTTCTGGACCAAAGCAAAGAAGATTTATTTGCTGTTGGAGAGGGTAAAGGTGTTTTTAATAAGGCTAAGAGGGCAAAAGTATTGATCTTAGATGATTTAGGAGCACATAATTATACCCAGTGGTCAATCAATCAGCTGTATGCCCTGATTAATTATAGATTAAATAATGAGCTAACAACTATTATCACTACAAATTTAACCTTAGAAGAAATAGATAGCTTACTTGATCAGAGAATAGCTTCAAGAATTACCGATATGTGTTTGATTCACTCTCTAGCTATTGATAGAGATATCAGAAGTAAAAAAAGGAAAAATACAAGGAACTCTTAAAGTCACATTGACAATAATTATAAACTTAGCTATAATATTTAGGTAAGTAAATATCAGGCATCATCAACCTAGAGGAGCAGATGACATCAGTACTATTTCAGAGCCGGAAGCTATGAAGAAATAGAAAAGGGAAATCTGCCGAAGTTTTAGATCTGCCAGGATCAAAGCTGGTTGTTTGTTTAAGAGACAGACAATTGTCACATTATGTGGAGTGCTATAAGATGAGCATTTTAATTAAGATCATAAGTCATAAGCAAAATGCTTATGACTGTTTTTTTATAAAGGAGTAATAAGATGGGAGATTTAAGAGTCTGCGTAAGCGGAGCCTGTGGTAAAATGGGTAGTGAAGTTGTAAGAGCAATAGCTAAAAACGATGGAGTTGTACTAACAGCTGCAGTAGATTTTAACAATGTTGGCAAATCTATTGGTGAAATAGCCAATACAGCTGATCAGGTTATCATTGAAAAAAGCCTGAAGGATGCTTTAGTTAAGGGCAACGTTGATGTAGTGGTAGATTTCACTAATCATAGCTGTATATATGAAAATACTAAAAATGTTCTTGAGGCTGGGATACCGATTGTAATTGGTACAACAGGCTTTACCAAAGAGCAGGTGGTAGAAATCAAGGAAATATGTCAGAATAAAAAAATTGGAGCCTTATGGGCAACTAATTTTGCAATTGGAGCGATTTTAATGATGGAATTCGCAGGTAAAGCAGCAAAATATTTTGATGATGTGGAAATAATAGAATATCATCATGATAATAAGTTAGATGCACCGAGTGGCACCTCACTGACAACTGCAAATATTATCAAAGAAGTCAGAAAAAGCAAGCAGCAAGGACATCCAGAAGAGAAGGAACTTATACAAGGAGCCAGAGGTGCAGATTTTGATGGATTTAGGATCCACAGTGTACGAATGCCAGGTTTCATTGCCCATCAAGAGGTTATATTTGGTAGCCTGGGGCAAATACTGACTATCAGACATGATTCTATGAACAGAGAATCATTTATGCCAGGTGTAATTCTTGCTTGTAAAAAAATTGTTTTGGAAAATAAATTTATAGAGGGTCTAGATAAACTATTGTAGGAGGATAAAATGAGAGAATATAGCATAGCAGTCGTTGGAACAGGGGCAGTTGGCTCAACCATACTTCAGGTATTAGAGGAAAGAAATTTTCCGGTTGGGGATTTAAAACTACTGGCAACTAAAAATAGTGCAGGTAAAAAAGTTGTATTTAAAGGTAAAGAATATACGATCGAAGAAACCACAGAGGATTCTTTCGAAGGTGTAGATATAGCCCTATTTGCAGGTGGTAAAGCTAGTGAGCTTTATGCTAAGATAGCTGCAAAAAAGGGAGCTATTGTAATTGATAACAGTAGCTTCTTCAGAATGGATCCTGAGGTTCCTTTGGTGGTGCCTGAGGTCAATCCAAAGGCTGTTAAGAAACATAAAGGTATCATAGCTAATCCTAATTGTTCTACTATACAGATGTGTGTTGCTTTAAAGCCAATCAATGATTTTTCGAAAATCAAAAGAATAATTGTATCTACATATCAGGCAGTAAGTGGCGCTGGTCAGGAAGCTATGGATGAACTGGTAGAACAAACTAAAGAAGTACTTGCTGGTCAGGAACCAACAATTAAAATGTTCCAGCATCAGATAGCTATGAATCTGATTCCTCATATTGATGTTTTTAAAGATAACTTTTATACTAAAGAAGAAATGAAAATGATTGCTGAAACTCAAAAAATCTTTAATGATTATGACATGAAAATTTCAGCAACAACAGTAAGAGTCCCGATTTTGAGAAGCCATTCAGAGTCTGTAACGGTAGAAACTGAAGAAAAAATAACCAGAGACAAGGCCATTGAATTGTTTGAGAAGGCTGAAGGCATTATCCTTCAAGACAGTCCGGAAAATAATTTTTATCCAATGCCATACTTTACTTCAGACACAGATGAGGTTTATGTAGGAAGAATCAGGGAAGATCTGGCTTTCGACAATGGTATTACCTTCTTTGTGGTAGCAGATCAGTTGAGAAAAGGTGCAGCAACTAACGCTATTCAGATAGCAGAATTATTAATAAGAGAAAATATGGTAGGTGAAAAATAATGTTTGGTAGAGTAATGACTGCAATGGTAACTCCTTTTAAAAATGGAGAAGTTAACTATAATGAAGCAGCAAGATTAAGTAAATTTTTAGTAGCTAATGGTTCGGATTCATTGTTGGTTTGTGGAAGCACAGGAGAAAATCCAACGATGACCAAGGAAGAAAAAATAAAACTAATAAATACAATAAGAGATTCTGTTGATGTGCCAATTATGGCGGGAACAGGTTCTTTTAATACTCAGGATTCCATTGATTTTACCAGAGAAATAGATAAGCTGGGAGTTGATAGCTTCCTGATCGTGACACCATACTATAATAAACCTAATCAAGATGGATTATATGAGCATTTTAAAGCAGTGGCAGGGGCAACAGAGAAACCTATTATGCTATATAATATTCCTGGCAGATCTGTTAGAGAAATAGCAGTAGATACTATTGTCAAACTTGCAGAAATCAAGAATATCAGATATTTAAAGGCGGCTTGTGGCAATCTGGAAAATATCAGTCTAACCAGAAAATCAACAAGGGATGATTTTGTGATCTATAGTGGAGATGATGGATTGACACTGCCTATGCTTTCAATTGGAGCTGTAGGAGTTGTAAGTGTAGCTTCAGCTATTATAGGCAAAGAAATCAATGCTATGATTAAAGAATTTGAAGCTGGAGATATTTTAAAAGCAAGAGAGATGCATCTAGAGTATTTTGATGTATTTAAGGATCTGTTTTGTGATACCAATCCAGTTCCAGTAAAATATGCTTTATCAAAAATGGGCTTTGATACCAGTGAAGTCAGACTACCGATGGTGGAATTAAATTATAAAAGCAAAAAAACAGTTGACGAAATGTTAAAAAGACACAGTTTGATATAGTAGGTAAAAGAGCATAAAAATTTTTTTTATGCTCTTTTCTATTGCTTGATGTTGGAAAACATAATAAAATTAAGCTATGAAATTTAAGGAGCAGAGAACATGATACGAAAAATACTTACTTTACTATTTTTTATGGCAGTTTCAATACTAATTACAGCCTGTGGAAATAATGAAAGCTCAGAAAACATAATCAGCGTAGTAGGTTCAAGTTCAGTTGCTCCACTGATCGAAGCAGTAAGTGAAAACTATTTAAGAGTAAAAAATATTGAGGTAGATGTTCAAAGTGTTGGTTCATCTGCTGGAATCAAAGCAGCTATTGATGGTACAGCCAATATAGGTATGTCTTCAAGAAACCTTAAGAAGGAAGAAAAGGAAGGTCTAAATCAGTATATTATTGCTTTAGATGGTATAGCTGTTATTTTACATCCAGATAATACGGTAAAAAATCTTTCCAAGGACCAAATATTAAAAATATTTAGTGGAGAAATAACTAACTGGAAGGATGTAGGTGGCAAGGATGCTCCTATTGTAGTTGTAAGTAGAGAAGAGGGTAGTGGTACCAGAGGTGCTTTTGAAGAAATAATAGGTCTTGAGGTAAAGGATGGAGATCTTAAAAAGACAATATTATCCAAAAAAGCAATTATTACTGATGGCAATGGCTCTGTTAAACAAAATATCGCCTTAAAGCCAAATGGCATAGGCTATATTTCAGTTGGCTCAGTAGATAATAGTGTCCAGGCTGTATTCGTTGATGGGGTAGCTCCAAGCGAAAAAAATATCAAAGAAGGTAAATATTTGATTACCAGACCATTTATACTAATGACTAAAGGAGCGCCAACAACTGAAGCTAAAGCCTTCATAGACTTTATTTTAAGCCCTGAAGGACAGAAAATAGTTAAGGAACACTATTATATAACCGTTACTGATATTTAACATTAACTTAACAATAGATTAATAATAAGATAACAAATACCTAATATAATTAATGTATAAATTAAATAATTATATCAAGGAGTAAAAAAATGAAAAAATTCTTATTATTAACCTTAACTTTTATTGGAACAATAATGCTGACAGCTTGTGGAGGACAAAGCAGCAACAGTCAAAGTATCAGTGTAGTTGGCTCAACATCGGTAGCTCCAATAGCTGAAGCACTGGCTGAAAAATATCAAGAGGGAATAGTTGATATACAAAGCGTTGGCTCATCTGCTGGTATTAAAGCTGCAGCTGATGGAACTGCTGATATAGGCATGTCATCAAGAGACTTGAAAGCAGAAGAGAAAAGTGGTCTGAAAGAATATAAAATTGCTTTAGATGGTATAGCGGTAGTAGTTAATTCTAAAAATACAGCTAAAGACCTGACTGTAGAACAATTACAAAAAATATACAAAGGTGAAATAAC
>JAKEGG010000018.1 GCA_022615965.1 Fusobacteriota bacterium
AAAAGGAATTTAACAGGTTTCATGCCAATCAGGGCTTTTTGTTTTTCCTGACTATTATTGCTTCCAATATATTTAATAATTATCTTTTTCCTTACCTGCCAACAGCATTAAACTGGATAGCTTCTGTGGCTGTATTGTTGTCTATCATCTATCTGTTTATCAAAGGGATAAGCAATGCTGCTAAAGGAGAAACAAAAGAATTACCACTTATTGGCAGATTTAAAATATTGAATTCAAAAACAGGAAAAGAATTATAGAGAAAAAAATAAATAAAAGGACAGAAATCATTTATCAAATTATTTCTGTCCTTTTTTTATTAAATTATTTTACTAGATCCTTAGCAAGCTGGTAAAGAAGCCTGGTACCAAAGCCTGTAGCCCCTTTGCTTAGATAACCACTGTTTTCTTCACTCCATGATGGACCAGCAATATCTATATGCACCCAAGGGGTTGTACCAGCAACTGACCCTATAAAAAGACCAGCAGTTATCGTACCGCCAAAACGACCACCGGAATTGGTTAGATCAGCATATGGAGATTCAATAAGCTTTAAGAAATCCTCATCATGAGGAAGCTCCCAAACTCTTTCCCCAGTTTTTTTAGCAGCAGACTTGACCTCATTTAAAAAGCCATCATTGTTAGTAAGTACAGCAGCTATTTTCTGACCTAGTGCTATCTCTGCTGCACCAGTCAAGGTGGCAATATCAACTACCTTATCAACTTTCTTTTCAGTAATTATATAGTCAACAGCATCTATTAAGGTCAAGCGACCTTCAGCATCAGTATTAGCGATAAAAACAGACTTGCCGCTTCTTGATCTGATAATGTCATTTGGTCTGAAGCTAGCTCCAGAAACTGAATTATCACAGGCAGCAACAACTGCTACAACATTTATTTTTAACTTTACCTGAGAGATTGCTCCCATAGCACCAATAACACTAGCTGCTCCACTCATATCACCTTGCATAGTCAACATACTGGCAGCTGGCTTGATAGAAAGACCACCAGAATCAAAGGTGATACCTTTGCCTACCAGCCCTAATACAGGACCACCTTCATTACCATAGTATTCCATCACGATAAGCTTAGGCTCAAAGGCAGAACCTCGGCTGACGGCCAGAAAGGCTTCCATTTTAAGTTCTGATATTTCTTCTCTGCCAAAAACAGTAGTCGTAAAGCCCTTTTTCCTACCTAGCTTAATTGCCTCTTCAGACAGGGTTTCAGGATTAATGACATCTCCTGGCTCATTAGCCAGGTTTCTGGATAATCTGGTCATTTCTCCAAGTAACTGACCTTCAGCAAGGCTAGCATCCCTTGCCAAGAGATTTTTGCCAAAAAGCACCACCTCCTCAACAAATACCTTTTCCTTTTTACTTATGTATTTATCAAAGCTATAGTCTGCCATTTCAAGGCTAGCTGAGATATTCAGCAGAGCCTCTTCACCTTGGAGCTTTTCCTCAAGATAAATACCTACTGTTTGCTTTTTTGTATTTTTAGCTTCCTTGAAGGCAGTACCAACAGACTGTCTTAAAGACTCCATAAATTCTTCACTTGATTTTCCAAGACCAACGAAAATAAGATGAGAAAATTCCTCCTGACAGTTTAAGCTGACCCGATAGCTACTACCTTTTTCTCCTTTGAAGAGATCTCCTTTTATCAGGTTGTCCAGATTTTCCTGATGTAAAGGGATATTCAGCCTATCCTGGAAAAGAGGATAGATAATTGTTTTGCCTTTATAGTTTTCCTTGATTTTTATATTAAGCATGATTACCTCCTAAAGCTTTGATGCCAGTATATATTCTATTTAAGCCTTCTATCAAGGTTTCTTTTGGACAACCGATATTCAGTCTTAAATAGCCAAGTGCCTCGTGTCCGTAAATAAGTCCATCTGTCAGTATGACATCAGCCTTGATCAAAGCCTCTATAATGGCCCTATGATCCCCATAGCTGCTAAAATCCAGCCACATCAAGAAGGTGCCTTCTGGCAAAGAACAGACTACCTTTGGCAATTTATCTTTGATAAAGGCCTCAACCAGCTTGCTGTTTTCTTCTAAGTATTCTCTCAAATTAAATAACCAGCTATCACATTTGCTATAGGCTATCTCCAAAGCTTCCACACCGAAGACATTACCTTCATGTAAGCCTAAGGCCCTTAGTTTGTTGAAGAATATTTTCCTTATCTCGGGATTTTCAATAATTGCTACTGAGGTGCTTAAACCTGGAATATTAAAGGTTTTACTGGGAGCGATCATGGTTATTGTATTGGCTTGGGCATAGTCACTGATGCTAGCTACAGGGATATGCTTGTATCCTTCATAGATAATATCGCTATGTATTTCATCTGAAATGATCAGTACCTGATGCTTTTGAGCCAGTTGGGCTATTTTTTCTAGTTCCTCTTTGGTATAGACTCTTCCTGTAGGATTATGTGGATTACAAAGCAGCAGAGCTTTAGCAGTAGCCAATTGCTGGTCTAACTGGGTAAAGTTTATGGTAAAGAGGCCATCCTTTAGGATCAAGGGATTTCTGACTATCTTTCTGTTATTTTTTTCTATTACCCTAAAAAAGGGGGTGTATACTGGAGTTTGAATAATGATCTCATCACCTTCCTGGGTCAAGGAATCAATCGCGATCCCTACTCCTGTCATTACTCCTGGAGTAATGTGGATAGCCTCTTTGCTAATATTCCAGCTATGGTGTCTCTTGACAAAGCTGGTGATAGAATCATAAAAGCTATCCTCCAAGGTAGTGTAGCCTAATATCGGGTGTTGGGCTCTTTTTCTGATACCTTCAATTATTTCTGTGGCTACTCCAAAATCGGTATCAGCTACAGTAAAAGGTAGTGCTGTATTATTTTCCAAAGTATCCCATTTTTCCGACTTAGTATTTTGTCTGTTGATTATCTGATCAAAATTATTCATTTGTACCTCGTTATCTTTGTTTTATTCCCTATTATTATATCAAATATGTTTGGTTTTTTGATATAATTGTTGAGAGGTGAAAAAATGTTCTATAGTTTTGCTTATTGGCTTTGTAAAATTATTCTATTTTTTTTAGGGGGGATAAAGTATTCAGGTAAGGATAATATTCCGAAAACTGGTACCTTCATTGCTGCAGGTAATCATAGAAGTAATCTAGATCCCTTTTTGATTGGCTTAGGAGTAGACAGGCAGATGTCTTTTGTAGCCAAGGATTCTTTGTTTGATAATCCCCTGGTTAAATTCCTGCTTCGCAAAGCAAATGCCTATCCTATCGATAGAAAGGCCAGTCCTAAAAATATAATTAATATAACAGTTGAAAAATTAAAAAAGGGATATCCGATAACCATCTTTCCTGAGGGTACCAGAAACCTGAATAATGATTCTTTATTAGAGTTTAAAAGTGGTGTGGCCCTTTTGGCTATCAAGGCAGGAGTCCCGATCATACCGGTAGCAATTCTAAATTCCAGAAAGATTTTCGGAAGGAAGCAGGTTATTTATGGTAAGGCTATTCTCCCTCCTGCTGAGGATAACAAGGAAAACAGAGAAAAGCTGACCAGAAAAGTAAAGGCTGATATTGAGAATCTTTTAAATTCAGAGTTGGAGGTTTGTAACAAAAAAATCTGCAATAATTAACAGGAAAAGGGGTTATTTTTATGTTTTATTTTATCGTTACTCGTGTCTATATGCTGTATTTGAAGATTACCAGAGGTCTTAAGATATACAACAGGGAAAATATACCTAAAAAGGGTGCTTTTTTGCTGATATCCAATCATATAAGCAATGATGATCCTTTTGTATTAGCCTGTAGCACTAACAGGCCTTTGACCTATATGGCTAAGGATAATTTATTTAAAAATATCTTTGGCAGGATATTCTTCCGTTTGATGCATACCTACCCTATTGATAGGAATGGGGATCCCAGAGAAGTTTTAAATCAGTTTATCGATTTTTTAAATGCTGGCAAGCCTTCTGTTATGTTTCCTGAAGGTACAAGAAATAAGGTGGATGATAATCCGGCTCCCTTTAAAAAAGGAGCTGCTTTGGTAGCTATAAAGGCTGGTGTGCCAGTAGTACCAATGGCTGTTTTAGGGACCAATCGCAAAAATGCCCGGATCCTGGCGATCTGTGGGGAGGTAGTTATGCCTCCAGTAGTAAATAATAAGAGTAATTTAAATGAATTTAATGAACTTCTGGCTCAAAGAGTCAATGAATTGATCGAAGAATTAAGAAAGCTCCAATAGGAGCTTTCTTTAGATAGAATAGCCTCCATCAATAGCTATGGTGATTCCATTAAGATAGGTATCCTTTTCAATAAGATAAAGGATCAGCTGGACAACTTCTTCTGGTTGTCCAGGTCTTTTTAAAGGTATTTTATCGATAAATGAATCAAGTTCCAGGTCTATATTCATGTCAGTATCGATAAGACCAGGGGCGATGCCTATGGTTCTTACTCCATTTGGTCCTAATTCTTTGGCTAGGGATGAAGTTAATTGATTGATAGCTCCTTTAGTCATGCTATAAGGAGTTTCACAGCTGGCTCCCTTATGACCCCAGACTGAGCTGATGTTGATGATCAGACCCTTAGTTTTTAATATTTGGGGAATGAAGGCTTTAGTTATTTGTAAGGTGCCTAGGACATTGACCTGAAATAGTCTTTTCAGGTCATGCTGAAAAGACTCGGTTAGCAGGCTGTAGTGGCTGATAGCAGCATTGTTTATCAAAATATCTATTGGTCCAAAGTGGACGGATAACTCCTGGGAAAACTGTTCGGCCGTTTTAGGATCTGCTATGTCTCCCTGGAAAATGTATAGCTGCTTCGGGTATTGTTTTACCATTTCTAGAGCTGCCTCATGGCTGTTCAGATAACAGATGCCTACCTGGAAACCAGTTTTTAATAGTGATATGGCAGTAGCATAGCCGATGCCTCGGGTGCCACCTGTTATTGCTATGGTTTTGTTGGTTTTGTTTTTGCTCATGACTAATCCTCCAGTATTATTATAGTCTATTTTTTTAATATATGATATTATTTGTATAGAAGAGTCAAGGAGGCATTATGAGAGGAAAGAGTTTTTTTCTGATTTTAGGAGTAATATTTTTAGGGTTGATTGGTACTTTTTTGTTGTTTCTTTTTAATTCTACCAGCATCAAAAATGGTGGTGGTGCTGAAAATGTTGGATTTATAGTTGGACTGATCGCTGCTGATAACAAAGAAGATAATTTGTTAGTAAAAGAGGTTTATGATTCCCTGGAGAGTTCTAAAAGCGAGTATGCTGGTGAGTTTTTATTTAAAGAAAAAATAGTTGCCAGTGAGTTTGAGCTTAATGTTAAGACTTTAGTTGATAATGGCAGTTCCTTGATTTATGTTATTGGTCAGGAGTATGTTGCTGTTCTGCCAGGCATAGCTGAGAAATATAAAGATGTAGATTTCGTTATGGTCAATTCTAAGGTTAAAGAGGTAAAGAATGTTACTAGCCTGGAGATAAATTATAGAGGTTCAGGCTATATCAAAGGTATCTTGGCTGGTGAGCTGACTAACAACAAGATAGTAGCTGCTGTGGCTTTAAGGGAAGTTCCTGTGGTTGTAGATGAGCTGTCAGGCTATCAAAAGGGTATTGAAAGCGTAGATAGAGATCTGGCTTTTTATTGGGGCTATGTGGCTACGAGTGGTACCGGGGCTACTTCTGTCAAACTGGTCGAGGAGTATTTAAGCTATGGAGCAGATGTGGTTTTTCCAATGGCTGAGTCGGATAATGAGGTTGTTTTGAAGCTTTTATCTGACAGAGGTGTTAAAGCTATTACTAATAGCAGCAGTTATTTTTCAGCCTACAAGAACGTAGTGGCTGCTGTGAGCATGGATATTAAGGGTGAATTGTTAAAATTGACTAAGGAGTCTAAGGAGCAGGGCTTAGGTGGTGGAAATGTAATTATACCTGTTTTAGTTGAGTATAATGGTGATGTTGATGCTGTTTTAAAAAGTCAGGTCAAAGAGCTGCTTGGTAAAGTAAATAGTGGACAGTATGACATGGATGTCATGGTTCCGATGGAGTGATAGATGATGTTAAATAAGTATAAGCCGATAATTTTAGAGGAAAGTCATTACCTGAAGATTTTAAGTGATTTAAATGAGAATCTGGTTGCTGATGGTTTGGTTGCTGGTTCTGCTTTCTATTTTATCAGGAAGGATAGAGAGTATTTGATTACTAAAGGTGGAAGTCTGGAGGGTAATCTGTTAAAGATTGAGATACTAAAGGAAAGCGGAGGGCATTTAGGTTACTGGTATTTGTATAAAGCTGGGGAGTTTAGTTTAACTGAGCAAGGATTTTTTCAGGTCCTGTCTGATTTTTTGTCTGAGGCTGTGTTTTTTGAGGAGTGGGAGTTTGATCATTCCTTTACGCAAAACAGAGGTTGCAGGTATTTTCCTTGTCATGAGATTGCTGATGAAAGGGAATTTAGTTGTTTGTTTTGTTATTGTCCTTTGTATTTTATTCCTGATTGTGGTGGGGATTTCCAGATTCTTGATAATGGGATCAAGGATTGTTCTTTATGTACCATTCCCCATGAGAAGATTAATTATGAGTATATAGTTGATAAGTTGAAGGTTAATATGTAGTTAGATATTGATAATAGAACCTCTGTTTACAGAGGTTTATTATTTTTAAGGAGTAAAGCTTGATGAATTTTGAAGGTAGCCAATTAACAGTTAAAAATAATGAAACCTATAAATATTTATTATCATTTATTTTAGGTATAGTTGCTTGCATTGGTATTTTCTTGGCCATTAAAATTGAATTTAATGGTTTTAATATCAACTTTGTTTTTTCTTTAACTATTCCTTTGATAGTCACCTTAAGCTGGGGCTTAAAATGTGGTCTTTTTAAAAAAAGTGGGTCTTACTCCTAAGGAATTTAAGGAATCTGGTAAATTCCTTATTTTATAGGGGTTTTATCCTGAAATTGACTATTTGTTA
>JAKEGG010000019.1 GCA_022615965.1 Fusobacteriota bacterium
AAATATATTAAGATATGATCGAACATGTAATCAAAAAAGACATACCAGATGAATTGATAGATGAAGACACCAAATATCATATCAATCCAACAGGAAGATTTGTTATAGGTGGACCATTAGGAGATACAGGATTAACTGGCAGAAAAATTATTGTTGATACTTATGGTGGTGCAGCTTCACACGGTGGAGGAGCTTTTAGTGGTAAAGATCCAACTAAGGTAGATAGATCAGCAGCTTATGCTGCAAGATATGTTGCTAAAAATATTGTTGCAGCTGGCTTAGCAGACAGATGTGAGATACAGTTATCTTATGCAATTGGAATAGCAAAACCAATTTCAGTTTTTGTAGATACCTATGAAACAGGAAGATTGCCAGATGATAGGATCGTAGAAATAATCAATGAGCATTTTGATTTAAAACCAGCAGCTATTATCAGACATTTTGATTTAAGACGACCTTTATATAAAAATACTGCAGCTTATGGTCATTTTGGCAGAGAAGACCTTGACTTGCCATGGGAAAAAGCTGATAAAGCGGATATATTAAAAGCATATCTTGATTAGGTGGTGATTAAAATTAAGAATATTGGAAGGAACCTTTACATCAATAATATTGCTAGTAACAGGTGCCAGATGATCGCCCAGGAAGCCTCTTTTAGTAGTGGCTTTGGTAAAAATGACACTAAGGTAGCATTACCCTTTTATCTGGTAAAGGAAAGGTTGTATTCTGCTCTTACTCAAATTTTATTAGTAGGAGGAGAGTATCCTTCGTATGGGTTGATCAATGTACAAAGTGAGGATAAGGGGATCATCGAAGAGGTTTGCAGATGTTTTCTGGAACTAGGCAATAAACTGGATATCAACTTTGATTTCAATATTCAAGTAGTAAAAAGCATATCAACTTCCTTTATTATTTCCTTATATTCATTTGCAGAACTTGAAGACCTAAAATTAAACAAGACAAGTGAAGGTCAATGGATATATTTAGCTAAGCTAAAAAATGAAAAAACAAGCTTTGAAGACGATTTGTTTTTTGAACTGGAGTTTATCAAGGATATAGCTTCTTCCAAAGGAATATCAGAATCCTACTTATTAAGGGATGAGTCTATAAATAAAGGACTAAAAAACCTTATGAAGACACAGGATTGCTTCTTCATAGAAGGTAATCATAGTGAAGATACTTTGAAAAAATTCAGACGTGGAACAGGATTACTTATTATTTCACCATACAAGCTTTTAAGAACTGATGATAAAAGTGTGGAAATTCAGGAAATAGGTAGTGTATTTAATAAAAGCATATAAAAAAAGGAAGATTTTTAATCTTCCTTTATCCATTTAGTCAGGAAATTACCTGATTTATCTGTAAAGCTGCCAATTATTATCATAATTAAATCCATGATCCAGCCTATTCCAAAAAATCCAGCTGTTATCAGCCAGATAACTCCTGTACCTATCTTACCAACATAGAACCTATGTAGTCCGAATTCACCTAAGAATATACATAAAAGTAAAGTTATAAGTCTTGATTTGTTTGATTCCATTAAAGATCTCCTTAAAAATATATAATAATAATAAAGTAAAAAAATCTTTAAAGCAATAGTCAATAAAGAATTGACAAGGTACTGGATTAATAGTAATATACAAATAGTACAAAACATCTTTAAATTGGTACGAGAGACTAAAAAGATGATATGAATATAATATTTATTGCAGCTGCTAGATTTACAAGAATACTATAGTCTATCTGATTTGTTAGTCAGATAGACTTTTTTTATGGGAGGCAGAAATGAAAAAATATGTTGAAAAAGCAATAATCATGGATGAGGAACAGATGGACAGAGCCATAAAAAGAATTACTCATGAAATCCTGGAGAAAAATAAATCCTTGGATAATGCGGTTATTCTAGGCATCAGAACCAGAGGAGTGCCATTAGCAGAAAGGCTAAAAAAGGCAATGCAGGAAATACATAATATCGATATTCCAATAGGAGTACTGGATATCAACCTTTATAGAGATGACCTTACAGCTTTAACTGAACAACCAGTTATCTACCAAACTATTATTCCAGATGGAGTTAAGGGGAAAAAAATAATCCTGGTTGATGATGTTCTTTATACTGGAAGAACAATCAGAGCAGCACTGGACTCAGTGATAGATTTAGGTAGACCAGAAAATATCCAGCTGGTTGTTTTGATAGACAGAGGACATAGGGAGCTACCGATCAGAGCAGATTATGTTGGTAAAAATGTTCCTACTTCCAGAAGAGAAAAAATAGTGGTAATGCTAAAAGAAATGGATGGAACTGACAAAGTTATGATTCATGAACTTGCTGATGAGGAGAAAACATGTTAAAATATAAGGATTTACTTGGACTAAGGAATATTACTAAAGAAGAAATAGATGAAATACTGGAAACAGCCATTCCTATGAAGGATATTATCAAAAGAGATATTAAAAAGGTGCCTACTTTAAGAGGAAAATCTATGGCAACCCTCTTTTTTGAAAATAGCACCAGAACCAAATCATCCTTTGAAATAGCAGCTAAATATTTAAGCGCTGATTGCACTAATCTTGCTGTTAGCACCAGCAGTGTACAAAAAGGTGAAACCTTGATCGATACAGCAAAGACTCTTGAAGTGATGGGTATCGAGCTTTTTGTAATGCGACATGGAGCCAGTGGAGCACCTCATTTCCTGGGCAGAAATACAAAAGCAAGAATCGTCAATGCTGGAGATGGTATGAATGAACATCCAACTCAAGGCTTGCTGGATATGTATACCATGAAGGATAAAAAAGGTGATCTATCAAATCTTACAGTAACGATTTTAGGAGACGTTGCTCATAGCAGAGTAGCTAGAAGCAATATCTGGGGTTTAATAAAATATGGCACTAAAGTAAGAGTAGTCGCTCCTGAAACCTTGATTCCTGTAGAATTACAAAAAATGGGAGTAGAGGTCTATACAGACGTAGATAAAGCTTTAAAGGGAACAGATGTAGTTAATGTGTTAAGACTTCAAAAAGAAAGACAGTCCAGCGGTTTGTTACCTAGTCTGTCAGAATACAACAAATTCTGGGGACTAACAGAAAAAAGATTGGAGCTTTTGAATTCTGATGCCATTATCATGCATCCTGGTCCAATGAACAGAGGTGTAGAAATCATGCCAGAAGTATATGAAAATCCTAATTCAGTTGTAGATGAACAGGTAACCAATGGTGTTGCTGTCAGAATGGCAATACTATTTCTTATGATGGGAGGTAAAGGTAGTGAAGATATTAATTAAAGGTGGCAAAATCATCGACCCCAAAAACTCAGTTGAAGGAATTTATGATTTATTGATTGAAGATGGGAAAATCAAGGAAATAGGCGATAATATTGCAACAGATAGTCAGGATATTGAAATAATCGATGCTTCAGGCAAACTGGTTTTTCCAGGGCTTATTGATATGCATGTTCATTTACGAGAACCAGGTCTAGAACATAAGGAGACTATTCAAACTGGACTTCAAGCTGCAGCCAAGGGAGGGTTTACTACTGTTGCTTGTATGCCTAATACTAAACCAGCAATAGATGATAGAACGATCGTTGAAGCTTTAGATAGAAAAGCCAGAGGTGAAAAAATAAACTTAAAAGTTATAGGGGCGGCAACTAAAAATATAGATACTGATCAGCTAACTGAAATGGGTGACCTAAAGGAAGCTGGGATAGTTGCAATCAGCAATGATGGTAAACCTGTTAAAAATGCTTATATAACCAGAAGAGTATTAGAATATGCTAAACAATTTGATTTAATATTAATTGAACATTGTGAAGATGAAAGCCTGGCTAATGGAGGTTTTATTCATGAAGGTTATTACTCAACTATTTTAGGATTAAAGGGAATTCCTAGAGAATCTGAAGACTTGATCGTAGCCAGAGACATTGCATTGGCCCAAATGACTGATGCTAAAGTACATATTGCGCATATCAGCAGCAAAAACTCAGTAGAACTAGTAAGAGAAGGTAAAAGGAAAGGTATCAAGGTTACAGCAGAGGTTACACCTCAGCATCTAGTACTAACTGATGCAGCTGTTGAAGGTTTTGATACCTCAACTAAAATAAATCCTCCACTAAGAAGTGAAGAGGACAGAATAGCCTTGATTGAAGGCTTACAGGATGGAACTATAGATATCATTGCTACTGACCATGCTCCTCATGCCAGATATGAGAAAGAAGTGGAATATGCTTATGCTCCATTTGGAGCTGTGGGACTGGAAACTGCTCTTGCCTTGATCAACACTAAGCTGGTTAAAGAAGGTGTGATTTCTTATAGTCAACTAGTGGGAAAAATGGCTAATAGGCCAGGAGAAATTTTCAAACTAGGTGGAGATCTGTCAATAGGTTCAAATGCAGATGTAATAGTATTTGATCCAGATAAAAAATGGACAGTTGATCCTGATAAATTTTATTCTATGGGTAAAAATACTCCGTTTAAAGGTTGGGAGCTTGAAGGAGAGGTTGTTCATACTATCTGCAAGGGGGAGTTTGCTTTAAAGGATGGAAAGGTAACTGAATAATGATTTATAAGGAGATTGGAAAAGTCCTTGAAAATAAAGCATTGATCAAGGACTCAATATACCTGATTACTATTGATTTGCAAAATATTGCCAAAGAAGCCTTGCCAGGACAGTTTGTAGAAATCAAAACAGGTGACTTACCTTTGCTGAGAAAACCTATCAGTATATTTGATGTTGATAAAAATAACGGACTAGTATCTTTGCTTTATCAAGTAAGAGGCAAGGGTACAAAAAATCTTTCTGGCTTTAAGTCAGGTGAATACATAGATATTATTGGTCCATTAGGCAATGGCTTTACTATTGATAAAAAAGAACAAGAAATACTATTGGTAGGCGGAGGAATTGGTATAGCTCCATTGTATTATCTGGGAAAAGAACTTAAGTCTAAAGGAAATAGCCTTAAGTTTATCTTAGGTTACAGCTGTAAGGATGAATCCTATGCTGTTGATTTCTTTAGGCAAGTTGCAGAGGTTGAAATCAGTACTATGGATGGAAGCCTGGGCTGTAAAGGTCATGTTGGGAGAATAGTTGAAAAACTTGATATCAGCAAGGTAACTGCAATATATGCCTGTGGGCCAGAACCTATGCTAAAATATCTTAAGAAGTTTGAGCAAGAGGTAGACCTTGAGCTTTCCTTAGAAGCCTACATGGGTTGTGGACTAGGAGCTTGTATTAGTTGTGTCTGTGAAAAAACTGATGGTTCCTATGCCAGGGTATGTAAGGATGGACCTGTATTTAAAGGGAAGGAGATTTCTTTTAATGAATAAACTGCATTGTGACCTTGGTAAATTAATACTAAAAAATCCGGTAACTGTAGCATCAGGTACCTTTGGTTCAGGTAAGGAATTCAAAGATTTCTATGATTTATCTCAGCTGGGAGGAATTATGGTAAAAGGAACAACACTTCTGCCTAGAAGGGGCAACCAGCCTCAAAGACTAGTAGAAACGGCAGGTGGGGTAATTAACTCTATTGGACTGGCTAATGGTGGTGTAGATGACTTTTTAAACAATATCTTGCCAGAGGCAAAAGATTATGGAACGGCTATCATAGTCAATATTTCCGGGGATACTACAGATGATTATGGAAGAATGGCTGAAAAACTCAGCGTACCTGGAGTTGCTGCTTTAGAAGTAAATATATCCTGTCCTAATGTCAAACATGGAGGCATAGCCTTTGGGACAGTACCTGATATGGCTAGAGAAGTGGCGACAATGGTAAAAAATAATACAGATCTACCGGTTATTATGAAGCTTTCACCTAATGTGACCAATATTGCTGAGATGGGTGCAGCTGTTGAATCTGGTGGTGCTGATATTATTTCTATGATCAATACCCTGATAGGAATGGCAATAGATATAAAAAATAGAAAACCAATAATTAAACATATCATGGGTGGTTATTCAGGACCACCCATCAAACCAGTAGCCTTAAGAATGGTTTATCAGGTTTACAAAACAGTTAAAATACCAATCATTGGTATGGGGGGCATAATGAATACAGAAGATGCCATAGAGTTTATTATGGCTGGTGCCAGTGCAGTTAGTGTTGGTACAGCAAATTTTGTCGACCCATATACCCCATTAAATATCATTCAAGGCTTAAATAAATATGTAGAGGAAAATGGATTAAGCTCCTATAAGGAGATAATCGGAGCAGTCCACAGATAGGAGGTTAATATGAAAGCTAAGGAAAGACTTATTGTTGCATTAGATGTTGATACGAAAGAGGAAGTAGAGTTTTTAGTTAATGAATTAAAAGATGATATAGGTATGTTTAAAGTAGGCTTACAACTTTATACTAGTATGGGTAATGAAATTATCAGCTATATCAAATCAAGAGGAGGAAAAATTTTTCTTGATTTAAAACTACATGATATACCTAATACAGTAAGCGAGACTGTCAGAGTATTAACAAAACAAGGTGTAGACATGATGAATGTTCATAGTCAGGGAGGTTTTGAAATGATGAGACTGGCTAAGGAAACATCACTTAAAACAGCTGCTGAGCTAGGGATAGAAGCACCACAGTTAATAGCAGTAACTATACTTACCAGCCTTGGGGATGAAGAAGTGGAAAAAATCGGCTATAATAAATCTTCAAAAGAAATGGTTGAACATTTAGGTGTGCTTACTAAAGAAGCAGGATTAGATGGGGTGGTTTGTTCTCCTCTTGAAGCAGGGATAATCAAAGATGCTTGTGGGGATAAATTTATTACAGTAACACCTGGCGTAAGACCTCTTGGGGAAGATGTAGGAGATCAAAAACGTATTACTACTCCCAAAAAAGCTATTGAGGGAGGATCAACCTATATTGTTGTAGGAAGACCGATTACCAAAGCAGAAAATGTTAAAGTAGCAGCCAAAAAAATTGTGGCTGAAATGGAAAATCTATAAAAAGGAGAATATTATGAGATTATCAACTGAAGAAATTAAAAAAATATTTATTGATTCTGGAGCTCTTTTAGAGGGTCACTTCAGATTAACCTCAGGCAGACATAGCGACAGATATATTCAGTGTGCCAGAGTATTGATGGAGCCTAAATACACTGCAGCTTTATGTTCTCATTTAGCAGAAGCCTTCAAAGACAAGGAGGTTGATATAGTTGTGGGTCCAGCTATGGGTGGCATAGTGATTTCCTATGAAATGGCTAGACAGCTTGGAGTTCCATCACTATTTACTGAAAGAGTAGATGGAAAAATGACTTTAAGAAGAAATTTTGAAATCGAAAAAGGACAAAAGGTACTGGTAGTAGAAGATGTTGTTACTACTGGAGGCAGTGTCAAGGAAGTGATCGATATTGTAAAAGAAAAAGGTGGAGAAGTAGTTGGAGTTGCTTTGTTGGTGGATAGAAGCAATGGTAAAGTAGACTTAGGTACAACAATAGAAGCTTGTCTTTCTATGGATGTAGTTTCATATGAAGAAAGGGAATGTCCTCTATGTAAAGAAGGTAAACCAATTGTTAAGCCAGGTAGCAGAGCTAATTAATGTAAACTTTTTCAAAATTTCATTAATTGATTTTGATATTTTACCATATTATAATTAAGAAAATAAGCTATGAAAAGAGTAGAATGAAAAAATTTATTACTATAGAAGAAGCTAGAAAAATACTTTTTGCTTCTTTGAATGTACTGGACAGTGAAACTATAAATATAACTGAAGCCTTAGGTCGAATTGCTAGTGAAGATATCTTCACTAGCATCAATATGCCTAATTTTAGAAAATCTCCCTTTGATGGCTATACCTTAAGCAGTACCAGAATTATTCAAGCATCTTATAACAGTCCTGTTGATCTACCAGTTGACGGTATCATAGCTGCAGGACAATTTCCAAAAAGTATCAAGGCTGATGGCGTATATAAGATAATGACCGGAGGTCTGGTGCCAGATGGTTATGATTGTGTAGTCAAAAAAGAAGATACAGACAAAGGTGATGAGATAGTAAAAATCTATAAAGCACATACAACTGGTGAGAATGTGATTTCTATTGGAGAAGACGTTAAGCTGGGAGATAAGGTCATTGAACAGGGAACCGTGATTACACCAGGAATAGTTGCCATGCTAACTTCAATCGGATATGAATTTATCCAGGTCTATAAAAATCCTTCAGTTGCTTTGCTGACAACAGGTGATGAAATCATTGAATTAGGTCAGGAACTAGGGATTGGACAGATATATAACAGCAATAGATATGCACTTGAGGCGTATCTGACAGATTTAAAAACCAAGGTTAGAGATTATGGAATAGCTAAGGATGACCTAGAAGAATTGAAAGCCAAGCTTTATAGGGCTTTATTAGAGAATGATTTAGTAATAACAACTGGTGGAGTTTCAGTCGGTGACTTTGATCATATAGGAGAACTATATGAGTTACTAGGAATAGAAAAGCTTTTTTGGGGTGTACAAATGAAACCAGGGACTCCACTTCTGGCTGGAAAATGGCAGGATAAATTAGTAATATCTTTACCAGGTTCACCAGCCGCTGGTTTAGTAGCCTTTGAAATCATAGCTGCTCCTGTGATTAGAAAGCTTAAGGGACAAAAAAAGTACTTAAAGACTAAACATACAGGGAAAATGATAGTAGATTTTAAGCGAAAAAGAGATATGCCACGTATCTTAAGGGTGATAGTTGAAGATGGGGAAAAAGGCTATGAAATAAGACTCTCTGGAAAACAAAATGCTGGAGTTCTCCATTCTTTGATCGACTATAATGCTTTGGCTGTTGTAGGTAAATCAGATGAATGCTTGAAAAAAGGTGATTTAGTAGATTTCTATTTCAATTTTGAGGCTGGTTTTTAATGAAAACACCGGTTTTGGCTATATCAGGCTATTCAAATTCTGGCAAGACAACTTTATTAGTTAAAATTATTGAAAAACTAAATAATCAAAAATTTAAGGTTGGAGTAATTAAACATCATGGACATATATCATCAAATGATGACGAGGTACTTGCTGCCAGGAGAAAAAAAGATACAGACAAACTAAGTGCTGCTGGTTCTAAAGTAGTTATTCTAAAATCTGGGGATTCGAATATTGAAGGATATTTATCAGAATTAGAAAGCTGTGATCTGGATCTGATATTATTAGAAGGCTTTAAATATTCTGACTTTCCTAAATTATTTATAGATGATGAAAATTTTAGAGCCAATAGTTTTGATTTTACAAATATTATAGGTATAATTAGTAATATGAAGGATGATAGTTACAATGGAATAACTTGTCCTGATTTTAACTATTATGATGTAGATAGCATCGTAGAATTTATAGAAAAAACAATATTGAAAGGAGAATAGTATAAATGGTTTCTATTA
This sequence comes from Fusobacteriota bacterium, assembly GCA_022615965.1. GTDB lineage: Bacteria > Bacillota > TC1 > TC1 > TC1 > WTXA01. The sequence goes on from JAKEGG010000019.1 coordinate 9,363, forward strand.
CTTTTAATGGTAATAAAATGGAAGTTTCAGAAGATAAAACTCTACTGGAAATCGCAAGAGAAAATGGCATAGATATTCCAACCTTATGCTATAACAAAAAGCTAAAACTATTTTCAGGTTGTAGGATGTGTGTAGTTGAGGTAACAGGCAGAAAAAATTTAGCCGCAGCCTGTTCAACAAAACCACTAGCAGGAATGGTGGTACAAACTGATTCAGAAAAAGTAATTAAAGCGAGGAAGGATATACTAGACTTATTAGTATCAAATCATCCTGAAGGCTTAGAATCATCAACCAAGGTTGGAGATGACCGCTTCAGAGAATATGCAGTCAAATATGGAGTGACCCAAGGATCATATAAAGGTGCTGTGAGGAATTATGAAATAGATGATGCCAATCCTGCCTATTTAAGAGATCCTAATAAATGTATTTTATGTGGACAATGTATCAGCACTTGTGATCAAATACAGATAACCCATACCATAGACTTTTTAGGTAAAGGCTTTGATACCAAGGTAGCTACAGCCTTCGACCTGCCGATCAGCACAGATAACTGTAGATTATGTGGTCAGTGTGTTAGTGAATGTCCAACAGGAGCTTTGATCCATAAACAACTACAATTTGTTGATCCTGCAAAGGTTACTAAAGTAAGAACAACATGTCCTTTCTGTGGAACTGGTTGTAATTTTGACTTGAATGTAGTAGATGGAAAAGTAGTAGGTGTTACACCTATAGATGAAGCAACAGTAAATAATTCATCTTTATGTGTTAAAGGAAGATATCATTCTGACATGCTTTATAATAAAGATAGACTGACAACTCCATTAATCAAAAAAGATGGACAGTTCGTTGAAGCTACCTATGATGAGGCTTTTAATTTTATCGCTGAAAAATTTAAGGAAGTAATCGACAAGCATGGAGCTGATTCTGTCACTGGACTATCTTCAGCCCGTTGTACAAATGAGGATAACTATGTTTTCCAAAAATTATTCAGAGCCGGCTTTGGTACTAACAATATAGACCATTGCGCCCGAACCTGACATGCTCCAACTGTTGCAGGTCTTGCAACAACATTTGGTAGTGGAGCTATGACAAACTCAATTGGTGAAATAGAAGACAATGAGGTTTTATTCATAATAGGTTCAAATGCAACTGAAGCTCATCCTATTATTGGTAATAAAATGAAAAAAGCAGCTCAAAAAGGAGCCAGACTTATTGTTATAGACCCAAGAAGAACTGAATTAGCCAGTTTGGCTAAATATCATCTGCAGTTAAAGTCAGGTAGTGATGCTGCTTTAGTCAATGGTTTGATGCATATTATCATCAAAGAGAACTGGCAGGACCAGGACTACATTGATGAAAGATGTATCGGCTTTGAAAGCTTGAAGGAAAATGTAGAAAGCTATACTCCAGAATATACTGCAAAGATTACTGGCATTAATGTGGATACTCTTTATAAGGCTGCCAAGCTATATGCTAAAACTAAAAAAGCAGGTATTTTCTATACTTTAGGAATAACTGAACATACAACAGGTACAGACAATGTTATGAATCTGGCCAACCTAGGTATGTTAACTGGTCATGTAGGAATTGAAAATGCTGGAATCAATCCATTGAGAGGACAAAATAATGTTCAAGGAGCTTGTGATATGGGAGCTTTGCCTAACTATTTTCCAGGCTATAAATTCTGTGATAATCAGGATAATGTAGATATTTTTGAAAAGCTATGGGATACTAAGCTTGATGATAAACTTGGTTTAAGAATCCCTGAAATGCTAGATGGGATCATGGATGGCAATGTAAAGGCAATGTATGTTATGGGTGAAGATCCAGTATTAACTGATCCTGATGCCAATCATGTCAGAAAAGCTTTAAATGCTTTAGACTTTTTAGTAGTTCAAAATATTTTCTTAACTGAAACTGCCAAGCTAGCTGATGTAGTACTACCAAGCACTGCTTATGCTGAAAAGGACGGAACCTTTACCAATACAGAAAGAAGAGTTCAAAGAGTCAGAAAAGCTGCTGATGCTCCTAACAATCTGATGATCGACTGGCAGATGACTAGTGAAATCGGTAAAAGGATGGGCTATAAAGGATTTGAATATCATAATTCTGAAGAAATATTTGAAGAAATAAGAAAATCAATTCCATCTTATGCGGGTATAAACTATAAGAGAATAGATAAAGATGGCTTACAATGGGGTTGTCCTACTATTGATAGTCCGGGATCCAAGTATTTGCATTCAGGTGAATTTACCAGAGGTAAAGGCTTGATGTTACCTATTGAATACCTGCCACCAGCAGAATTAGTAGATGAGGAATATCCAGTTCTTCTAAATACAGGAAGAATGCTTTATCACTATAATGTTTCAACCAGGATTTCTGATACACTAGAAGCAATAAGACCAGTTGAAAGAGTAGAGATAAATCCAGTTGATGCTAAAAAATATGATTTGGATAAAAATAGTATCATAAGAGTTACATCAAGAAGAGGATCTATTACAGCTAATATAACAATTACTGACAGAGTTAGTCCAGGTACTATCTATATGACTTTCCACTATAAGGAATCTCCGGTAAATGAGCTGACAAATTCAGCCTATGATCCAGTTACTAAGACTGCTGAGTATAAAATTACTGCAGTTAAAATTGCAAAGGAGGCCTAAATAAAGATGATTGATATTGAAAATAAAAACCAATTAGATGCTTTAGTTTCATTTATGAATGAAAACAGAGAAGCAAAGGGTGTATTGATGGCTACTTTATTAAAGGCCCAAGAGCTTTATGGCTATATTTCTGAAGATATGATCAGGACTATAGATAGAGTATTAGGAGTGCCAGCATCTAGAGTAGATAATATTGTTCATTTCTATTCATTTTTTCATACTACACCTGTTGATTATGTTGAAGCAACTGAAAATTATGAATCAAAGCAAGAAAAAAGATATAAATCAGCTGATATCTCAGTAGATGGCAAAAATCCTGGTATTTTAGATACATATACTGATCTGGATTCTTATGTTGCTGGAGGTGGATTACAAGGATTGGTATCAGCCTTGAGTTCACTTAACACAACTGTGATTCAGTTGATAAAGGATTCAGGGTATAAAGGCAGAGGTGATGGAGGTTATGTTGCAGGCTTAAAGCTGGAGCAAGTAGCCAATGTTGATGATCCTAACAAAGGAGTAATCTGCAATGCTGACTCATTATCAAGAGCTCTTGACTACAAGATAATCAAGGAAAATCCATTTAAATTAATTGAAGCTATGATTATTGCTGGTCATTGTATAGGAGCTGTTAATGGCTATATTTATACCCAAGATGTTAAAGATATGGAAAAAGCAGTTAAAGATGCCTATCAAGCGGGTCTTTTAGGAGATTCAGTATTAGGCAAGGATATTGCTTTCAATATTGAAGTAAGATATTCTGCTGATCAATTTATTAGTCCAAGAGAAGTAGAAACAAATGAATATATAGAAAGAGACTTGAATATTCACAGAGACAAAAAGGTTGTAGATAGGTCATTTGGTATTTATGGAAGACCTAGAGAATATTATATTTCTGAAAAATGTATTGGTTGTACTAAATGTGCCAAAAATTGTCCTGTATCCTGTATAGCCAGTGCACCTAAGGTCAGACATATTATCGATTCAGCTAAATGTGTAAGATGTGGTATGTGTATGTCAGTCTGTCCTGTGGCAGCAATCATCTTTACAAATTATGTGGCCAATGTTGAAACTTTGATCAACCTGCCAGATATTATTTTAAAAGGTGCTGAAGCATATAAGGAAGCCGGTAATCCAAAAAATCCTGGTATGAAAATCATTTCGATTGAAGGAGATGTTAATAAGCCAGGCTTAGTAGAAGTACCAACTGATGCATTACTAGGGAATATTATTGCTGATTATGCTGGTGGTAGCCTAGGAGAAATCAAAGGTGTTAGAGTAGGGGGTCCAATAGGACCAATACTTACAAAAGAGGCATTGGAAAAGCAAATTGATTTTGAAGCTCCTTTAAAATACGGATTGATCACAGGTGTGATGGAAGGAATAAGTTTGTATGTAATTGCTGATCAAACTTCGATATTAGACATAGCACTTAAATCAGTAGAATATTCTGTGAAAGAATCTTGTGGTAAATGTACACCTTGTAGAGAAGGAACAAAAAGAGCAGAAGAGGCTCTTAATTCATTATCAATTAACAGAGAAGATGCTTTAAATAAGCTGGAAAATCTGGCAGAGATCATGTCAACAGCTTCTCTTTGTTCCTTGGGTCAGCTGGCTCCAACAACAATTACCAGTATTTTGGCCAACTATAAAGATGAACTATAGTAGTTGAATAAATCAAATTCCATTAAAATATATAAGGAGAAGAACAATGAAGTTCTTCTCCTTATTTCTCTTGTAGAATAAATATATGCCTGATCAAATCAGACTTTGATTTTAATTTTTTTCAACATGGTGGTAATTGAAGAGGCAATAATAATACTCATGACTATGGCAAATAAGATTTGGATAGTTAGATTGGCATTAACTAATATTTCTGTAAAATCCTGGTTAACAAAGCCAAGTACCATTTTAAATATATTAAAACCAGGTAGTAAGGGTATGATACCAGCTACCAGATATATCTGAAGTGGTTTTTGTCTTTTTCTGGTTAAATATATGGCTAAAAATGATACTAATAAGGTTGCAATCAATGTAGCAATTACCATATTGTCAGATAAACTTAAGATATAGACATAGGCTCCATAGCATATCGAAGCCAACAAAGCATTGATTGGTAAATCTTCTTTATCAGCTTCCATGGCAATACTGAAAAAACCAGTCCCAACTCCAATCAAAATGATTTTGATTATAATAATTAAAGTTTCCATATTACTCCTCCACTAATAAATAAATATAAGGAAAGAACAGCTCCAACCCCAATACTTAAACCAGCTGCTAAAATAATAGCATCTATACCTCGACTGGCTCCGGTAATAAAATCACCGTTAACCAGATCTCTGATTGCAGTAACAGCCATAACACCAGGAGTAAGAATTATAATCACACTGGAAATCATCTTGTTATATTGCATTTCTGGGTAAAACTGGAAAGTTATCAGGCTAAGGAAGCTGATAACAGCACCAGCTAATATATTAGAGAGAAAAAAGGGCATATTTTGTCTCATGAAATACTGAATCAAATATGCAGGTAGTAGTGTGATGAAAAAAATAGCTAAAGCACCAGCCAAAGAGGCGCCATATCCTAAGGTAAAAAGTGCAGTTGCTATTGAAGTGGCTATAACCTTCATCCAAACAGGATAGGTTATAGAAATATCGATTGCTTCTAATCCTTCTTCAAGCTTTAATAGATCAGATTTTCCTTGGTTGTATTCTAATGCTAGTTTGCTGACAAAACTAAGCTTATGAAGATTGTTTTTCCTTCTTGCTATGCTTTTTGTCATAGTAATAGGTGGTTGATCAGCATATTGTACTGTAATGATTATAGCAGTACCAATTATTGTGATGTTCTTATCTATTATATCCTTATCTTTTAATATTAGATTTATAATATTTTGAGCTCTATAGGTTTCTGAGCCATTTTTCAACATTATTTCCCCAGCTCTTAGGGCTAAACTTAAGTTTTTAGACATTTAATTCTCCTGTACAATTTCATACTGACTATATTATATAATATCTGAAAAAATTTAGCTCTATATATCTTAATCATTTATGATATAATTATTCCTAGCGAGGTTAAAAATGGTATTAATAGTAGATAATTATGACTCTTTCACCTATAATATTGTAGAGTATTTAAAAGTATTAAAACAAAATATAGTTTTATATAAGAATGATGATGCCAGGATTTTTAATGAAGATTTTTCAAAAATAAATCATATCATTATTTCTCCAGGTCCAAAAAAACCAGAGGATTCCAAGTACTCCTTGGACATAGTAAAAAAATTTATCGGGAAAAAACCAATATTTGGTATATGCCTTGGACATCAGATTATAAATCATTTATATGGAGGTACTCTGTTGAAGGGCAATCCTGTTCATGGTATTGTTGATCCTGTTTTTCATAATGGGGAAGGGCTTTTTTTAAACATTAAAAATCCTTTGTTAGTAACTAGATATCATTCACTATCAGTAGATGAAGCTAACTTGAATCCTGCTTTAAAAATAACATCAAGATTAGAGGATAATACTATAATGAGTATAGAAAACCAAGAAAAAATGCTATATGGTGTACAATTCCATCCTGAAGCTATTCTTACAGAATGTGGTTATCAAATATTTGAAAATTTTTTAAGGATCAAAAATGATTAATAAGTTAGTAGTTGAATTTGAATATAATATAGATAATTTAATAAGAAGTCTATATAATGAAAAATATTTTTTTCTGTTAGATAGCAATAGAAATCATGATGTTCAAAGTAAATATACCTACTTAGGAATAAATCCAGTAGATTATTTGATAATCGATGATATTGATAATATAAATAAATATGAAACTTTAACAAAATTAAATGAATTTTATTCTAAATATCGCAAGGACACCATAGAAGGTATTGATGAAAGTACTTTCAATACTGGTTTTCTATCCTTTATCAGCTATGACCTCGGTCTGATATTTGAAGATATAAAAAGAAAAAGCAATGGCGAGCAACATAAGTTACCACTAGCTTTTATTGGTTATTATCCGGTTATAATTAAAATAGCTGAGAAATCTAATGAGAAATCACTGATCACAATAAATTATGATGTTGAATACCATAAAAGAGCTCTTGATTTAGTAGAAAAGATCAAGAAAATTCAAATTGAAATAAGTGAATCAAAAGATAATGTGAATAACTTTCAGTTAACATATCAGGAAGAATTTCCTGATTATAAAGAAAAAATCAGTATAATAAAGAATTATATATATGAAGGTGATATTTACCAGGTAAATTACACAAGACAATTTAAAGGCTATATGGAAGGTTTGAATGTTGCAGAATTATATATCAACTTAAGGAAAAAGAATCCCGCACCTTTTGCCTGTTTCATTCATGGTAATAACTGGAGTATTTTATCAACGTCACCAGAAAGACTGATAAAAAACACAAATAATAAACTGACAACCAGGCCTATCAAAGGTACCATTGCTGTAGCTGATGATTATCAACAGAATGAGCAAAATAAAAAGATACTACTAAATAGCATAAAAGACAAAAGTGAGCTATTGATGATCGTAGATCTTGAAAGAAATGACTTAAGTAAAATTGCAGTCCCGGGAAGTGTGAAAGTGGAGGAATTATATAAGTTAGAAACATATGAAACAGTACACCATTTAGTTAGTACCATTTCCTGTATGCTGGATATGGACTATTCACCCTTAGATGTTATCTACAATATCTTTCCAGGTGGTTCAATAACCGGAACTCCCAAAAAAAGAGCTATGGAAATTATTGAAGAGCTTGAGGAATATGACCGTGGCATATATACTGGCTCTATTGGATATATAGATCATAATGGTAATTTTGATTTTAATATTGCCATAAGAACAGTAGTGGTAGAAGACCAGGAGGTTAAATTCAATGTAGGTGGTGGTATTACCTGGAAATCAACTGCAGAAGAAGAATTTAAAGAAACAGAAGTTAAAGGCTTAGGAATAATGAAAGGTTTAGGCATTGAATATAATAGTTGAAGACCATAAAGCTATATATGAATATGGGCTGGGTATATTTGAAACTGTTTTGGTGGAAGACGGTATACCTCTATTTTTTGATTATCATTACCAAAGATTTATATACGGTTTAAAATACTATTTACAGTTAAATTTAGATGATGAGAGAAAAACATTATTAAAGGAAGAGTTAAGGTCTAGGATCATACCTGGCACCTATGCCTGGAGATATATTTATAGCGAAGGAAATATATATGTCTCAAACAGAGGGTTAAGTGAATACCCAGGGGATAAACTGGAGATATCCGCTAAAATCAGAAAAAGCAAGGAAATTAAATATCAGTTTAAGACAACAGACTATCAAGAAAGACTGGATGATTTGCAAAGATCTAGAGCTGCTGGTTTTTTAGATAATATTTATTTCAATGACCAAGGTATCGTAACAAGCACATCTATAGCTAATATTTTTTTTATTAAGGATAATAAGCTATATACCCCGAAACTATCTTCAGGGGTTTTAAATGGAACAATTAGAAATGTCATTAAAGAAGGATTTGATGTAAACGAAGTAGACTATAAGCTAAGTGATATCATCAAGCTGGATTCTATCTTTATAACCAACTCTTTAATGGGAATTATGAGAATATGTAGAGTCGGTGAGTATAGATATGAAACTGAATCATCATATTTAGATGCGATAGAAAAATACTATTTAGAAAGAAAAAGGAAGGAAATAGGAAAATAATATGTTAGATAAAATATGTTTGAAAAACCTGGAATTTTACGGTTATCACGGTTTCTACAAAGAAGAAAATGATTTAGGTCAAAGATTTAGAGTAAGTGTAGAAGCTTATTGTGACTTATCCTATGCTAAGGAAAGTGGAGATTTAAGAGATTCAATTAATTATGTTGAAATTTTTGAAGTAGTCAAAGAGGTGTTTTTTAGCAAAAAATATAAAATACTTGAAGAACTTAGTTATGATATTGGTAAAAAAATATTAAAAAAATTCATCAGAGTTAAAAAAGTAACTGTTGAGGTTAAAAAGCCAGAAATACCTGTTCCAGTTACCTGTGATTATTTTAGTATTACTCAGGAAATAAAACGTGAAGAAATAGCCTATATAGGACTAGGTAGCAATATGGGTGATAGGATAGGCTATTTAGATTCAGCAGTCAGGCAGCTAAACTATAATCAGGATATAGAAGTTTTGGATCTAAGCTCAGTATATGAAACAGAGCCCTTTGGTTATACAGATCAAGATAGCTTTCTCAATATGGTGGTGAAAATAAAAACCAGCCTTGACCCATTATCCCTCTTGAAATATTGTAACTATATAGAAGGTAATTTATTTAGAAAAAGAGATGTTAGATGGGGTCCAAGGACAATTGATATTGATGTGTTGACTTATGGTGATATAAAGTATCAGGATGAAGTTTTGACTATCCCACATCCTGGAATTTTAGAAAGAGCCTTTGTAATGATACCACTACTTGATGTAGCAGATTCAGAACTGATTATTGATAGAGCGATGGTGCAGGAAAAGCTAAAGGAGCTAGATGATTCTGGCGTGAAACTATTTAAAAAAGATTTATCATATTAAATGTTATTGTAGTAAAAATATGAAGGAGATAAAATTTTCTATCTCCTTCATATTTATTTAATCAGAATCAACAATTATTGTTTGATAATCAGTATATATAGCATGACCAAGACGGTGGGAGGGATGTCGCTTCACATATTTTTTTAAGGTATAATCTACTTGGATTTTAGCACTACTTTTAGATGAAGCTTTAGCTGCAGTCAGAGCAGCTTGTAGAAGGCTATTTTCTGAATAAGTGTTTCCAGATAACCTTTTCCTTAAAATAACATGGGCTCCAGGAGCGTTTTTGATATGGAACCACATATCATCTTTATAGGCTAATTTAAAAGTTAAATAATCGTTTTGTTTATTATTGTGCCCTATGAAAATCAAATCGCCATTTCCTAGTTGAATGCTTTCAATGATGGTCTGTTTACTTTTTTTCTTTTTAGCTTGATAGTTCTTTATTAAGCCTAATTCAATCAATTCATCTCTTATCTCATCATATTCTGCAATATTGGAAATATTATCAAGGCTAGTCTTGATAGAGTAAAGATAATATAATTCATCATTAACCTGCTCTAAAAGTTGTCGGCTTTGCTTAGACCCTTCTTTGATCTTAGAATATTTTTTAAAAAACCTCTTAGCATTAACAGCAGGAGAATATCTCTGGTCAAGCTTGATTAAAATTCTATTATTTTCATTATAATAGTTTTCCAATTCAACTTCACTTTGATTACTGGTAAGTCTATATAAATTAGCAGATAGCAATTCACCTTTAACTCGATAGTCATCAGCATTACTGCCTGATTTGATGTTATCCATATAAATCAGTTTTTTCTTTTCTGATTTTTTGATTTGCTTTTCTAAAACCTGGCTTAATTTACCATATGTTTTAGTTCGTAGTTTCTGATCCAGATAATGTATGAACTTTTGATTAATTTCCTCATTTAATATTCTTGAAGGACTATGGTATCCAGCTGTATGCTCTTGTAAAAGCTGAAATAAATTCATTAATAGCTCCTGGTCTACTTCTCCGACAGTCAAATCATCATAACCTTTTGTGGCCAGAATATCGAGAATAGATTTTTTACTGAAGCCCTGTAGGCTTTTTTGTAAAGTTAGGGCAAGACTGTTTTCAGGAGAAAATCTTCTGAGAAGCTCATCTAGAGCACCAATTGAAAGTTCTTCTAGAAAAGCCTTTGAAGTTAAAGGGGGGAAGTTGTATTTTCTCTTAGGCAATATTTCTCTAAAGCCATTGATACCAATAGGGTACTTATATAATGCATCAATGATTATTTCATTTTCTGCTAATATGATATTGGAATACTTTCCCATTAGTTCAAGATATAAGGTTTTAATTGTTTTAAGACCAATTTCATTATAGTTCTCAATGCTTATTTCTATTAACCTTTCATAGCCTAGCTGACTAATAGCTGTGATTTTACCACCTTCAAGATGTTTTCTTAATGACATACAAAAGGTAGAAGGCTGGTCAGGGTTATTATAGGTCTCTCTAGTTAACTGTAGAGAACAAAAGTCAGGATTGACACTTATTATTAGTCTGTTGTATTCATCAACAGAGTTTTTAAGTTTGATTAAAATAAGCTTTTCTAATGGATGATATATTTTATCCATACGATTATTTATAAGCTGTGATTGCAGATATTTTATTTCTTTTGCTATGGTAAGTCCATCGATCATATGAAATCCTCCTATTACTTAATTTATTTTATCATATTATTGCTGATTTTATTGAAATAAAGTGTTGAAAAAAGTATAATATTCTTATGGAGTAAATTATGAAGAAAAATAATGATAGTACCAAACAGACCATATCAATACCTAGAGCGATAGCTTACGCAACATCAACATCTTTTACCATTATAACCCTTATACTAATAGGTTATTTTGTAGGTAAAAAATGGGGCACTACGGGAATGGGTATTGGTATTTTAATTGGTGGACTGCTTGGTATTTTTTTAATGTTAAATGAATTATATGTGATTTTTAAAAAGAAAAAGTAAAAGAAGGATCTAAATGGGATTTATCGTTGATTATTTAAATGGAATTATAGAAGAGCTACCATATTTGCTTGAGACTACTAAGCCAATTATTTTTTTTGAAAAAGGTGATTTTAGAATATCCTCGTTTGTAACAACAACTTGGATAGCTATGTTTTTAATAATTGCTTTTGTACTTATAATAACTAGTAAACTAGAAATAAAGCCTACTACCAGAAGACAAGCTATAGCAGAAAAGATTGTATTTTCTTTCTATAGTTTCTTTAAAGAAATACTTGGTGATAACGCTAGAAAAGTATACGGTATGCTTGGTAGTTTTTTTCTAATCATCCTGGTGTTCAACTTTATGTGGGTAATACCAACTTTTACAGTACCGACTTCGAGTTATAGTACTACATTGGCCTTAGCCCTATTAGCCTATTTGTATTCACAAATGATAATAATCAAAAAGGTCAACCTGAAAAACTATATTATTAGTTATGGACAGCCAAACCCGCTGATGATCATAGGTAATGTTCTATCAATTATAGCAAGACCTTTGTCATTATCTATGCGTTTATTTGGCAATATGTTTGCGGGTAAAATATTAGATTCATTGATAATGATGACATTGCCATTACTGGTGCCTATAGCATTCAGTTTGCTAAGTATATTAGCTGGGGGAATTCAAGCTTATGTTTTCACATTGTTAGTAACAATGTTTATAAATGAAGGATTAGAATAAGGAGGAAAAGAAATGGAATTTATCGGATTAGGACTTTCAATTGGAATCGGGACTTTAGGAGAGGCTTTGGTTGTAAAACAAGCTATAGACTCTTTGGCAAGACAGCCGGAAATGGCTAGTACCTTCAGAACATTTATGATCGTAGGGGCAGCTATTGTAGAAACTGGTATTATTTATTCATTTATATTAGGTCTACTGATTTGGGTTAAGTTGGGGTAAAAAACTAATATGGAAGAAATGCTCGACCTATTAAACTTTAATCTCTCGGATTTTATTTTTCAGGTTATAAATATCAGTATTTTGCTTTTCTTTTTAAATAAGTTTCTATTTAAAAAGGTAATGGCAGTTATCGATGACAGAAACAAAGAGGTCAATAATGTCTATAATGATATTGATGAAGCCTGGGGTGAAATAAAAACTAAAGAAAACAAGTATTCAGCCTTACTTACTAATGTTAAGGCCGAAACTGATGATATAATTGCAAAAGCCAAACAAGAAAGTAAATTGATTAAAGAAAAATCCCTTATGGAAGCCAGGGAAAGTGCTGACAAAGAAATAAAACGGGCCAGATTATCTATTGAAAGTGAAAAAAGAGTTGCTTTAGAGGAAATCAAAAGCAATATTTCTGAACTAGTTGTCAAAAGCACAGAAGCGGTTTTAAAAGACAATTATAAAGACAGTACAAAACAACCAGTAGCTGAGCAATTTATCAATGGTTTAGGAGAAAAGAATGAGTAGTCTGGCTGTAATTGAAAGATATAGTCGTTCTTTGTTTCAGGTTGCAGAAGCTAATGATACAGTTGAAGATATCAAAAATGAATTACAAGCATTAGCTAAGGTTTTTACTGAGGATGATAAATTGAAAACATTTTTCACTTCTCCTGGAATCAAGTCAGAGATTAAGGCGAATCTGTTAAAAGAGACCCTTGATAAAGGTGGATTTTCTCGATATACGATCAATTATTTCAATCTGTTAATGGAAAATAACAGGTTTGATTTTAATGTACCATATTTGTCAGCTGTGACTTTCAATAATTTTTATTTAAAAAGCCAAGGAATAAAAAAAGGGAAAATAATTCTTGCAAAAGAATTAAATGAAATCGAAATAGCTAAATTAACTCAGGAAATATCTGAAAAATTGGGATTTAAGTTAGAACTAAAATATCAGTATGAACCTGAACTAATTGATGGCATCTATCTGGAAATTGAAGGTGTAGTGTACGAAGATAACCTGAACAAGAGATTAGTTAAATTGGAAAAATGGTTGAAGGGATAGAACAATGTATTTGAAACCAGAAGAAATTAGTAATATTTTAAAAGAAAAAATAAAAAGCTTTAACTTTAATATGGAAAAAGAAGAAGTAGGTACAGTTATCCAGGTAGGTGATGGTATTGCTTTAGTTTATGGTTTGGAAAATGTTATGGCTGGAGAAATAGTACTTTTTGAGAATGATATTAAAGGAAGTGTTTTAAATCTGGAAGAACACCACGTAGGTGTAGTTATTTTAGGTGAATATAAAGATATTAAGGAAGGCAGCCTGGTAAAGAGAACCGGTCAGGTTTTAAGTGTACCATGTAGTGAAAAATTATTAGGCAGGGTAATCAATCCTTTAGGTGAAGTAATCGATGGGAAAGAAGCTATTGTTAGCAATATCTATTACCCTATTGAAAAGGAAGCACCTAAAATTATTGACAGAGACTTTGTTAGAACTCCATTAGAAACTGGTATAAAAGCAATTGATGCTTTAGTTCCTATTGGCAGAGGACAAAGGGAATTAATAGTTGGTGATAGACAAACAGGAAAAACTTCAATAGCAATTGATACAATCATCCATCAAAAAGGTAAAGATGTAATTTGTATTTATGTAGCTATAGGTCAAAAGGCTTCTAGTATTGCCCAAATAACAAGGGAATTGGAAACTGAAGGAGCTATGGACTATACGATAGTGGTTGCGGCTACTGCCAGTGATCCGGCATCAATGCTCTACATAGCACCATATTCTGGTTGTGCCATTGGGGAGTATTTTATGGATCAAGGTAAAGATGTTTTAATAGTTTATGACGATTTATCAAAGCATGCAGTAGCTTATAGAGAGATATCATTGCTATTAAGAAGACCACCTGGAAGAGAGGCTTATCCTGGTGATGTATTTTATCTTCACTCAAGACTGTTAGAAAGAGCTTCGAAAGTAGCTCCATCTCTTGGTGGAGGTTCAATTACTGCTCTGCCAATAGTAGAGACACAAGCTGGAGATATTTCTTCATATATTCCTACAAATGTTATTTCTATTACAGATGGTCAGATATTTTTAGAAACAGACCTATTTAATGAAGGTATAAGACCAGCAATCAATCCAGGTGTTTCAGTTTCAAGGGTTGGAGGTAATGCTCAGTTTCCTGCTTTAAAACAGGTAGCTGCATCATTAAGAATAGATTTGGCTCAATATAGGGAACTGGAAGCATTTTCTCAGTTTAGTTCTGATTTGGATATTGAAACTAGAAAGAAACTGATACGTGGTGAAAAGCTAGTAAATATTTTGATTCAGCCAAACTATAAGCCAGTAGGGGTTGAACAACAGGTCATTTCTATATATTCTGCAAATCTGGGAATTTATGATGAGCAGGAAACAGAAGAAATTCAAAATCTGGAAAAAGAAGTATTTGATGTTGTAAGCAGTAAAAATGCAGAGATTTTAAATAAAATCAGAAATAAGGAAAAGCTTTCTCCAGAAGATTTCAATAGTTTGAAAGATACAATCAACGGATACATGGAAAGCAAAGCTCAAGAGGAGTAAAATGGCTCAATTATTAGGTATAAAAAACAGAATAAAAAGCGTAGATAGCACTCTTAAAATTACTAATGCCATGAAAATGATCTCAACAGCAAGACTTGTTAAGGCAAGGGAAAGACACAATAGAGTCAAGCCTGTCTATGATAGAATCGAAAATGTTACCCACAGGTTAATTAAAATGAAGGATAATAAAGAAATCAAGCGCTTTTGCAAACTTGGTGATAGCAACAGGGTGCTCTTTGTTGTGTTATCAACAAGCAGAGGTTTCTGTGGTGGTTTTAATCTTAAGCTTTTTAACTATATTGAAGAACAAAAAGAAAAATCTTATGGAGAACATTTACATATTTTGCCTATAGGTCAAAAAGCTATAGACTATTTTGAAAAATATGAAAATTTAGAAAAACTTGATGCTAGTATTGATATCAACTGGGAACACGACTTGTTTAACCAAAGTAGAAATATTGTTTATGAGTTGAAGAGTCTGTTTTTATCAGACAAATATAGTGAAATATATTTGGTTTATAATAAGTTTAAATCTATACTGTTTCAAAAACCAACGATCAAACCATTATTTCCTATTGATATAAAGGATAATCCGAATGTAACTGATTTAGAATACACAGACTACTTATATGAACCAGATGAAGAAACCATAACACAAAGATTATTTGATACATATATGATCATGACTGTAAATGCCGCTTTGATCGAACTGGAAACTGGCGAATATGGAGCTAGAATGACAGCAATGGATGGTGCAAACAGAAATGGTGAAAAGTTAAATAAAAAACTTAAAATTCAGTATCAAAGAGCCAGACAAGAAGCAATAACTAAAGAGATCACTGAAATTATTGGAGGCGCAGAAACCTTAAGGAGAGATAAAGATGAATAATGGTAAAATTATTAGTATTATTGGTCCAGTTGTAGATGTTGAATTTACAGATCATCTACCTGGAATATATAATGCTTTGAAAGTTGTTAATAATGATAGCCTATCTACATCTAAGGAAATAGTTTTAGAGGTAATGGAGGAATTGGGTAACAACAGTGTTAGGTGTGTTTCCTTATCTTCTACCGAAGGACTTGTACGAGGAATGGAAGTTGAAGATACAGGGGATGCTGTAAAGGTTCCTGTTGGAGAAGAGTGTTTAGGCAGATTATTTGATGTTTTGGGTAATACTATTGATAATGTGGAAAAAGAAGAAAAATTTTCAGATTATTGGCCAATTCATAGACCAGTACCTAAGTATGAAGAAATACTGCCTTCATCAGAAATGTTTGTTACTGGTATCAAAGTACTTGATCTTCTTGCGCCTTATGCCAAAGGTGGAAAAATTGGCTTATTTGGTGGAGCTGGTGTAGGTAAAACAGTCTTAATCACTGAACTTATCAGAAATATTGCAGCTGAATCTGGTGGTTACTCTGTATTTACTGGTGTTGGTGAAAGAAGTCGTGAAGGACATGAGTTGTTTTATGAGATGGAAGAATCTGGCGTATTAGATAAAACTGTAATGGTTTTCGGTCAGATGAATGAGCCACCAGGAGCCAGAATGAGAGTTGGATTAAGTGGTCTGACGATGGCAGAATATTTTAGAGATGTTAAAAATAAAGATGTACTTTTATTTATAGATAATATTTTCAGATTTACCCAGGCTGGTTCTGAGGTATCTGCTTTGTTAGGTAGACTACCTTCAGCAGTTGGCTACCAGCCTACTTTAGCTACTGAAATGGGTGAGCTTCAGGAAAGAATTATATCTACCACTAAAGGATCTATTACTTCTGTTCAGGCAGTATATGTGCCTGCAGATGACTTAACTGACCCGGCACCTGCTACAACCTTTACCCATCTAGATTCAACAACTGTATTATCAAGACAGATAGTAGAAATGGGTATTTACCCAGCTGTAGATCCATTAGAATCTACTTCCAGGCAGCTGGATGCCAGAATAATTGGTGAAAACCACTATAAAACTGCTATGGAAGTAAAAAATATACTTCAAAAATACAAGAATTTACAGGACATAATTGCTATTTTAGGTATAGATGAATTGTCCAAAGAAGATAGAATTATCGTTGCCAGAGCCAGAAGGATCCAGAAATTTTTATCTCAACCTTTCCACGTAGCTGAAGCATATACTGGTATTCCGGGTAAATATGTTTCATTAAAAGATACTATCGATGGCTTTAAGGCTATATTAAATGGAGATGGTGATGAATATCCTGAAGAAGCATTCTTCATGGTAGGAAATTTTGAGGAAGTCAAGGAAAAAGCTAAAAAGCTTCAAGGAGCCTAAAACATGAAAAGTGATTTACTATTAGAGGTTTTATCCCATCATGGTCAAATTGTCAAAGAAGATGAGGTGGAATTAGTTGATGTTCCTACTATGTTAGGGCATACAACTATTCTTTCAAATCATACAGCATATTATGGAGCAGTTCAGATAGGTGTATTAAGGTATAAGAAAAATGGTGTAAATAAAAAAGTTGCCATAGGGACACATGGAATAGTTGAGGTGTTTAAAAACCACGTTACAATAATAGTACATACTGCTGAAAGAGCAGAAAATATTGATGTGGCAAGAGCAAAAATAGATAAGGAAGAAGCCCTTGAGCTTATCAGTAATGGCATTGCTAAAACACCCGGTGGGTTTGATGTACAATTAGCCTTAAAACTAGCTAATTATAGAATTGCTCTTGGAGAAGAAATTGAAAGTTGATTTTCATATTCATTCTGATTTATCAGATGGTAGATTTAGCTATTATTTTCTAGAAAAATTAATTAAAGCAAATCAAATTAAGCATTTTAGCATCACCGATCATGATATTTATGATCACATGCTTGATGCTTTTTTTATGTCTGATGCATATAAGTATTATCCAGGAATGGAAATTTCAGCTAAAAACTATACTAATAATAGAAAAGTACACTTTCTAACCTATAACTTTAATAAAAATTCACCAATCTTTAATGAATATTCTGAATATTTCATAGATTTAAGAAATAAAAATATTGAAGAGATACTGAAAAACTTAATAGATAGCGGATATAAATTTGATCAGGATAAATTAGAAACTAGAAAGTCTAAGGGTTTAGCCATCTATAAGCAACATGTAATGGTTGAATTAATTAAAGCAGGCTATGACCATCAGATACATGGGGAGTTATATAAAAAACTAAAACAGGAAGGTATCTTTACTGATATAAAATATTTATCCTGGATAGAAGCTGTTAAACTGATAAAGGATATAGATGGATTAGTTATTCTTGCTCATCCTGGACTATATGATAGTTGGGAACTGCTTGAGGATTTGAAGGGAATAGGACTTGATGGTATTGAGGCTTTCCATAGTAAACACAATGATGAGGAAACACTGAAGGCACTTGATATCGCCCAAAAAAATAATATATTAATAACTGGAGGCAGCGACTATCATGGTTGGAAAGCTGAACTGCCTGGAATTGATATTGAAATAAAATATATAAAGGATTTTTTAAAGAATACATAATGAGTATACTACCAGATAAATTTTTAACTAAATATAAAAAATTATTAGATGAAAATGAATTTAAAGAATTTATTGAATCTTTAAATGTAAAGCCGTTATCAGGCATACGATACAATCAGCTAAAAATCAACCAAGATGATTTTTTAAAAAAAACAGGACTTAATGAGGATCAAGTACCTTGGTGTCATACAGGGTATTACTATAATATAGATGACTTTGAAGAAAAACTGAGTATCAATCCATATTATCATGCTGGATTATACTACTTTCAGGAACCTTCAGCTATGTTCCCTGGTGAATTGCTGATCGATGTTTTGGAAAATAATAATAATGATAATATTAGAATAATTGATCTATGTGCAGCTCCTGGAGGTAAAACAACTCAAGTAGCTATGAATAGCAACAAGTCGGATTTTATCCTAGCCAACGAAATTAATCCTAAAAGAGTAAGGGCTTTAAAGAAAAACATAGAACTTTATGGAATTAAAAATTGTCTTGTTACTAATACAACCGGTAAAAAACTATTTGAAAGTTACGGCAGCTATTTCGACGTGGTTTTGATCGATGCTCCATGCTCTGGTGAAGGTACCTTTAGAAAAGATAAAAAAGCAATCAAGGATTATGATGATTATGGTGATAGCAGTATTATAAAAATACAAAGAGATATTATTGATTATGGAGTTAAGTTGCTAAAAAATAATGGTATACTAATATACTCTACCTGTACCTATGACCCAGATGAAAACGAAAATAATATCCAGTATATTCTCAATAATTATGATTTTAATGTATTAGAAATAATTAAGCCAGGCAACATTTCTGATGGCAGACCAGAATGGATAAATGATGGAAGATCTGACTTAACTAAAACTGCCAGGATATGGCCTCATAAAGCAAAGGGAGAAGGACATTTTGCAGCTAGATTAATAAAATTATCCGGAGAAGAATATAAAAATAAGAAAAATAATATCAAGTGGTTAAAGTACAATGATCTGGATTTAAAAGTGAGAGAATTTATCAGTAAATATCTTAGTGTCCAATATTCTGATAAATACTTTTTGACCAGAGATAATTTAGTATATATGTTTGAGAGAAAATATGATATTTACCTGGAAAATAAAATCCAATATATGGGTACTTTGTTAGGTGAAATCAATAAGTACCAGTTTGTACCTGGTCAAAGCTATATTATGACCTTAAAAGAAGAAGAGATTAGTAAAAAAATAAATCTAACTACAGAGGATGCAAACAGATATATCAAAGGAGAAACATTGGAATTATCCTTAGATGATGGCTACTATGGTGTGATTTATGATGGATTTCCACTAGGATGGTGTAAAGCCAAAGCTGGAGTTTTTAAAAACCTTTATGATAAAAACTGGAGAAAAAGTTATTAGGAGAAGATGATGATAGGTGTAATCAACAATAAGTTAACAGAAAATATTGAAATAGAAAAATGGAAAACCAAAGGTATGCTATATGAGGTATTCAGAGTAATAGAAGGAAAACCTTTATTTCTTAATGAACATTTAAACAGATTGAAAAATATAGCCATTGATGCAAATACAGAGGTTTTAAAAGAGTCAATAAAGATTTTAATCAAATCTATTGATATCAATATAAGTCAGAATATATTTTTAAGCTATGATCCTGTTAACGGTGCTAATATAGTTTTTTTTACAAAAAGCTTTTATCCACCAGAAAAATGGTTTGATGTGGGTGTTGATATTGGCTTGTTGGAAATAAAAAGAGATAACCCAAATTTAAAAATATATAATGATGAGTATAAAAGTAAAGTAGATAGCTATTTAAAAGATAATAATTATTTTGAAACATTGATAGCTCATGACAATATTGTTACCGAAGGCAGTAGATCAAACGTTTTCTTTATTAAAGAAAACACGATAATTACTACGCCAATAGTTGATGTACTCCCTGGAATAACCAGAGATAAAGTGATTTATGTATTGAATAAACTGGGAATGGAAATTCTGGAAAAGGAAATATTGATATCAGAGCTACAAAGCTATGATGGTTGTTTTATTACAGGTACATCTATTGATGTTTTACCAGTTAGAAAACTTCAGGAGATTTCTTATGAGACAGGTAGAAATGAAGTATACAAAAAAGTATATAAAGAGTTTGAAAAAGTCAAGGAAGCTGATTTAAATGACTATGCCTAAGTTATTGAATAATACCCAAATTAAATATTTAGCAGCCTTTTTTATGTTACTTGATCATCTAGCCTTGATTGTTTTACCAGAACAAAATCTTATATATTTCTTTTTAAGATCTATAGGAAGACTGGCAGCTCCTATATTTTTTTGGGGCATCAGCGAAGGAGCCTGGCATACAAAAAATGAAAAAAAATACCTGGTAAAAATATTGATTTTTGCCTTGGCTTTTCAGTTGATATACATGCAGGTATTAGGGGAAAGCATAAACTTAATAAATATTTTTTTAAGTTATAAAAATATATTTTTCACCTTGGCACTTGGTTTAGCTGCAATAATCGTAATCAAGAAAAACCCAGAAAGTAAAGTTTTGATGTTAATTTCAATTCTACTATTTCCTATTTTGGGTCAAATCATCAATGTGGATTATGGTTGGTATGGTGTATTAACAATTATACTTTTCTATATATTCAGAAAAGATAATTTGAAACTAATAATTGCAATTATTTTGGCTAATGCTGGACACTTTTTATTCAATATAGGTAAGTTGCCATTGATCTGGAATTCTATTCAACTATTATCTATATTAAGCCTTTTTATTATATTTTTATATAATGGAGAAAGAGGTAAAGGCAGTAAATATTTCTTCTATGTTTTTTATCCGGCACACTTGATTATTCTATATGCTATCAGCTACTTCTTGTAACACTTTATAGGCTTGAATTGCTTTAGGAAAGCCGTTATAAAGATAGCTTTGAAGGACTATTTCCAATAGTTCTTCAATTTTTATTCCTTGGTTGATTCCTGCTAGCATATGGTTTTTTAGCTGCTGTGGGGCACCACCTTGAGCTATCAACATTGAGATTGTAATCAGCTCTCTATCTCTTAAGCTTAATCCCGGTCGGGAATAGATATCAGCAAAAGCGTGTTCGACTATCATTTCACCTAAAAAACCTAACTCTTCTTTCAAGTCAGTTCTTGGGTTACCCCATATTTGGGTTATAGTATCTGTTCCTTTTTTTATTTTATCATCCATAATGCACCTCATTTTACCTTATATTATAAGATAATATAAGATATTATCTTGTTATCTAACATTATATCATTTAATCCAATAAAAAAAATGATATAATTTATATCAAAAGGAGGTGTATCTATGAAGTGGACATGTAAAGTATGTGGATATGAAATGGAAGGCGACAAGCCTATTGATATTTGTCCGATCTGTGGTGTGGATAGCAGTAATTTTGAAGCTGAACAGATCGCTAAGTCAGAAAATATAGTAGAAACCTATAGTGAAGAAGAATTAAAAACAGCAATCAGGCAATTTTCCTATGGAATGTACGTAATAACCAGCGAATTTGATGGTATAGTCAATGGACAAGCTGCTAATTCTGTAATGCAGTTAACTAGTCAACCTAGACAGATATCTGTTTGTATGAATAAAAGTAACTATACTACCAGTTTGGTTTTAAGAAAAAGAGAACTGGTAGTAAATGTAATTGGTCAGGATGAATATAATGCAATAGCTAATTTTGGTTTTTCATCAGGACGAGATAAAAATAAGTTTGAGAATTATAAGTATGAAATGAAGCATGGATCACCATATTTAAAGGATCATGCTCTTTCTGGATTATTCTGTCAGATTGACCAAGAAATCGATGTTGGAACTCATAAGCTTTTTATTTGTTCAATTAAAGATGGTTTTGTTAATAATAATAAAAAAGGAATAGCTCCTTTGACCTATCTCGATTTTAGGACAATTAAAAAAGGTGGAAACCTTGAATCAAAAAAAGAGGCTAAAATCGAAGTTCAAGAGGATAAAGCGGTGGTGAAAGATAAAAGTAATCAAGATAAATATGTATGTAAGATTTGTGGCTATGTATATGATCATGAAATTGAGGGAACTCCATTTGAAGATTTGCCAGATACCTATGTATGTCCATTATGTGGTGCGCCAAAATCTGAGTTTGAAGTAATTAAGTAGATATTCTTTATTATCATAGTAATAATTTTAAAAATATACTTGAAAATAATTTCTAAAAAGTATATAATTATTTTTGCGTCTATGAAAATGAAGTATGGTGGGTGTAGTTCAGTGGTAGAGCGCTAGTTTGTGGCACTAGAAGTCGTGGGTTCAAATCCCATCATCCACCCCATATGATCCATTAGCTCAGTCGGTAGAGCACCTGACTTTTAATCAGGGTGTCCCGCGTTCGAGTCGCGGATGGATCACCAATGCGGATGTGGCGGAATTGGCAGACGCGCTAGATTTAGGCTCTAGTGAGTAAGATCGTGGGGGTTCAAGTCCCTTCATCCGCACCACTTGCGGAAGTGGCTCAGTGGTAGAGTATCTCCTTGCCAAGGAGAGGGTCGCGGGTTCAAATCCCGTCTTCCGCTCCAATAAAAATACCTCGAATTTTTTCGAGGTATTTTTATATAAAAAAGTTAGCCATAACTTGTTACAAACATAATATTATTGTATAATAATAAATTAGGAAACGAAGGGAGAATTAAAATGGCAAATAAAATAATTAGTAAAGAAAACAATATAGTTTCAGTGGAAATTACAGTTGAGGCGGAAGTAGTGGAAAAGGCTTATAAGCAAGCTTCTAAAAGTTTGAGTGAAAAGGTTTCTATACCAGGATTCAGAAAAGGTAAAGTGCCAGCAGATATTCTGGAAAAACATGTTGGCGAAGGCTCTATTATCGAAGAAACGGTTGACATAATTTTACCTGAAGAATATGGAAAGACTATCTTTGAAAATGATCTACAACCTATTGACAGACCTAAAGTAGATATTATTGAGTTTGATAAAAAAGGTCCAGCAGTATTTAAAGTAGAAATTCAAGTTGTACCTGAAGGTGTTTTAGGAGATTATTCTGGTTTGAATCTAGAAAGAAAAATGATTACTTTAGATGAAAACTATGTAGCTTCTGAATTAGAAGCCATGAGAACGAAAACTGCTAAAGTAGAAATAACTGAAGACCCTGCTGCTGAAGGAGATACTGTTGTTATAGATTTTGAAGGTTATATTGGCGAAAAGCAATTTGATGGAGGTACCGGTCAAGATTATCCTTTAGAATTAGGTTCTAAAACATTTATTCCTGGCTTCGAAGAACAATTGATTGGAGTTAAAGCTGGTGAAAATATCGATGTTAATGTTAAATTTCCTGAAAACTACCATGCTGAAGACTTAAAAGGTCAGGACTCAGTGTTCAAGGTAACTATCAAAGAAGTAAAAAAGAGGATATTAAGTAAATTAAATGATGATTTTGCCAAAGAAGTAAGTGATTTCGATACTTTAGAAGAACTTAAAGAAGATATTAGAAAAAGCCTTAAAAACCAAAAACAAGAACAAGCAGATAATGCTCTAAGAACTCAGGCGCTTGATTTAGCTATTAATAAAATTGAAGTAGAGATACCTGAAATCATGATCAAAGAAAGAACTGATCAATTTATGAAAGATATCCAGGGTGATCTTCAACAACAAGGAATGGAATTAGATAAGTATTTTGAATTAACTGGTATGACAGAAGAAAAAGTTAGAGAAGAATACAGACATAATGCTATCAAGCATATTAAGAGAGATATTCTATTAGATGCAGTAGCTGCTAATGAAAAGCTAGTTATTACAGCTGAAGATTTTGATCAAGAAATAACTGCAATGTCACAGATTTATGGACAACCAAAAGAAATGTTAGATGGTTATTTTAAAAGTCCAGAGAATTTAAAAATGCTGGATAAAGGTTTAAAAAGAGAGAAAGCACTTCAAAGAATAATAGAACTAGCAAATATCAATGAAGTTGCTGAGGAAAAAGTGGAAGTTAGTGATTCTAAAATCAAAGAAGACTAATTTCATATAAGGAGTATAAATTATGTTAATACCTATGGTAGTAGAACAAACTAGTGCAGGTGAAAGATCTTTTGATATTTATTCAAGATTGCTTAAGGATAGAATAATATTTTTAGGATCAGAAATAGATGATAATTTAGCTAATTTGGTAATAGCTCAATTACTATTTCTCGCTGGAGAAGATTCAAGCAAGGATATTAGTTTATATATCAATAGCCCAGGTGGCTCGATTACAGCAGGTATGGCTATTTATGATACGATGCAATATATTCAACCAGATGTTTCAACAATTTGTGTTGGCATGGCTGCCAGCATGGGTGCCTTTTTATTGAGCTCTGGAGCTAAAGGTAAAAGATTTGCTCTGCCAAACTCTGAGGTTATGATTCATCAGCCTTTAGGTGGCACTTCAGGACAGGCAGTAGATATTGATATCCATGCCAAAAGAATCATGGCTATAAAAACCAGACTGAATAAGATACTGGCAGCAAATACTGAACAGACCTTAAAGCGTATTGAAAAAGATACAGATAGAGATTATTTTTTAACTGCTGATGAGGCCAAAGAATATGGCATCATCGATGAAGTTTTTAATAAAAATCTATAAGGAGTAAAAATGAGTAAAAATCAAGATGACGGCTTATATTGCTCTTTTTGTGGAAAACATAGATCAGAAGTAGACCAGCTTATCTCAGGCCCTGGAGTCTATATTTGCAATGATTGTATTGAACTTTGTTATGATATCTTATCTAAAAATGAAGTTATGGAAGATGAAGATATTGTTTTCAATTTTGAAAGTCTGCCAAAACCGAAAGAAATAAAGGAATATCTAGATCAATATGTGATCAGCCAGGAAGATGCAAAAAAGGTTTTATCAGTAGCTGTATACAATCACTATAAGAGATTATTATCGAATAGTGATGAAAGTAAGAATAATGATATTGAGCTTCAAAAATCCAATATTTTACTTATTGGACCTACTGGGAGTGGTAAAACACTGCTTGCTCAGTCATTAGCTAAATTTTTAAATGTCCCTTTTGCTATAGCTGATGCTACAACCTTAACTGAAGCTGGTTATGTAGGTGATGATGTGGAGAATATTCTGCTTAGACTTATTCAGGCTGCAGACTTTAATGTTAAAGTTGCTGAAAAAGGTATAATATACATCGATGAAATTGATAAGATTGCCAGAAAATCTGAAAATGTATCTATAACAAGAGATGTTTCAGGGGAAGGCGTTCAACAAGCCTTATTAAAAATTATAGAAGGAACTGTTGCTACTGTTCCACCAAATGGTGGCAGGAAGCATCCCCAACAAGAAAACATAGAAATTGATACTAAAAATATTCTGTTTATCTGTGGTGGAGCCTTTAATGGTCTAGATAAAATAATCAATACCAGAGCAGGAAAAAAATTGCTAGGCTTCAATAAAAGTGTTAGAAATCAGCAAGATGAAAAAATTGAAGCTATAGATACCTTAAAGGATGTACAGCCCGATGATATTATTAAATATGGATTGATACCTGAATTTATTGGTAGGGTTCCGGTTATTACATCACTAGAGCCCTTAGATCAAAAAGCATTGATTAGAATATTAAATGAACCTAAAAATGCTCTTTTGAAGCAATATGAAATTTTAATGGAATATGATAAAGTAAAATTAGTAGTAGATGAAAAAGCAATTATTGCAATAGCTGAAGAAGCTTTAAACAGGAAAACAGGTGCCAGAGGACTAAGAAGCATCATGGAAAAAATAATGACTGATGTGATGTTTGAAATCCCTTCAAAAACTAATATCACAGAATGTAAAATTACTGAAGAAGTAGTTAAAAAAGGAGTAAAACCAATCTTAAAAAAGAAAAAAATATCATAATCTAAGAGCAGCAGAAATACTGTTGCTCTTTCTTATAAGGAGGTAAAGATATGAGTGATAAAATGGTAAATATATATGATAAAAACCAGGTGGAATTTGTAATAGATGAGCAATTACCAATCTTACCTTTACGTGGCATGGTAGTTTTCCCAAAGTCACTGGTTAATTTAGATGTAGGAAGAACTAAATCAATTGAATCTTTAAATAGGGGAATGAATACTAATAAAAAGATATTTATGGTAACTCAAAGAGATACCATGGTGGAAGATCCATTGCTTGAGGATTTATATGAAATTGGTGTGATTGGGGAAATAAAGCAAATAATGAAATTACCAACTGGTATCGTGCGCATATTAGTTGAAGCTAAATCAAGAGGTAAAATAAAAAAACTATATCCAGTTGACTCTCACTTTGAAGGTACTATTCAGGAAATCAAGAATGTAGAAAATATCGATTCTTTAGAAATAAAGGCTTTAACCAGACTGATGCTTCATGATTTCAATGACTATGTTAATATTAATTTGAATTTTTCCAATGAAGTGATCAATAAAGTGAAAAATATTGAAGATGCAAATGTAGCAATAGATTTGCTTAGTACAAATCTACTGCTTAAATATACTGAGAAGCAAAAAATCCTGGAAATGAATGATCTGAAAGAAAAGCTGGAAAATATCATCAATATACTTTCGGTAGAAAAAAACTTAATTGCCTTGGAGAAGGAACTAGGGGAAAAAGTAAAAGCCAGCATAGATAAAGCACAAAAAGAATATTATTTAAGGGAACAAATCAAGGTAATTAAAAAAGAATTAAATGAAAAAGTTGATTATGAAGAAGAAGTAGATAAATTAAGAGAGAGGTTGAATTCTGGACAATATCCTAAAGATGTCTATAATAAAATCAAAAAAGAAATTGACCGACTTGAATCTATGTCCCCCAATATGACTGAAGGATCAGTTATAAGAACCTATATCGATTGGTTGTTAGATTTACCTTGGACAGCTAAAACTGAAGAATATATTGACTTGAACAAAGTAAAGAGTGTATTGGACAAGGGTCACTATGGACTTAATGAAGCAAAAGAAAGAATAGTTGAGTATTTGGCTGTTAAGAAACTGGTAAAGGATAAAAGTAAAGCACCGATATTATGCTTTGTAGGTCCTCCGGGAACTGGAAAAACCTCACTTGCCAGTGCTATTGGTGATGCAATAAATAGAAAATTTGTAAGAATGTCTTTAGGTGGAGTAAGAGATGAAGCTGAGATCAGAGGTCATAGAAGAACCTATGTTGGTGCTTTACCTGGAAGAATAATTCAAGGAATGAAGCAAGCAGGAACTAAAAATCCAATCATTTTATTAGATGAAATAGATAAACTTGGAGCTGATTATAAAGGTGATCCATCTTCAGCGCTGTTAGAAGCCTTAGATCCTGAACAAAACAACATGTTTAGCGATCATTATATTGAAATTCCATTTGATTTAAGTGAAGTATTGTTTATTACTACAGCAAATAATTTAGCAACTATACCAGGACCATTAAGAGATAGAATGGAAATAATCACAATATCCAGCTATACAGATAAGGAAAAAAAAGAAATTGCTAAAAAACATCTTTTCTATAAACAAATAAAAGCTAATGGCTTAGAAAACTATAATATTACTATACAAGATTCAGCCATATTAGATATTATTAGAAAATATACCAGAGAAAGTGGTGTGAGAAATTTAGAAAGATCAATTGGCAGATTGCTTAGAAAGATGGCTGTAGGTATATTAGATGGTACGTTAAATGAAGAAAAATATATAATTACATCTATAGAAGTTAATAAGTATCTTGGAGTTCCAAAGATCAATGATTTTTCAGCAAAGAGAAAAACAGAAGTCGGCGTAGTTAATGGACTGGCAGTTACCTCTTTCGGTGGAGATGTTCTGATAATTGAAGGTACTAAATACAATGGTACAGGAAAGTTATTGTTAACTGGCCAGCTTGGTGATGTTATGAAGGAGTCTGTTCAAGCTGCTATAAGCTATCTTAAATCAAAAAACATAATTCCTGAAAGTCTTGAAGCTTCAGGCTCTGACTTACATATACATGTGCCAGAAGGAGCAATCCCTAAGGATGGACCTTCAGCTGGTATTGCTATGGGTATCGTAATAGCCTCAATATTCTTAAACAAAAAAATAAAAAAAGATTTAGCAATGACTGGAGAAATAACAATTAGAGGACATGTACTTCCTATTGGTGGTGTCAAAGAGAAAGTATTAGCTGCCTATAAAGAAGGAATAAAAAATATCATCCTCCCAAAAGGCAATGAAATGAATATAGTTGATATACCTGAAGAGGTTAGAAAAAAAGTGAATATTCATTTGGTAGAAAGTTTTGATGAAGTCTTAGAAATAGCTTTGGAGAATAAATGAAAATTAAACAAGCAGATTATGTTTTAACAGCAGTGTATAAGGATCAATATCCTACTGAGGGGTTAAAGGAAATAGCCTTCGTGGGAAGATCCAATGTAGGAAAATCATCATTAATAAACCTTTTAACAAACAATAAGAAGCTAGCCAGAACAAGTGGTCAGCCAGGTAAAACCAGAACTATCAACTATTTTTTGATAAATAAGGAGTTTTATTTTGTTGATTTACCTGGTTATGGTTATGCCAAGGTGGCAAAAGAAACCCAGAAAACCTGGGGGAAAATGATGGAACAATATCTTATCAATAGGGAAGAACTTAAGGCAGTTGTACTTCTTGTGGATATCAGACATAAGCCTTCAGTTGATGATAGAAACATGATGGAATTCTTACAGTACTATGAAATACCAGTTATAATAGTTGCTACAAAGTCTGATAAAATAAGTAGAGGACAGAGGCCTAAATATATTAAAGTAATAAGAGATACCCTTAATGCCAGGTCCTATCCTGTTGTTCCCTGTTCAGTACTAAATAAGGAAGGTATAGAGGAACTTTTATCAGAAATTGAAAGGAAGATTGAACCAATTGAATGAGTTTAAAGACCTACCGCTATATTCAGCATTAAAAAAATATATTCAAACTAACAGAACACATTTTGATGTACCTGGACATAAAAGAAATCCCAAAAATTTACTACAAAAAGAATTTTTTGATTTTAAACTCCAAGAATTAGATGTCAGCTCAGCAAAAGACCTGGATTTAATAGGAACTCCTAAGGGGGTTATTAAGGATGCCTCAAGACTTATGGCCAGAGCTTTTTCAGCTGGTGATGCTTATATGATGCTTAATGGAACAACTTCTGGTGTTCAAAATATGATATTATCTACTATCAAACCAGGTGAAAAAATAATTTTACCTAGAAATATCCATAAATCAGCTATCAATGCTCTTATACTTTCAGGAGCAGTTCCTGTATATATAGAGCCAGTGATTGATATTGATTTCGGTGTAGCCCATGGTGTTACAACAGAAGATATAAAGCATGCAATAAGCAATAATAGAGATGCCAAAGCTGTATTAATAATCAATCCCACCTATTACGGAGCAACTTCTGATTTGATTGAGATTGCCAATTTGGCTCATGAGAATCATATGTTATTATTGACCGATGAGGCACATGGAGCTCACTTTTATTTCAATAAGAATCTCCCTATTGGCAGCATGACTATTGGTGCAGATATGTCTGCAGTTAGCTTGCATAAAACAGGTGGTTCTTTAACTCAAAGCTCAATAGTTTTATCTCATAGAAGAAATATTGATTTTTATCATGTCATGAAAACTATAGACTTAACTCAAACAACGAGTCCATCATACTTGCTATTGGCTAGTCTTGATGTTGCCAGATATGTTTTAGAGCATGATGGCTCAAAACTTCTTGATGATGCATTATACATAGCTGAGTATGGCAGAAAGAAGGTTAATGAAATAGATGGATATTATGCTATTGGCCAGGAAATCAAAGGCAATCCAGGTGTTTTTGATATTGATTTATCAAAATTGTCAATAAAGGTCTCAGGGATAGGTTTAACAGGGATAGAGGTTTATGATATTTTAAGAGATAAATACAATATCCAGGTTGAACTTGGAGATATCCATACGATAATGGCTGTAGTATCTATTGGTGATACCATGGAGATGATGGATAGACTTATTTTTGCATTAAAAGATATTAAAATCAAATATGCTACTAACAAGAAATTTACTACAGATTTCCTATATAGCAGACCGATAATGGTAGTAACTCCTCGTGAGGCATATTATTCCAACAAGAGAATGGTCAGCTTAGATGAAGCAGTAGGTGAAATATCTGGTGAATCTGTGATGGCTTATCCACCTGGGATACCAATTGTAGCTCCTGGAGAAAAAATTACCAAGGAAGTTGTAGCATATATTGAATTCTTAAAAAAACAGGACTGTATTTTAACAGGAACAGATGATCCTACAATAGATACTATACAGGTGTTAGGTAGTTAGGAGATACTATGGAAAAAATTGATGAAACATTTATGAGCTTTGATAAACCTTATCATCAAGCAGATATTGTTTACTTCGGAGCACCCTTTGATGGAACAGCCTCGTTTAAAAAAGGAGCATTCTTTGGACCTAAAGCAATAAGAGAGGATTCATATGGTTTAGAAACCTATAGTCCGTATCAAGACCAAGATCTTGAAACTGATACAAAAGTAGTAGATGTTGGAGATTTGAATTTTAGTGGAATGGGAACAGAAGAAGTTTTAGATGATATCAATGAATTTATCGAAAAAATTATCAATGATGATAAAATACCACTAATGGTTGGAGGAGAACATCTGGTAAGTTACCCTGTAGTAAAAGCACTGAAGGAAAATTACCCTGATTTAGCAGTCATACATTATGATGCCCATATGGACCTACGTTATGATTATGAAGGGGATAAGTTGTCTCATGCTACTGTAATGAGAAGAATATATGAATCAATAGATAGTAGATCGATATATCAGTTTGGAATAAGGTCAGGTACAAGAGAGGAATTTGCTTTTTCCAAAGAAAAATGCCATACCCATTTATTTGAAGTGACTGGTTCTGAAAAACTACTGGATATTTTAAGAGACAGACCTGTTTATATAACAATAGATTTAGATGTTTTAGATCCAGGGATATTTTCCGGAACTGGAACACAAGAACCAGGTGGTGTAACTTTTAAAGAATTGTTAGATAGTATCATCAATCTAGATGGATTGAATATAGTAGGTGCAGATATAGTTGAACTGGCCCCTAATCTTGATAATAGTGGTGTATCAACAAGCTGTGCTTGTAAAGTAGTCAGAGAAATGGCAATAATATTGAGTAAAAGCAGAAGGAGAAGAGCTGATGGCTAAAAAAATGAAACTTTACGGATTTAATAACTTAACCAAAACTTTAAGCTTTAATATTTTTGATATTTGTTATACAAGAGATAATGATGAGCAAAATTCCTATAAGGCCTATATTGATGAACAGTTTAATGCAGAAAGAGTAACTAATATTTTAAAAAATGTTACAGAAATCATTGGAGCATATATACTGAATATTGCAAAACAGGATTATGATCCAGAAGGGGCTAGTGTTACTATCATGATATCTGAAGAAAAGGTTTCCAAAAAATATCTTGATCCTTCTTGTAATGCAGGTCTTATTCCTCCAACTGATGTAGTTGCTCATTTAAATAAAAGTCATGTTACTGTTCACACTTATCCTGAAAGCCATCCTAGAACTGGAGTATCATCATTTCGTGCTGATATTGATGTTTCTACCTGTGGTACTATTTCACCACTTAAGTGTTTGAAATATTTGATAGATAGCTTTGATTCAGATATAATCAATATTGATTATAGAGTCAGAGGGTTTACTAGAGATTTAAAAGGTAAAAAGTATTATATAGATCATAAAATCTCTTCAATTCAAGATTATATACCAAGGGAAACGAAAAACAAATATAATATGATTGATGTTAATGTTTATCAAGAAAATATATTTCACACTAAAATGATGTTAAAGGACTTTGTCCTTGATGAATATCTATTTGAAATTTCTGAGGATGATCTTGATACCAAAGAAAAAAATAAAATTATCAAAGAAATAAAAAAAGAAATGAAAGAAATTTTTTATAGCAAGAATTTTTAGGAGGTAATTATGGATTTATGGTTTACTGAAAATCACACTGAAAATGTTAAGTTTTCAATCAGAATTAAGGAGCAGATCTATCATGATAAAAGTCCTTTCCAAGATATAGATTTCTTCGTTTCAGAAGAGTTCGGTACATTCTTTACTTTAGATGGCTTGATCATGGTAACAGAAAAGGATGAGTTTATTTATCATGATATGATAGTTCATGTTCCTATGGCTGTTAATCCGGAAATAAAGAATGTTTTAGTTATAGGTGGTGGTGATGGTGGAACTGTTAGAGAATTAACCAGATATAAAGGTATTGAAAATATCGATATGGTGGAAATAGACGAGAAAGTAGTTGTGGCTTGTAAAAAATATTTACCTCAAACTGCATCTAATTTAGATGATAATAGAGTGAGTTTATATTTTGAAGATGGTGTAGCATTTATAGAAAGAAAGAAAAATGTATATGACTTAATACTAATTGATTCAACAGATCCAATCGGTCCAGGGGAAGGATTATTTACAAAGACATTTTATAATAATTGCTATGAAGCTTTAAATGAAGCTGGTATTTTAATTAATCAACATGAAAGCCCATATTACGAACGTGATAAAAAAGCTATGCATAGGTCTCATTTAAGATTAAAGGAAACATTTCCAATATCGATGGTCTATCAGTTTCATATGCCTACATATCCATCAGGACATTGGCTATTTGGTTTTGCATCTAAAAAATTTCATCCATTAAATGATATAAATGAAATAGAATGGCTAAAAAATGATCTGGATACTAACTACTACAATTTGGATATACATAAAGGGGCTTTCGCATTGCCAACCTATGTTAAGAAGGCTTTAGAAAATGAATAAGGATCATGAAAATAAAGGCAGCTAATAATATGCTGCTTTTTCTTTATAATTATAAAATTTTTCTATGATAAAAATAATTTCATAAATTATTTTATATAAAAATTAACTATATTTATATTATAGTAAATTTAGTGTATACTTAATAAGTAGATAATTTGAAAGGAGAAATTTTATGAAAAAAATAATTATTGGTATCATTCTATTATTTTTGATTTTATTTGTGAGTGGTTGCTCAGATAAAAAGGAAAGCTATATTAATGCAAATGACCCAATCGTTTTAGGCACAATGATCGATACTGAGGGAGGAGTAATTGGTAACCTTATTATGCTATCATTGGAAGAAAACAATTATTTAGTGGAAGATAAAATACAGTTTGGTACACCTGATGTTCAAAGAAAAGCCTTGTTAGAAAAAGTTCTGGATATTGGTGTTGATTATACCGGAAATGGACAATATTATAGCGAGGGATATCCAGCAGCAACATGGTCTGATGCTGAGGATGCCTATAAGGCAATCAATCAAGCAGATTTAAATAATGGCTTGGTATGGCTAAAGCCTGGCCCAGCAAATAATACTGAGTCCTTAGCAATCACAAAAGAGTTTAGTAAGAAAAATTCAATCATAACGATGTATGATTTTGCTAAATATGTTAACAATGGTGGCAAAGTAAAACTAATTACAGCTCAGACCTTTGCTGAAAATATAGTTGGCTTAAAGGGTTTGGAAGAAAGCTATGGCTTTAAGTTAAAACCAGAACAATTAATACTATTACCTCATGGAAATACCAGTGAGATGATCAAAGCCTTGGCTGAAGGTACTAATGATGTTAATGTATCCCTTGTTTATGCTACTGATGGAGCATTAAATGAATTGAATTTAGTTATTATTCAAGATGATAAATCCATACCCCCTGTGTATAATCCATCAGCTGTTGTAAATAAAGATGTAGCTGATAAATATCCTGATATCAAAATGATTATTGAAGAGGTTTTTTCTGGGCTAGATAATGCTACTTTACAAGAAATGAATAAAAAGGTAGTAGTCGATGGTTTAAGTCCAAAAGAAGTGGCTAAGGAATACTTAAAAACGAAGGGAATCATTAAGTAATTTTGAAATTATCAAATTTTTTAAATAAATACAGAATTATTTTTATAAATTTGTTTATTTTATTTAGTTTAGTATTTTTACCTGTTATTGAAATAAAAAAAAACAGATTAGTTAAGGGAGAGGTATTAGGTGCATTCTCCCTTAATTATCAATTGATATTGATAATTATTTTATTAGCTTTAATTGTAATCTTGTTTAATAAGAAAAGGATGATTGGAATGATTATTGCCTATAACATATTGTTTTGGCTTATAACATTTCTTTTTTATTTCAATAATCTTAATAGTGGCTATATTTCTTTTAGCATAGGCTATTATCTTGTATTAACTGTTATATTTTTAATTATTAAACTTGAAGGTAGGAATATAAGCAAAAGTAAACTTCTTTTTACATCAATGTTACTTTTGAACATTATTATAATATTTTTCATTATTCAATTTAATTTTTTTGACCAATTATCATTAATAAGGGAACTGTCAATCAAGGAAGATCAGTTTTATACAGCAATAGTAGATCATATGATATTGAGTATTTTAGCAGTAGTTCTAGGTGCATTGATTTCTTTGCCACTTGGTTATTTTATTGCACATAGCAGATTTTTAGATAAATTGATACTTGTACCATTGAACCTAATGCAGTCTATTCCAACCTTGTCATTTTTTGGGCTTTTATTTCCTATCTTATCATTTCTAGGAAGCATAGCAGTATTTGCAGCTATAGGCATTACTGGCATAGGCTGGGCACCTGCCTTGATAGTTCTAACAGCATATACACTTCTACCTATCGTTAGAAATACTCAGGCTGGTTATCGTAATATTAGTCCAGAATATTTAGAATGTGGCAAAAGTTTAGGTATGAATAAATTTCAATTACTTGTTGAGATTGAATTACCTTTAGCATCTCCATTAATTATTACAGGTTTAAGGATTGCTTTGGTTCAAACAATTGGTGCAGCAGTCTTGGCAGGACTAGTCGGAGCAGGAGGACTTGGTAGCTTGTTATTTTTAGGTTTAGCTCAGTCATCTATCGATTTGATAATTTTAAGTATAATTCCAATTGTTTTTTTTACTTTATTGCTAGATAGTATTTTTAAGTCTGGTGAGAATATATTAAGGAGAAAAATTAATGATACAGTTTAGAAATATTTGCAAAAACTATGGTTCAAAATTTGTACTGAACAATATATCTTTTACTATTGATAAGGGAGAAGTTTTTGTTTTGTTAGGACCTTCAGGTTGTGGGAAATCTACAACAATTAAGTTGATCAATAAATTGTTAGTCCCTGATAGTGGTCAGATATTTATAAATAATGAAGATATTGCTTTGATCAATGACTTGGATTTAAGAAAGAAAATAGGTTATGTAATACAAAATGTAGGTTTATTCCCTCATATGAATGTAGAACAAAATATTGCTATTGTACCTAAATTACTTCGACTAGATAAAGATAAAATTCATAAAAAAGTAGAATATTTATTAGAATTTGTAGGTCTTGATGTTCAGGAATTTATTCATAAATATCCTAACCAACTATCAGGTGGTGAAGCCCAAAGAGTAGGTGTTGCCAGGGCTTTAGCTGGAAATCCAGAAATCATACTAATGGATGAACCTTTTGGAGCTTTAGATCCTGTCAACAGATATAAATTGCAAAGAGAGTTTTTAAAGATCAAGAAAAAACTAGATAAAACAATCGTCTTTGTTACTCATGATATTGAGGAAGCAATTTTACTAGGTGATAAAATTGCAATAATGGATGATGGTAAGATTATTCAGACTGGAAGTCCTGATGAAATTGTATTTCATCCAAAAAGTAGTTTCATAAGTAGCTTTTTAAGAGGTGAAGGTGCATTGTTATTATTGTCTAAATATAAGATAGGGGAAATGAATTTAAATGAAAATACTAATTCGCTGAATTTACCAAAATTGAGCAATGAAAATTCATTAAAAGAAGCTTTAGCCAAAATTTTAGAAACTGGCAGTGATTATGTTGCCACTGAAGATAAAATTATTTCATTGAGTCAAATTCTTGAAAAGGCAAGGATGGAGAAATTAAATGAAGATTAAACTCAGCAATATAGTCAGCATAACTATATTGCTTTTATTCTTGATTTTTATAGTGGTTTTTGATAAAGAAATAGAATCTGCCTTAAGGGAATATTTTGATAAATCATCATTTATCAGCAGCATACCTCTATATACTTATCTGTTAGAACATATAAAAATTGTTTTCTTTTCATCCATATTATCTATATTTATTGGTTTTACTATAGGATTATTTATTACTACTAAAGGTGGCGAAATACTTAAAGAACCAATTTTAGATATAATAAAAATTGGTCAGGCTTTCCCCTCAGTAGCTATTTTGGCCTTATTGATACCATTTATTGGATATGGAATAACTGGAGTGGTAATTGCCTTGATTATGTATTCATTAATGCCAATAATATACAATACATATATAGGTATAAATAATATTGATAAAGATGTTATTGAAGGAGCTATGGGCATGGGATTAAATGAGTGGCAGCTTTATTATTTGGTAAAATTGCCACTTGCTGCTACTATTATTATTAGTGGAATAAGAACAGCGGTTGTTGTTAACATCAGTGCTGTAACCTTAGCTGCAGCTGTAGGTGCCGGAGGGCTTGGGGTTCTTATTGTCAATGGTGTCAGAACCTTTGATACTGTAATGATCCTAAGAGGTGCAGTTCCAGTTGCTTTATTAGCTTTGATTTGTGAAATATTATTTATTGAAATAGAAAATCGTTTTTTTGTAAATAAATGACAAATTATATAATCCAAAAGATACATTCATGTTGATTTTTATGGTATAATAATACCTAGTTTTTATAAGGAGGAAATAAATAATGTCAAAGAAATTTGTTTACATGTTCAGTGAAGGCAATGCTTCCATGAAAAATATTTTAGGAGGTAAAGGTGCAAACCTAGCAGAAATGACTTTGCTTGGAATGCCGATCCCACAAGGATTTACTGTTTCTACTGAAGCTTGTAATGATTATTATGATAAAGGACAAGTAATAGATCAGGAAATTGTCAGTCAAATAGAGGCTGGAATTGTAAATCTTGAAAAAATATCTGGTAAAAAATTTGGTGATACCCAAAACCCATTATTAGTATCTGTTAGATCTGGAGCCAGAGCTTCAATGCCTGGAATGATGGATACAGTTTTAAACTTAGGTTTAAATGATATTTCAGTTGAAGCTTTAGCTGAAAAGTCTGGCAATGCCAAATTTGCCTACGACTCTTACAGAAGATTTGTTCAGATGTTTGCTGATGTAGTTAAAGGTATTGAAAAATCATATTTTGAAAGAGAATTAGATAAAATCAAAGAAGCAAAAAATGTTAAAATCGATATGGATCTGACTAAAGAAGATTTTAAAGAAGTTTTAACTAAATTTAAAGCTATATATTTAGAAAAATTAGGAGAAGAATTCCCGCAGGATCCTAGAACTCAGCTTTTAGAATCTATTACAGCTGTATTTAGATCATGGGATAATCCAAGAGCAAATGTTTATAGAAGAATGCATGATATACCTAGTTCATGGGGAACAGCTGTTAACGTTCAAATGATGGTTTTTGGTAATTTAGGAGATACTTCTGGAACAGGTGTTGCCTTTACTAGAAACCCAGCTACAGGAGAAAGAAAAATATTTGGGGAATATCTGATCAATGCTCAAGGGGAAGATGTTGTGGCTGGGATCAGGACTCCAAAGCCGATTTCAACTTTACAAGAAGATATGCCTGAAGCATATGATGAGTTTATAGCAATTGCTAATAAATTGGAGCAGCACTATAAAGATATGCAGGATATGGAATTTACCATTGAAGATAAAAAGCTTTACTTCCTACAAACAAGAAATGGCAAAAGAACTGCTCAGGCTGCCTTAAGAATTGCTGTTGAATTAGTTGATGAAGGTATGATTACTGAAGAAGAGGCAGTTATGAAGGTAGATCCTAAACAATTGGATCAGTTATTGCATCCAGCATTTGATCAAGCAGCATTAGAGAATAGTCAGGTTATTGCCAAAGGTCTTCCAGCTTCACCAGGTGCTGCAGCAGGAAAAATCTACTTTACAGCTGAAGATGCTAAAGAAGCTAAAGACAAACGTGATGAAAGAGTGATTTTAGTAAGACTTGAAACTTCTCCAGAAGATATTGAGGGTATGGTAGCAGCTAAAGGTATTCTGACAGTAAGAGGTGGTATGACTTCTCATGCTGCAGTAGTAGCTCGTGGTATGGGTACATGCTGTGTAGCTGGTTGTGGTGAAATTAAAATCAATGAAGAAGAGAAAACCTTGATTGCTGGTGGAAGAGTATTCAATGAAGGTGATTATATATCATTAGATGGTTCAACAGGCAATGTTTATGGTGAAGATATTAAAACAGTAGCTCCTGAAATTTCTGGAGATTTTGCGATTTTGATGGGTTGGGCAGATAAAATCAGAACTTTAAAAGTTAGAACCAATGCTGATACACCAAATGATGCTAAAAGGGCTGTTGAGTTCGGAGCTGAGGGTATTGGCCTAACAAGAACAGAGCATATGTTCTTTAACGAAGACAGAATATTCCAAATGAGAAAAATGATTCTATCAACTACTTTAGATGAAAGAAAAGCAGCACTAGATAAATTATTGCCTATGCAAAGGGAAGATTTTATTGGTATTTATGAAGCGATGGAAGAAAGACCTGTTACAATAAGGCTTTTGGATCCACCATTACATGAATTCTTGCCACAGGATGCTGAGGCAATTGCAGCCTTAGCTAAGGATATGGGCATCAGTATCCTAACTCTTAACGAGAAAATTGATTCTTTACATGAATTTAATCCTATGATGGGACACAGAGGCTTAAGACTTGCAGTTACTTATCCAGAAATAGCAGAAATGCAAACCAGAGCTATTATAGAAGCTGCCATTAATGTAAATAAAAACAAAGGCTATAAAATAGTACCAGAGATAATGATACCTTTGGCTGGTGATGCAAAAGAGTTAAAATATGTTAAAGATATTGTGGTAGCAACAGCTAATAATATTATTTCCGAATCAAATTCTGATATAAAATACATGGTTGGTACTATGATTGAAATACCTAGAGCTGCTTTAACAGCAGATAAAGTAGCTGAAGAAGCAGAATTTTTCTCATTTGGTACTAACGATCTGACTCAAATGACCTTTGGTTTTTCCAGAGACGATGCAGGTAATTTCCTTGATGATTATTATTCTAAAAAAATCTATGAATCTGATCCTTTTGCAAAGCTTGATCAGGAGGGTGTAGGACAGCTGATAGAGATGGCAGTTAAAAAAGGTCAGTCAACCAGACCTAATATCAAATTAGGTATTTGTGGTGAACATGGTGGTGACCCTTCATCTATCGATTTTTGCTATAGGGTTGGTTTGCAATATGTAAGTTGTTCACCTTTCAGGGTGCCAATTGCCAGATTAGCAGCAGCTCAAGCAGTATTGAATAATAAATAAAAATTAGTAAAGGAATTTCAATGTATACTGATTATATATTTCTGGATATATACTATATAAAAGGAATCATCAATAGACAACTTATTGTTCAAGGTGCAATTATTGAAAACAATGAGTTTGAATTTAAAATTTATTATGATGATATTGAACAGCATGTAAATATGAATTACCACACAGACAGTGGCCAGTTTGAAATTGAACAACCTGTAGGCAAAACAGTAAAAAAGGTGAAATTGATTTTGATCCTAGATGAGAAAGAATTATTGCTATTCGAACTTAAAGCAGGAATATTTATTAGCTTTATAAAGAAAGTAATTAAGAGGATCGTAAGATTTTTTAAAATAATCAAAAAACTATTTATTTTATTGGGCAAAGGATTTAAATTTCTCTGGAAGCAACATAAATTCTTAGTTCCGCCAAAGTTCTGGCCCAAATATTTCCAGTCATTTATTAAATTGCTAAGAAGAAGTGTGATTTTTGATTATTATATTTCTAGTGATCCAAGTGACTATAATAAATGGCTGAAAGAGAATGAGTCAGAACCTAAAATCTTTAATTTTGATTATAGACCATTAATATCTGTTTTGATTCCAGTATATAATGTGAAAAGTAGATACCTAGCTGATTGTCTCGATTCTATTTTAGCTCAAAACTATGATAACTGGGAAATATGTTTAGTAGATGATAAATCAACAAATCAGGAAACATTAGATACGATAACTGAATATGCACAGAAAGATAAAAGGATAAAAGTAAAATTCAGGACCGAAAATGGACATATCAGCAGAGCCACTAATGATGCTCTTGATATGGCGAATGGAGAATTTATTGCTTTAGTAGACAATGATGATATATTAACAGTCGATGCCCTTTCTGAAGTTGTTAATATGATCAATACTCATCAGGACATTGATTTGATTTATAGTGATGAAGATAAAATCAACTTAAAGGGTGAGAGAACTGATCCTCACTTTAAACCTGATTTTTCACCTGATACTTTAATGAGCCTAAATTACATTACTCATTTAAGTGTCCTTAGAACAAGTCTGGTAAGGGAAATAGGTGGTTTTACTGTTGGCTTGGAAGGTGCTCAGGATTATGATCTTTTATTAAGATTTACTGAAAAAACAAGCAAAATATTTCACATTCCAAAAGTGTTATACCATTGGAGAATAATACCTGGTTCAACTTCCATGGAAATAGATAATAAGTCCTATGTTGTTGAAGCTGGAATTCAAACGCTGCAAAATGCATTAGACAGAAGAGGATTAAAGGCTAAAATAGTTGAATCTAAAGTGAAAACTTTATATAGGGTTGAATATGATGTATCAGATGAACCACTGGTATCAATTATCATTCCTATTAGAGATCAGTGGAAAATCACTAGTCAATGTTTAGAATCCATATATGAAAAAAGCAGTTATAAAAATTTTGAAATAATTATTGCTAATAATGGCAGCCAGGAAAAGCAGACTTATGATTTATTAAATGAATATAAAAAAAATCATGAGAATTTTAAAGTTTTAGACATTGATATTCCTTTTAATTATTCTAAAATAAATAATGAAGCAGTCAAATTTGCCAAAGGTGATTACCTTATTTTACTTAACAATGATATTAAGGTATTAAGTAGTAACTGGATTGAAATCATGGTTGGCTATGCAAAACTTGAACATGTAGGTGCTGTAGGTGCAAAATTATTATATCCTGACTTGAAGGTACAGCATGGAGGAGTTATCTTGGGTATGGGTGGTGTAGCTTGTCATGCATTTATCGACTCAGTCAGAAATGATATAGGACATTATGGAAGATTGATTGTTCCATATGATTTTGGTGCTGTAACAGCAGCATGTTTGGCAATTAAAAAATCAAAATTTCATGAGGTAGGTGGTCTCAATGAAGAGTTGGCTATTGCCTTTAATGATATAGATTTTTGTGTAAAATTATTAGATAAAGGATATTATAATTTATTAGCTCCACAAGTAGAATTGATACATTATGAGTCAAAATCCAGAGGACACGACACTACAGGTAAAAAGTATGAGAGATTCAAGATCGAACATAAGTATATGAGAGATAAATGGGGGAATAAAATAAAATTTGATCCATTTTATAATATAAATTATAGTAGAACCTTTTGGTATTTATTAGATAAGAAAAAAACACATTAAATAGTAGTTTTTTAGCTTTAATTATTATGAAGTTAGCTTATTTTGATATTGACTAGCTATCAGTGAGATAATATAATTAAAATATAATGACAAAAAAATTGGAGGTTATTGATGAGCAAGAAATACAATCCTTATGATCAGATGCTGGCAACTTTAGACAAAGCAGCTGGTATGATGAATGTTCCTGACAGTGAATACAATTTTTTGAGGTATCCAGAAAGGGAATTAAAGGTGTCTCTACCTGTAAGAATGGATGATGGAACTGTAAAAGTATTTGAAGGTTTTAGAATTCAGCATTCAAGTTTAAGAGGTCCATGTAAAGGTGGTATCAGATATCATCAGGATGTAGATCAGGATGAAGTAAAAGCACTAGCTGCTTGGATGTCCTTAAAGTGCGCTGTAGTTAATATTCCATATGGTGGAGCTAAAGGTGGCATTAAAGTAGATCCAAGAGAATTATCAGTATATGAGCTGAAAAACTTAACCAGAAGATTTACTGCTGCAATTCTTCCATTAATCGGACCAGAGAGCGATATTCCTGCTCCAGACGTTAATACAAATGCCCAGATCATGGGTTGGATCATGGATACATATAGCATATTTATGGGACACTCTGTACCAGGGGTTGTAACTGGAAAACCTTTAGATATTGGTGGTTCATTAGGAAGACCTGAAGCAACAGGCAGAGGTGTTATGTTCGCTACCAGGGAAATGCTTAAAAAACATGGTAAGAAACTAAATGAAATTACTGTTTCTGTACAAGGTTATGGTAATGTTGGTAAAACAGCAGCAACTTTGTTATATGCTGAAGGTA
Organism: Fusobacteriota bacterium; assembly: GCA_022615965.1. Taxonomy (GTDB): domain Bacteria; phylum Bacillota; class TC1; order TC1; family TC1; genus WTXA01. Next base: position 52,098 of record JAKEGG010000019.1, read on the forward strand.
GCAAGATAGTAGCTATTGGAGATGTATCTTGTTCAATTAGAAATAAAGCTGGATTAAATATACCTGAAATAAATGATTATGTAGCTAAAAATGGTGTTCTTAAAGGCTATAAAGGAGCAGGGGTAGAAGAAGTTACAACAGAAGAATTATTGACTTGTGAATGTGATGTACTTGTTCCAGCAGCTTTAGAAAACCAAATTACTGAAAAAATAGCTGAAAAAATCAAAGCTAGCTATATAGTAGAAGGTGCCAACGGACCTACTTCTTCAGAAGCTGATGTTATTCTTAATAAAAAAGGAATCATTGTAATACCTGATATCCTAGCCAATGCAGGTGGAGTTGTCGTTTCTTACTTCGAATGGGCACAAAATATCCAATCATTAATGTGGAATGAAGAAGAAGTAAACAGCAAGCTTGAAAATATTATGATTAAAAGTTTCCAAGAAGTTTGGGATACAAAAGACCAATATAAGACTGATATGAGAACAGGCGCATTTATTGTAGCTATGAGACGTCTGGTAGAAGCCAGAAAAATTCGTGGAGTATTTCCATAAACCGATTATTAGTTTCCAAAAGCCCATAGTTTTCTATGGGCTTTTTATTTAGGAGTAAAATGAAAGTAAATTTATTTAATTACGAATTACCAGAAGAATTAATAGCTCAAAGACCTACAGAACCAAGAGATAGTTCCAGACTTTTAATGGTAAATCCAGAAAAAAAAACAATGATCGACAAACATTTTTGTGACTTACCAGAATTTCTGGAATCAGGTGATATTTTAGTTGTAAATAATAGCAAAGTCATACCTGCAAGGTTGTTTGGTAAAAAGAAAACAGGTTCAAATATCGAAATTCTATTGTTAAAAAGACTGGAACAAGATATTTGGGAAACCCTGGTAAGACCTGGAAGAAGATTTAAGGTTGGAGATAGGGTAGAATTTTCAGATAAATTAAGGGCTACATGTCTAGAGATAAAAAAGGATGGTAATAGGATTATCCAGTTCTATTATGAGGGGACTTTTGAAGAAATATTAGATGAACTGGGTGAGATGCCATTGCCTCCATATATAAGAGGAGAATTAGCTAAAGAAGAAAAAGACCTTTATCAAACTGTATATCATAGGGAAGGTGCATCAGCAGCAGCTCCAACAGCTGGCTTACACTTCACCAATGAACTTTTAGAAAAAATTGAAAAAAAAGGGGTAACTATTTTATCAGTAATGTTGAATGTAGGCTTAGGAACCTTTAGACCAGTTAAAGTAGAAAATATTTCAGAACATACAATGCACTCAGAATATTATGAAATTGAAAAAGAAGTATCTGATAAATTAAATAATGCTTTAGCGTCTAATAATAAAATAATTGCTGTTGGTACAACCACAATAAGAGTACTTGAAAGTAACTTTAGGGAGTTTGGCAAAATCAAAGAAGGTAGCTTTTGGACTGACATATTTATAACACCTGGCTTTGAATTCAAAGTTGTAGATTCACTGATTACTAATTTTCATCTGCCAGAATCTACTTTAATAATGTTGATTTCAGCATTTATGGGACACCAGTTTACTATGGATGTTTACAAGGAAGCTGTTAGAAGAAAGTACAGATTCTTCAGCTTTGGTGATGCAATGTTTATAAATAAGGAGTAAAAAATGTTTTCTTTTGAACTGTTAAAAAAAAGCAGTAAATCAAATGCCAGGTTAGGTGTAATAAATACAACCCATGGCAAAATTGAAACACCAATATTTATGCCAGTAGGTACTGGGGCCACCGTAAAAACCATGATAGCAGAAGAATTAGAAGCTATTGGTGCCCAGATAATTTTAGGCAATACATACCACCTATATTTAAGACCAGGTCACGAGTTAATAAAAAAAGCAGGTGGCTTACATAAATTTATGAATTGGCATAAACCTATACTTACTGATAGTGGAGGATTTCAAGTATTTAGTTTAAACAACCTAAATAAGATAACTGATAATGGAGTGACCTTCAGATCCCATCTAGATGGATCAAAACATTATTTTGATCCAAAAAAATCTATGGAAGTACAAATGGCTTTAGGCTCAGATATAGCGATGGCCTTCGATGAATGTGCACCTTATGGAGCTGATTATGATTACACCAAGTTGGCTTTGGAAAGAACTACCAGCTGGGCTAAAGAATCTTTAGCCAGTCATCAACATGAATATCAGGCTCTTTTTGGCATTGTTCAAGGTGGTATGTTTAAGGATTTAAGAAAAAGAAGCGCTGAAGAGCTTATCCCACTTGACTTTCCAGGATATGCTATTGGCGGCTTAAGTGTTGGTGAGCCACCAGAATTAATGTTGGAAATGCAGGAATTTACTGCTCCATTATTACCAGAAAATAAGCCTAGATATGTAATGGGAGTAGGCACTCCAGATTATCTGATAAATGGTGTTAAAGCAGGTATTGATATGTTTGACTGTGTTTTACCAACTAGATTAGGTAGAAATGGTGGGGTTCTTAGTCACAGAGGGTATTTTTCAATAAGAAGAGCTGAGTTTTTTGATGATTTTACTCCTCTTGATCATGATTGTGATTGTTATGTTTGTAAAAACTATTCTAGGAGTTATATCAGGCATCTGATAAAATCAAATGAAATAACAGGCTTTAGACTATTGACTTGGCACAATGTTTACTTCCTGTTAAAGTTGATGGAAAATATTAGAAAGAGTCTCCGAGAAGACAACTTCGAAAGCTTTTCCAATGACTTTTTAAATAAATATTATGATAAAGTGTTTTAAAAACCTTAGGATAATGATAAAATAAAAAGAACGAAAGAAAGAGGTGTTTTATGGAAATATTATTATACGTATTGCCTATTTTGGTAATATTCTATTTTCTGATGATTAGACCACAGCGTAAACAAAAAAATGAAAAAATTATAATGTTAAAAAATATCAAAATTGGTGATGAGGTCATTACTTATAGTGGTATACACGGCAAGGTATCAAAAAATCCTGAAGACAAAGATTCTTTTACTATGGAAATAGCAAAAGGCGTTGAATTAGTTGTAGAAAAAGAAGCGATATTTAAAAATGTTTCTCAAGTTGAAAGAAATAAGATAGAAGCTGATAAAATAAAAGCTGAAAAAGAAGCAGCTAAGGCTAATAAAAACAAAAAATAAGAATTTTAAATAAAAAACAACCTGATTATAAGGTTGTTTTTTTATTATTCTTTTAAAAAGTCTAAATATTTAGTATAATTATAGAGTATGCATATATAATAAAAGAGGTTAATTATGAACATAACTATTCAAGATATAATAAATGATATGAAAAAATATATTCCTGATTTAAATGAAGAAAAAATCAGAGAAGCATATCATCTTGCAAATGAATCACATAAAGGGCAGTTTAGAAAATCAGGAGAAGCCTATATAATACATCCTTTACATGTTGCAAAGATATTAACACCTATGCAAATGGATGAAGCTACAATAATCTGTGCCTTATTACATGATGTGGTTGAGGATGTAGATGAAATATCTATTGATATGATTGAAAATAAATTTAGTTCAGAGGTTGCCTATATAGTAGATGGCCTGACTAAATTGAAAAAAATCAGTTCAATGAAAAGACAAACTCTTCAAGTTGAAAACTTAATGAAGATGTTTCTTACCACCTCCAAAGATATTCGAGTTGTACTAATTAAACTAGCAGACAGATTACATAATATGAGAACCTTAAAATATATGGCAAGAGATAGACAAATGTCTATTGCTAAAGAAACATTAGAGATTTATGCTCCAGTTGCTCATAGATTAGGTGCATTTCAGATCAAATGGGAATTAGAGGATCTATCATTTAAGTATCTTGAGCCTGAAAACTATAATCATCTGGTAGAGCAAATATCAAGAAAAAGAGAAGAAAGAGAAGCAGATGTCAACGAGATTATAGAAAAAATAAAAAATAATCTTAAGGAATTAAATATAGAGGGTGAA
>JAKEGG010000020.1 GCA_022615965.1 Fusobacteriota bacterium
AGACTACATCAAAGAACCAAAGCCAAGTGTCTTAAGTTTAATCCTTTTGTTCCACTTTTATCTTTGGCGATGAATAATCGTGATCACAGAAAAATACTAGTGATAGATGGGAAAGTAGCCTTTAATGGTGGGATAAATATAGCTGATGAATATATCAATAAAAGAGTTGTTCATGGCCATTGGAAAGACGCTGGTGTTAAGCTACTAGGTCCAGCAGTAAATGGCTTTACAACCATGTTCTTAGAAATGTGTAATGCTTTTAGACATACTGAGGAAAATTATTCCGGATTTATGGTAGATCATCCCTTGAATGATCAAGCTTTTCCAGGATATGTTTTACCTTTTAGTGATTCACCTATTGATGATGAATCTGTTGGACTGAATGTGTATATAAATATTCTGAATCAAAGCAAAAAATATGTTTATATTTTTACACCATATCTGATAATTGATGATGAAATGAAAAATGCTTTGTATCTGGCTGCTAAAAGAGGTGTTGATGTTAAGTTGATAACTTCTGGAATTGGAGACAAGAAGATAGCTCATAACACTACAAGGTCATATTACCCACTGCTGATTGAAAGTGGAGTAAAAATATATGAGTATACTCCTGGTTTTTGTCATGCTAAAAGCTATGTCAGTGATGATGAAATAGGGCTGGTAGGAACTATCAACATGGACTTCAGAAGTCTTTATCTACACTTTGAATGTGGCACTTTGATGTATAAAACCCAAGGGGTCATGGATTTGAAGGAAGACTTTTTAACTACCTTAGAGAAATGTCAAGAAATTGAGTATAATACTTTCAGAAGAGCATATGCCAGAAATGCTGTGATCAGACTTTTAGCTCCATTGATGTAGAGTAATAAACAAGTAAAAATGCAACTTTTCAGGTGCTTTTTATAATCCTATTTCCTTGTTGATGGTTCTCATTCCTAAAATGGTTTTTTCTATTAGCTCATCTAAGCTCAGATCAAGCATCTCACAGCCCTGCAGGATGATATCCCTATCGATACTGGCGGCAAAAGCTTTATCTTTGAATTTTTTCTTAACGCTTTTTACTTCAATATCCATTACAGATTTTGAGGGACGCATTAAGGCAGCAGCAGTGATCAGACCAGTAAGTTCATCGGTGGCAAACAGTACTTTTTCCATGTAATGCTTTGGTTTCAAATCAGAAACCAGACCGTAACCATGACTAACTACAGAATTAATAAAATCTTCATTATAACCTGCATTGGCTAATATTTCTTTGCATTTTTGACAATGCTGATCAGGATACATTTCATAATCGATGTCATGAAGGAGTCCTACTATGCCCCAGTATTCTTTATTTTCATTGTTCTCCTGGGCAAAGTACTTCATTACTCCTTCAACTGCTAATGCATGTTTGATCAATGAAGGACTTTGATTATATTCCAATAATAAGGAATAAGCTTTTTCTCTCATGTTTATCTCCTAAATGTTATACTTATTTAATATATTATAGGAGATCACGAAAGAATACAACCTACTTTATTGGTGAAAATCCAGAGGTCTATATAAATAAAATACTGTGATTTGCAGTATTCTTGTGTAAAAAGTGAAGGGCAAGTCATTTTTTAAGTTGAAGTCTCACTAAATTTTTATACTTATAAATAATAATTATTAATATTTGATAAAGGAGAATGTCATGGGAAATAAATCAATGATCATAATAATATCTATATATGTAATATGGAACATTATAACCTTTTTCTTATATGGGTTGGATAAGCTAAAAGGAATGAAACACACCTGGAGGGTGAAGGAAAGCACTCTTTTATTATCTGCCTTTGTCTTTGGAGCAGCAGGAAGTATTTCAGGTTCCATAATTTTCAGGCATAAAACAAAAAAACTAAAATTTAAAATACTTTTGCCTCTTGCTCTGATCATCAATATTATTGGTGTGTTTTTAATTTATTATTATATTGATCAGGGTGGAAAATGAGAATATTCATTGGGATAAAAACAGAAGCTGGGTTAAGAACAAAGTTGCGTGGGATCCAGAATGATATAAGAAAGATAACAGAAAGAGGGAGTTTTACCAGAACAGAAAATTTCCACTTAACTTTATGTTTTATTGGAGAATATAGTCAAGATAAAATTGGGTGTATAGAGAATATAATCGATAGCTTGGCGAGCAAAACCACCTGCTTTAGCATCAAGGGCAAACAGCTTGGTGTTTTTCCCAAGGGGAATAAAGGAATCGTCTATTTTGATTTAGAGCAAAGCCAGCACTTATCAAAAGCCCATAGAAAGCTGGTCAGAGAATTATATGCCTTAGGCATAATTGATCAGAACAGATTAAAGGCCAGCTTTAAGCCTCATATTACAATGGCTAGGAATGTTCCAGTTAATCAGGAAATAATCAGGAAGCTTAGGGAGTATAATTGTCCGGAGTTGGTACTGGAAATAAAAGGAATTTCTGTGTTCGAGAGCCTAAGGGAAAATGAACAACTTGTCTATAAGGAAATATATTTCAAGGAGTTAAACATATAAACAATTGAGTTATGATTTGGTTTTGTATTCGGTTAGATATTTCCAATACCTTGCAGGCATAAATTTTTTTTGAAGCTTGGTATTTAAACGCTCTTTTATAGCAATGGTCGTAAAATAATCTTGCCAAAGCAGGGTGTATCTATCCTCAGCTTGGCTGTCTGTGTTGATAGTAAGAGGCATTAGCTTCCAATGATCACCGTTGTAAAAACCAGCAAGCTGTCTTTTTTTATCAAGGATAATAAATTTTTCCTTGGGCAGCCTGGCAACAAAATGAGGCATGATCAAATGGAGAATATTATGATCAGGTTCTATTATGCTGAGAAAGTAGTCTGGGTACTTTTGAAAACGAACGAAGCCTAGCATTCTATGTTTTTCCAGAAGTACTTTGCTGCGGTATCCATGTATAGATTTAACCTCATCAAGAAAGCTATAACAGTCAATTTCACTACCTTTCTTAAAACCTAAGCGTAAATAGGCCAGTATCTTGGTTCCAGCATCGATATACTCTGATAGGTAAGCATAATAAATATTGTTAAAAGCAGTTAGAGAAATTTTTTCTTTTATTGCCTGGGCTACTTTATCTGACTTTTCCTGGTTGGTGGGAATATATAAAATTTCCTGTATAGTTGTTTGTAAATAATCATCTTCTCTGATAATTTCCAGTTCAGGTTCTTTTGAATAAAAAGCAACATGAATTGCACTTAATAAACCGTTGAATGTTGAGTCATAAAGATAGATTTTCATCATAGTTCTCCTGTAAGACCAGGTAAGAATTCCTCGGTGGGCAGACACTTCTCTTGGAATATTGTTAACTGTTCTTCTTTAGGATTGTCAAAATCGTTTAAATCGATTCCGGGATTAAGTTTTCTTCTGATAGATTTTTCTTCCAGCTTGATTTCACTAAAATATTTGCCATTACAAGTTAAAAAGTAGATGGCTCTTTTTAAAACAATACCTATTTTTTTTAAATCCTCAAATTCCAGACGATGTACCTTCCTGGCCTCAATAATTCTGTATGCTGACCTTAAACCTAGTCCAGGTATTCTTAATAGTGCTTTTAAGGAGGCCTGGTTGATCTCTATTGGAAAATAATCCAGATTATTAAGTGCCCAGTTGGTCTTAGGATCAAAGTTCAAATCAAAATTAGGTGTATTCTCGTTTAATAGTTCCTTGGCCTTAAAACCATAAAATCGTAGCAGCCAGTCCGCCTGATAAAGGCGATTTTCTCTGATTAGTGGAGGTTTAAAGATAACAGGAAGATTCCTGTCGATATTTACTGGTACGTAAGCAGAGTAATAGACTCTTTTTAGATGCAGGTTTTCATAAAGTTTTTCTGAAAGGTTGATTATTTGGTAATCCGTATCCTGGCTGGCTCCTATGATCATCTGAGTGCTTTGTCCACCAGGTATAAAAAAACCCTTATTCTTAGAAGTTTTCCTTTCAGCTTTTTTTATGGTGCTTTGTTCATCGAGAAAGGACATAGGTGTTAATATTGAATTTGAATCTTTATCAGGAGCCAGAAGTTTCAGGCTTTTTTCAGAAGGTAATTCGATGTTAAAGCTGATTCTATCCACAAGTCCAGCTGCTTCCTCGATCAGTTTTTCATCTGATCCTGGTATGCCTTTTAAATGAATATAGCCATTAAAATCATACTGGTTTCTTAGGAGTTTTACTGTTTGTAGTAAAAGTTCCATAGTGTAGTTGGAGTTTTTAACTATAGCGGAGCTAAGAAAAAGGCCTTCTATATAGTTTCTTTTATAAAAGCTGATAGAAATATCAGCGATTTCCTCTGGAGTGAAAAAAGCACGGGGGATGTCATTGGATCTACGATTAAGACAATAGGAGCAATCATAGATGCAAATGTTGCTGAGAAGAATTTTAAGCAAGGAAATACATCTGCCATCAGTAGTAAAACTGTGACAGATCCCAGCTGTTGAGGCATTGCCGATCCCATCATGACTGTTGGTGCGGTTGCTGCCACTAGAAGAACAGGATACATCGTATTTTGCTGCAGCTGCCAGGATTTTTAATTTCATTTCTATATCCATAATACACCTCTACACGAACGATATTTCGTTATATATGAATTGTAACAAAAAGGCAGATTATTGTCAAAAAAAACAGAAGCAAATTGCTTCTGTTTTTAAAATTCAAATCTGATTTTCTGGATTTTTTTCTCTTTCTTTTCTTTTTTTAAAATATTCGAGTGCCTGTTGTGGGAATAGCACATAGGTTAAGAGATCTTCATCTTTTTTCATGTAAGTTGCTATTTCCATTTTAGCTTTCTTAAGTTCTGGTTCAAGTAAATCTGCTGGTCTGACAGAAATCGGCTCATCATCACCTATCAGTTTTTTCAGGATTTCTTCCTTGATAGGAACAGCTGGTCTGCCATACATGCCCCGAGCCAGATCCTTAGCTTCTTTCGGCACCATTTTGTATCTTTCTCCAAGGAGAACATTGAGTACAGCTTGGATGCCAATGATCTGAGAGCTTGGAGTTACAAGCGGAGGGTAGCCAAAATCCTCTCTGACCTTTGGTATTTCATTTAAAACATCTTCATATTTATCGATAGCGTTTTGTACTTTTAGCTGGGATACAAGATTTGAAAGCATTCCCCCAGGTACCTGATAAAGTAAAGCGTTGATATCCACTCCGAGTACTTTTGGATCCAGCAAGCCTGATTCCAGAGCTTTATCTCTTAAAGGTCTGAAGTAATTGGCTGCCTTGTTTAAGACCTCCAGGCTTATACCTGTATCATATTCTGTGCCTTGAAATGTGGCTACCAAAGGCTCAGTTGATGGTTGAGAGGTACCTTCTCCAAAGGGAGATAGAGCAGTATCGATGATATCTACTCCTGCCTCTACAGCTTTAAGATAGGTGGTTGAACCTAAGCCGCTGGTGGCGTGGGTATGAAGCTCTAAAGGTATTTTGATTGCATTTTTTATATCTTTGACCAGGTTATAGGCGTTGTAGGGGTCAAGTAGACCTGCCATGTCCTTGATACAAATAGACTCTGCTCCCATGGCTTCTATTTCAACTGCTAGCTTAACAAAAAGCTCGTTGGTATGGACAGGGCTTCTGGTATAGGCGATGCAGCCCTGAGGATGTCCACCATATTTTTTACAAGCCTTGATTGAGGTTTCCATATTTCTGGTGTCATTTAAGGCATCAAAGATCCTGATTATATCAATTCCGTTTTTTATTGAGAGTCTGACAAATTCATCAACAACATCATCAGAATAGTTTTTATAGCCTAAAAGATTTTGACCTCTTAAAAGCATCTGTAATTTAGTATTTTTTACCTTGCTTTTAATTAGTCTAAGTCTTTCCCAGGGGTCCTCATTCAAAAATCTTAAACTGGTATCAAAGGTAGCTCCGCCCCACATTTCCAGTGCGTGATAACCTGCCTGGTCCAAAGTTTCCAGAATAGGCTCCATTTCATCGGTCGACATTCTGGTTGCAATAAGAGACTGATGAGCATCCCTTAAAATAGTTTCTGTTATTTTTAATTTAGACATTATTATATTTACCTCGTTTCTTTTGGAATATTAATATTTAAAATACTCATATACTCACTTGTTAATAATAGCATTTTAGCTAGATGATTTAAAGTAAACTTGATTATAAAAATGTAAACATATATTTTAAATACTACTTTATTTTGTTACAATTAAAAACAGAAGAATAAAACATAAAAAAGGAGAACATTATGGCTAAAATTGTAATAATTGGAGGGGTTGCAGGTGGAGCTACTGTAGCTGCCAGATTAAGAAGAGTGAATGAAAAAGATGAAATAATAATTCTGGAAAGAGATGAATATATTTCCTATGCCAACTGTGGACTTCCCTATTACATAGGAGGAATAATTGAAGACAGAGATAATCTTTTAGTACAAACCATTGAAAACATGTCGCTTAGGTATAGGTTGGATATTCGTAATTTTAGCGAAGTAGTTGGCATCAACAGTGAAGAAAAAACAGTTACTGTTTTTGATAAGAAAAAAGAACAGACCTATTATGAAAGCTATGATAAACTGATAATCTCAACTGGTGCCAATTCAATAATTCCTGAAATTGAAGGGATAGAAAACAGTGACTGTTTATTTTCCTTAAGAACCATTTCAGATGCTGATAAAATGAAAAAATATATACTTGAAAACAATCCAAAAAAAGCTATTGTTGTAGGAGGTGGCTTTATTGGTATTGAAATTGCTGAAAACCTGGTGGAAAAGGGTATCAAAGTTACCTTAGTTGAAAAAATGAATCAGGTTTTAAGGATCTTGGATTATGAAATGGCTCAGGTTATTCATAAAAAACTAAATGACAAGGGTGTAGACTTATTAGTGAATGAAAGAGTAATTGCACTAAAGGAAAAAGGCTATAAGGGTGTCTTGACCAATGGGGAAGTAATTGACACTGACCTGGTTATTTTAGGAATAGGTGTTGCTCCAGAAAATAATCTGGCTGCTTCAGCTGGAATTGAACTAGGAGCACATGGGCATATTGTAACCAATAATAATTTCCAAACTATCAACAAAAAAACTGGTGAAACTTATGAGGATATTTTTGCTATTGGCGATGTTATTCAGGTAAAAGATAGAATTGATGGTAGTATGACTGCTATTCCCTTAGCCTGGCCTGCTAACAGACAAGCCAGACTCTTAGCAGATTATATCAATGGGAAGGCAATAGAATACGAAGGAACTTTAGGAGCTAGTGTTTTAAAGGTTTTTGATTTAACAGTTGCAACAACTGGAAATACAGAAGAGCTATTAAAAAGCAAAGGTGTCCAATATGCAAGTATCAGTGCCCATAGATATAACCATGCCTCATATTACCCAGGCTCTGAACCTATGAATTTAAAAATCCTTTATTCTCCTTTGGATCAGAGGATTTTAGGAGCTCAGTGCATAGGTAAAGATGGAGCAGAAAAAAGAATCGATGTTATAAATACAGTTATAGCTTTAAATGGAAGAATGACAGATTTATCCGGCTTGGAGCTTTGTTATGCACCGCCATATTCATCTGCTAAAGACCCTGTAAATATTTTAGGCTATATAGCAGAAAACTTAATGGCTGGGGACTTTAAGATGGTTGATGTCAAGGAAATAGATCAAGCCTTGGTAAAAGGAGGTCTGATGTTAGATGTCAGAACCTCTGTGGAGGTTTCTCTTGGTAAAATCAAAGGAGCCTACAATATTCCTTTAGATGAGTTAAGAGATAGAATAGGCGAGTTGGAACAGTACCGGGATCAAAATATTTATGTAACTTGTCAGGTTGGTTTAAGAGCACATATAGCTATCATGATTTTAAAGGGTTATGGTTTTAAAAAGTTATACAATCTTTCAGGAGGCTACTTATCTTATAGAAACTTTAAATATATTCCTGAAAGGAATGTTCCTTTCAAAGGAGATGAATTAGATGTAGATCAACAGATACCAGCACCTAAAATCAAATCTCCTGGTGATATGGGTGAAAACATACTTGATATAATAAAAGTCAATGCCAAAGGCTTACAATGCCCAGGTCCTTTAATGGCTACCTACAAAGCGGTACAAAGCGCTGAAGTTGGAACTGTTATTGAAATATCAGCTACAGATTATGGTTTTACCAAGGATGTCGCAGAATGGTGCAGAACAAATTATCATAAATTAATAAGCATAGAGGAAGTTGATAACGGTTATAAGGTAACAATTAAAAAAGGTGTTAAGCCATTAGATGAAGGTTTGAGCCAAAGTCAGGAAAATGCTACCATTGTTGTATTTAGTGGAGAACTAGATAAGGCTATTGCAGCTATGATAATTGCTCAGGGCGCAGTGGCCAGTGGGAAGAAGGTAACAATATTCTTTACCTTCTGGGGACTAAATGCATTAAGAAAAAGTGGTAAAGTTAAAACGAAAAAGAATTTTATAGAATTTATGTTTGGCAAAATGATGCCTAAGGGGGCGAGAAAACTGCCACTTTCTTCCATGAATATGCTTGGGGTTGGTCCTAAGATGATCAAGTATATCATGAAAAGTAAAAATGTAGATGATATAGAGTTGATGATTAAAAAATCAATGGAATTAGGGGTTGATTTTATAGCTTGTACCATGAGTATGGAGTTGATGGGCATCAAAAAAGAAGAACTGATAGAAGGGATTGAGTATGCTGGAGTAGGTGCCTATATCTCAGCTAATGAAAATGTTGGAACAACTTTATTCATATAGTTTTTATATATTTGAAACAAACACCTTGGATTAACAAGGTGTTTGTTTTGTATTATTTGAACTTATATTCCACTTTAACTGCTTTACCAACTATGGAAAACTTATGATTGGCTTCGTTGCTTTTATAGATCAAGTCAGGTTCATTAATAGTAGGATTGGCACTTTTTAAAATAATAAAATCCTCTTGATTTAGATATTTTCTGATAATCAGATGTTCAGAATTGTTTATTTTGAAAATTCCTATATCGTTATTTTTTAGTTGTTGCTGCAAATTAAATAAAATATATGCATCCTTTGGTATTCCAGCTTCCAACATCAGATTGTCTTGTGCTTGTACATAAAACAAGGTGCTAGTTTGGTAATCTTTCACATCTACTATGTTGGCCTCTTTGTATTCAATTGTATTGTTCTCGTGGATAATAGTAGGGAAGATATCTTTAGTTTCTATGATAGGTATAGTAACATAATTTTCAGTTTTGATTGAATCTTTATGAATCAGCTGATTCCTTGGAGTAGGGTCATGGGTATTGCCAATAAGATAGTCTATCGAAACTCCAAAAATTTTAGCAAGCTGATTGATGGTCATGGAATCAGGTTCTGTTTGTTGTTTCTCCCATTTATAGACAGCTACCTGAGATACGTTAAGTAATAGACCAAGATTCTTTTGAGATAGCTTGCTTTTATGTCTAAGCTCTTTTATTCTTATTCCAAGTTTATTTTTCATATATATCCTCTTTGATTGTAATGTATTCTAATCGTATAACTTTAAGATATTTAATAACAAGATATTATAACCAAAGGATGTATAATATCTTGACAATAACCAATAGTTATATTATTATGAATATCATAAATATATTATGGCGAATATATTTATTGATGAGATGGATCTGCAAAAGTGCTGATATGCTCCCCCAATAGCGTGTTGTGTGTTTGTATCCATCTTATTATTTTAACATTAAAATCAGTGTTAAAATAATTGTTTTGACTTTTTTATTTGACATAATCATGTTATTGAAAAAAGGAGGAAATGATGAGAAAAAATACGATTAGATTATTGAGTACTTTGTTGATTCTATTAAGCTTATTATTTGGCCTATCTTCAGGGATCATGGCTGCTCCAAAGCAGGCCTATGGCTGGAGGGGATTTTGTTGATGACCAGCTTTATATGGTTAGTTATTCTCCAGGAGCTTTATATCAGGTCGATCATACTGATGGCAGTTATGATAAAATAGATGACACAGGGTGTAGGTAATTTTACAGGGTTTACATATGATGTAACTACGAAAACAGCATATGTTACTAGCGATACAAATCTTTATACGATAGATCTGAACACTGGAGCAGCAACTCTTGTTGGTCCGACAAATGTTTTGATGATTGGTATAGCTTGTAACGCCAAAGGCGATTTATATGGTATCTCAATTACAGACTCTAACTTGCATTTGATCGATAAAACAACAGGTTCCAGCAGGCTTTGGTTTAATAGGAATCAGCAAAAAATATAGATAAGGTAGTTATAGAAATCGCAGATGTTTGATAATAGTTTATGTTTATGATATAATTGCATTGTATGGAACTTGTGACCTTCGAATTGTTGGTGGGTATTTAATGTGCAAGGCTGCCAGGTTTAGCGATCTGATTAGCAGCTGATTAAAAAGATCTTTGGATCTATGATTGGAGGAACCGCAATGAGAAATAACTATCTGTTTATGTACTATGTACTATTTGAAATTGATAATAACAATGCTTAAGATCAAGTAAGGGTAAAATGAAAAAAATATTTTTGTTGAATAATTTTGAAATGCCCAAACTAAAGTCGTAGGTTAAGTTGAGTAGAAACTGGAAACAGCTACTTCGGTAGTAAAATTTAGAAAATTTTATTAATGCATACAAATAAGAAGGACAGAAGCTTTTGCTTCTGTCCTTCTTTTGATTTTTTATGAATTGAGATTTAATTATAAGCTGTCACCAAAATCTGCCTGATACTTTGCCATTAGCATATTTTGCCAGTTGTCAGTTGGAAGTAACTTACCAAAGAAAAATCTAAGGATCTTAGGTTCTTCGACGAATTTCAGACCACCAATCAATTCACGCATTTTCATATATGCTTCTTTGCTGTTGGTTATGATGCCTCCACCTCTGGCATGTCCTGATTTTCTGGCTGAGAAATATATTATATCGCAAAGATCGGAAATCTCTTTATTGATTTCCCTGATGCTTTTATCTTTATATGCAGCTTCTCTGGTTTTTATG
>JAKEGG010000021.1 GCA_022615965.1 Fusobacteriota bacterium
ATTTTTTTCCTTCATGATATAGTTTGACAATTATTTTACTATTAAACTCAATCAGATATTCTTTATTTTTAAATTTACCATAATAACCCTGAGGCTTGATCAAACTGATAAGTCTTTTTCTCTTATTTACACCAAGTATTTTTAGCAGCAGAAAAAGCAGCAGGATATAGGCTACTATTATCAGCATATATTTTATATATATATTGTCTTGCATTGTCATCCTCCACACTCAGTTCTTATTATTCTAGAGTAAATAATTTACTCTTAGGTTTTATTTTCAGCAAATTATTTTGGTATAATACATTATACTCCTGCCTTAATTATATATTGAGTTTGGTTTTTTGACAATTAAGCTTCATAAAGATTGACAATAATCCCAATAAAAAAGCTCATTATCACTAATGAGCTTTTTTATTCTTATAAGAAAATTATTCAACTAATTCAATGATCGCCATTGGTGAAGCATCACCACGGCGGTAACCAGTTTTGATTATTCTTGTATATCCACCTTGTCTGTTAGCATATCTTTCAGCATATTCACCAAATACTTTTTTGATTACAACATCTTCACTGGTCAAATATCCCATAGCTTGTCTAACTGCATGGAGGTCAGATTTTCCTCTTTTGCCTAGAGTAATCATCTTCTCAGCGATACGCTTTACTTCTGTTGCTCTTGTTTCAGTAGTTTCAATCTTTCCACTTGCCAGCAATGAAGTAGTCATATTTCTTAGCATCGCTTTTCTATGGCTGGAACGAACTCCAAGTCTACGATAACCCATTATTCTCCTCCTTTTTTAATCTTCATCTTCATTCTTAAATTTAAGCTGTAATTCTGCCACCTTGTCGTGAATCTCATCAAGAGATTTCTTTCCTAGGTTTCTTACACGCATTACCTCTACCTCTGTTTTGCTGATCAGGTCACCAACAGTATTGATACCTGCTCTTTTTAAGCAATTATATGGTCTGACAGATAAATCTAGTTCTTCTAGTGATTTTTCTAAAAGCTGATCAATTTTATCATCTTCTTTTTCCACTAAAGGAACACCAGCTATTTCGCTGTCGCTTAGACCGATAAACAAGCCAAAGTGATTATAAACTAGTCTTGCTGCTCCACTGATTGCTTCTTCTGGTGTCAGGCTACCATTGGTCCAGACTTCCATCATCAGGTAATCATGATCTGCTGCTTTACCAACTCTTTTATCTTTAACTTCGTAATTGACTTTAATTACAGGAGAAAATAAGGAATCAACTGGAATTTCTCCAATTGCCATATTCTCATATTTATTAGTTTCTGCGCTTTTATATCCTCTGCCTAAAGTAGCATTTATTTCCATAAATAATCTACCATTTTTACTTAGGTTGGCTATATGTAAATCAGGATTGAGGATTTCCACATCACTATCATGGATAATATCTCCAGCAGTGATAATTCCCTCTCCCTCTTTTTCAATTCTTAAAACTTTGTTTTCTTTGGATTTTGATTTAATTCTTAATGACTTGATAGCCAGTATTAAATCTGTAGTATCCTCCAGAACTCCAGGAATAACAGCAAACTCATGTTGAACACCCTCTATGCTTATGCTGGTAACAGCCATGCCAGGCAGTGATGATAACAAGGTTCTTCTTAAAGCATTACCTAAAGTAATTCCAAAGCCTCTTTCTAATGGCTCTATAGCAATCTTGCTATAAGTTCCTTTATCATCTGTTTCTATAACAGAAATTTGAGGTTTTTCTATTTCTAACATAATGATTCTCCTATTCTTTTAAGAATTATCTAGAATATAACTCAACTATCAATTGTTCATCTACAGGAATAGTAACATTGTCTCTTGCTGGATAAGATTCAACCTTGCCAGAAAGCTCTTTCAAGTTTGAACTTAACCATTCAGGAACTGAAGTTTCTTTTAGCTCCTTGAATTTTGGACTACTTTTGCTTTTTTCTCTAACAACAATTTCATCTCCAACCTGCACTAAGTATGAAGGTACATTCATCTTATGACCATTTACATGAAAATGACCATGACGAACTAATTGTCTTGCTTCATTTCTTGTTGTAGCAAATCCCATTCTGTAAACAACATTATCTAATCTTCTTTCTAAAAGAATAAGTAGGTTTTCACCTGTAATACCTTTTTGACGATCTGCTTCTTTAAAATAGTTTCTAAATGGTCTTTCTAAAACACCATAAATTCTTCTTACTGATTGTTTGGCTCTCAACTGTAAGCCATATTCAGAAATTTTTTTTCTGCTTTGTCCATGTTGTCCTGGTGCATATGCTCTTCTTTCAAGTGCGCACTTTGGTGAGTAACAACGGTCTGACTTTAAATAAAGCTTAGTGCCTTCTCTACGACAAAGACGACAAGCAGGACCTTTATATCTTGCCATTTCTTAATTTCCTCCTCTTAAACTCTTCTACGTTTTGGTGGTCTGCAACCATTATGAGGAATTGGAGTAACGTCTTTAATTAAAGCTACTTCAATACCCGCTACCTGTAAGGCACGAATTGCAGTTTCTCTACCTGATCCTGGTCCCTTAACATAACAGTCTACTTCCTTCAAACCATGCTCTAAAGCCGCTTCAGCTGCTTTCTCGGCTGCCATCTGAGCAGCATATGGAGTGCTCTTTTTTGAACCTTTAAAGCCTAGAGCACCAGCACTTGACCAAGAAATAGTATTACCTTCTTTATCAGTAATTGTAACAATAGTGTTGTTGAATGTAGACTGAATATGAGCTACACCATAATCAACTTTTCTTTTATCTCTTTTTTTGGTACGTGCCTTAGTTTTTCCTGCCATTAGACATTACCTCCTTATTTTTTCTTAGCAACAGCCCCTCTGTTAGGGCCTTTTCTTGTTCTTGCATTATTTTTTGTATTCTGTCCGCGAACAGGTAATCCTCTTCTATGACGAATACCTCTATAAGAATTGATTTCCATCAAACGTTTGATATTAAGAGATACTTCTCTTCTTAAATCTCCTTCAACATTATAGTTCTTTGAAATCTCATCACGCAACTTATTAACTTCTTCTTCTGACAATTCTTTAACTCTTGTATCTGGATTAATACCAGTAGCAGCTAAGATTTTGTTAGCAGTAACACGTCCTATACCATAAACATAAGTTAAAGAAACTTCAACTCGTTTATCTTTAGGTATATCAACACCTGAAATACGTGCCATTTTTACACCTCCATTTAATTTTTAACCTTGTACTTGCTTATGCTTAGGATTTTCGCAAATTACCATTACTTTGCCTTTTCTTTTAATCACCTTGCATTTTTCGCAAATGGGCTTAACTGATGCTCTGACTTTCATATATAAACCCTCCTTTTCTTATCTGTATCTATATGTGATTCGACCTTTGGTCAAGTCATAAGGAGACAGTTCCAATTTAACCCTGTCTCCAGGTAATATTCTAATAAAGTTTACTCTGATCTTTCCTGAAATATGGGCTAAGACCTGATGACCATTATCAAGCTCTACCTTAAACATTGCATTAGGCAAGGCATCGATAATCACACCTTCAACTTCAATCATATCTTGTTTGGACACTCAATCATCTCCTTTATCTTCATTTCTTGAAATTCCCTGATATGACGGGCAATTTCACTATCCTGAAGAATTTTACCTTGTTGTATCTTTTTTTTCAACATATCTATCATTATACCACTCATTTCGATATGTTTAACATTTTTTTTCTTAGGATTGGCTAATTTTCTATACACACCATCTACAACAAGTACAAAACCTTCCCCTACATTTTCCACAACCACATAATAGTGGTCCATATCTCTGCCTTTTACACTATAAACTATCATTCCTGGACTAATCAAACCAATCACCCTTTGTTAAAATAACAGGCTCTTCATCTGTTATCAGAATTGTATGCTCATAATGAGCAGAAGGTTGTTTATCCTTTGTTACCACAGTCCATCCATCATCTAAAATCAAAATGGACTCTGTACCCATGTTGACCATAGGTTCTATAGCTAATGTCATTCCTGATTGAAGCTTTACTCCCCTACCTGGAGGTCCATAGTTTGGCACCGCCGGATCCTCATGAAGCTCTCTGCCTATGCCGTGTCCTACAAACTCCTTGACCACAGAAAATCCGGCTGCTAAAACCTTTTTTTCTATGCTATGAGAAATATCTCCTAAATGATTGCCTGCCTTCGCCATCTTCAAACCTTCGTAAAAACTAGCTTCAGTTATATCGATCAACCTTTGCTTATCCTCCGAAATTTTTCCGACCGCCGCGGTAAAAGCAGAATCACCATGAAAGCCATCTATGAAGGCACCAGCGTCAATGCTGATAATTTCACCTTCTTTAAGCCTTCTCTTACCAGGAATGCCATGGATAACCTCTTCATTTACTGAAGCACAAATACTACCTGGGAAGCCTCCATAACCCTTAAAGCTTGGTACAGCTCCCATCTGACGTATCATTTTTTCAGCAAAAGAATCTAGTTCTTTCAATGAAATACCAGGTTCTATCATTTCTTTTAAACTTACCAGAACCTTGGCGACAATGTATCCTGCTTTCTTCATCTTGTTAATACTATCTTCATTTTTAATAGTAATCAAAACGATTTCTCCTCTAAACAGTCTACAATACTTTTTGTGGCTACTTCAACAGGGACATTGCCCTGTATTGTGCATAATAAGCCTTTTTTTGAATAAAACTCCAATACTGGCTTAGTTACTTTATCATAAACTTCTATTCTTTCTTCAACTGTATTGCTATTATCATCTGTTCTTGTATATAGCTCAGAACCGCATTGATCACATATTCCACTACTCTTTGGAGGATTAGTAACAGAATTATAGCTACTTCCACAGCTTTTACAAAACAATCTTTTCTTCAACCTTTCCATAATAACCCTGTAGTCTACATAAAGGTTAACTACTCTATCTATCTTCTGATTATTATCCTTTAACATTGTATCCAGGGCTTTCGCCTGACTTACAGTTCTTGGATATCCATCTAAAACAAAGCCTGACTGACAATCTTTCTGAGATAACCTTCTAGCTATGATCTTATTAGTTAATTCATCAGAAACTAGATGTCCTTGATTTATTGCTTTCTTTAATTCAATTGACATTTCATCATTTAAGGTCATTGCCTGTCTGAAAATATCACCTGAAGATATATGGGGTATATTATAGGTCTCTGACAAGATTTTTGCCTGAGTTCCTTTACCTGAACCAGGAGGACCCATAATTACTATGAACATTATTTTAAGAATCCTTGATAATGTCTCATTAAAAGCTGTGACTCCATTTGTTTCATAGTATCTAATGCAACACCTACAGCGATCAATAAGCTAGTTCCTCCAAATTGTAACTGTGCACCTCCCAAGGCTCCTCCTAAAATATTAGGAATGATAGCTACTACAGCCAGGAAGAAGGCACCGAACAAAGTAATTCTGCTTAGTATCTTACTAAAGGCTTCTGCAGTAGGTTTACCTGGTCTGATACCAGGAATAAAGCCTCCATTCTTCTTTAGATTATCAGCAACATCCGTTGTATTAAAGGATATTATTGAATAGAAGAAGGTAAATGCAAAAATAAATAAAACATAAAATATAATATAAAGCGGAGTATTTACACCAAACCATTTAGTAAATCCTGCTGCAAAAGCAGTATTACTAAAGAATATTGAGACAATTGTTGCCGGCAAAATCAATATAGAAGAAGCAAAGATAATCGGTATTACTCCTGCTTGGTTCAGCTTCATAGGAATAAAGCTGCTTTGTCCTCCGTATATTTTTCTACCTACTACTTTTTTAGCATAATGAATAGGAACTTTGCGCTCTGCCTGAGTAACTATAACTATACCGACTACAGCTACCAGCAAAGTAATAGGTAATAACAATGAAATATAAAAATTTGCATCTTTATAGAAAATGCTGCCTTTTCCTAAGAAACTATTGATCATGGCACCTATAGTACTAGGAACTTTAGCTATGATACCAATAAAGATGATCAAAGAAATTCCATTACCTAAGCCCTTTTCATTGATTTGCTCTCCTAACCACATCAACAACATAGTACCAGCCGTTAATGTTGTAACACTAACCAACCAGGTAAACATTGAATCTGTGATAAAGGCTCCATTAGTTCTAATAAAGATAGTTATACCTATTCCTTGCACCAAAGCTAAAATAACAGTCATGTATCTTGTCCATTGAGTAACTTTTTTATGGTCATCTTTGGAAATCTGCTTTAATCTGTCAAAAACTGCTGTCAATAGTGTCATAATGATCGAAGCATTGATATATGGTGTGATCGATAAAGCAAATATTGTAAATCTGCTTAATGATCCCCCAGAAAAGGTATCCATGATATTCAATATGCCATTAGTGGCAAATACTGAGCTTAATATTTCAGGATTTACTCCTGGCACTGGTATGAATGAACCAAAACGTACTAACAAAAGTATAAGTAAAGTGAAAATTATTTTTTTTCTAATTTCCTTAACCTTAAGAGCATTTTTTACAGTCTCTAACATACTATACTACCTCAACTTTTCCTCCGGCAGCTTCAATTTTATCTTTAGCTGATTTACTAACTATAGAACATTTTACAGTTAGGGCTTTATTAAGCTCTCCGTTGCCTAGAATTTTTATTCCACTTAATGTTTTATTAACTATTCTTTTACCTAAAATATCCTCAGGTCCAACAACTGAACCAGCTTCGAATACATTTAGTGCATCTAAGTTGACAATAGCATATTTTTTAGCAAAAATATTTGTAAATCCTCTTTTTGGTACTCTTCTGATCAAAGGCATTTGACCACCTTCAAAACCAACTCTTCTACTGTAGCCTGATCTTGATTTCTGACCATCTTGTCCTCTACCAGAACGTCCACCAATACCAGAGCCAATTCCTCTACCTACACGTTTAGAAACTTTCTTAGAACCTGCTCCTGGTTGTAATGCATGAAGTTCCATTTTAAAACCTCCTATAATTCTTCCACAGTCACCAGATGAGCGACTTTTCTTACTTTGCCTTCTATATCTGGTGTCTTGTTTTGTATAACTGAACTGCCAATCTTATTTAATCCTAAAGATTTAACAGTATCTTTTTGTCTTTGGGGATGACCAATAACGCTTTTTACTAAAGTAATTTTCACTTCTTTCATGTTCACCCCTCCTATTTCCACAGTTCATCAATAGTTTTACCACGAAGTCTTGCTACCTCAGCCACTCTTTTTAAAGAAGCTAATCCAGCTATTGTCGCATAAACCATGTTGTTTTTGTTTGATGAACCTTGTGATTTTGTTAAAATATTTTTTATGCCAGCTAATTCTAGGACAGCACGTGCAGGTCCACCAGCGATAACACCAGTACCATTAGCTGCAGGCTTCATCCAAACTGCTCCAGCGCCAAATTTACCAATTACCTCGTGAGGAATTGTTGTATTGACAATTGGCACATGAATAATATTCTTTTTAGCATCTTCAACGGCTTTTCTGATAGCTATTGGTACTTCCTGGGCTTTACCATGTCCTACACCAACTCTGCCTTCGCCGTCACCGACTACTACTAAAGCACTAAAGCTAAAACGACGTCCACCTTTAACTACCTTAGCTACTCTATTAATATTTACTACTCTTTCAGTAAATTCTTGTTTTTTTTCTTCAGTGTGCACTTTTTTCCCTCCTTACTAGGTTAAAATTCTAATCCACCTTCTCTTGCGCCTTCTGCTAAAGCCTGAACACGTCCATGATAAATGTATCCGCTTCTGTCGAAAACAACTGTTTTGATGCCAGCCTGGATCGCTTTCTCAGCAATAAGCTTTCCTACCTGACTTGCAGCATCCTTATTTGAACCACTTTCTTTGATTTCCAAAGATGAAGCAGCGGCTAAAGTATGTCCAGCCTGGTCATCGATTATCTGAGCGTGGACATGTTTTAAGCTTCTGAAAACACATAATCTTGGTTGCTCACTAGTACCACTGATTTTATTTCTTATTCTTCTGTGCTTTTTAGCACGGATTTCTTTTCTGTTAATTTGATTAATCAAAACTCTTACTCCTTTCTTTTCTATTTGGAGCCAGTTTTACCGACTTTTCTTCTGATATGTTCATCGATGTATTTGATTCCTTTGCCTTTATATGGCTCTGGAGGTCTAACCTTACGAACATTAGAAGCAAAAGCACCTACAACTTGCTTATCTATGCCGGTAACAATAATTTTTGTTGGTTGTGGAACTTCTACGCTTAAGCCTTCTGGAATTTCCATTTCAACTGGATGTGAATACCCAGCATTGATTACCAGATTTTTGCCAGCTAAGCTTGATTTATAACCGACACCGACCATTTCCAACTCTTTTTTAAACTTACTGCTTACTCCAGTAACCATATTTTGAATCAAAGCTCTTGTAGTCCCATGCAAGGATCTGTTTGCCTTGTTATCATTAGGTCTTTCTACCTTTATAACACCATCTTCTAAAGTTATTTTAATGTTATCGTTAAAGCCGTATTCAAGCTCTCCATGAGGCCCTTTTACTTTAACATAGCTTCCTTCTATTTTAACTTCTACTCCTGCTGGAACTACAACAGGGGCATTACCTATTCTTGACATACCTTCTACCTCCGTTACCAGACATAGCAGAGTACTTCTCCGCCCATGCCTTCACGTCTTGCTTTCTTATCTGTCATAACTCCTTTTGATGTAGAAAGAATTGCAACACCTAAGCCACCTAGAACCTTTGGAATCTCATCTTTCCCAACATACACTCTAAGACTAGGTTTACTAATTCTCTTTAAGCCAGAAATTACTCTTGTTTTATTATCATATTTTAAATAAACACGAATATTCTTTTTTACGCTATCCTGTTCAGCAATAACTTCATAATCCTTTATGAAACCTTCATCTTTTAATATTTGGCTTAAAGATACTTTCATATTGGAATTAGGAATATCAACTGACTTTTTCATAGCAGTATTCGCATTACGCACTCTTGTTAAAAAATCCGCAATTGGATCTGTCATTACCATTTAAAAACCTCCCTTCAAAGTTTGAGCTTACCAGCTAGCTTTTCTTACTCCTGGCAATTCTCCTTGACTTGCATGCTTTCTGAAGC
Source organism: Fusobacteriota bacterium (assembly GCA_022615965.1). GTDB lineage: Bacteria > Bacillota > TC1 > TC1 > TC1 > WTXA01. The sequence continues at coordinate 9,088 of JAKEGG010000021.1, forward strand.
ATACTCTGCAGATACCGAATTTCCTCATATAAGCATGTGGTCTTCCACAGATCTTACAACGATTATATGCTCTTACTTGGAACTTAGGAGTTCTTTTTTGACTTACTTTTAATGATGATTTAGCCATACTTATCTCCTTTTATTTTTTTGCAAAAGGTGTACCAAACTTAACCAGTAACTCTTTTGCCTCTTCATCTGATTTTGCAGTTGTAATGAAAGAAATATTCATGCCTCTCATTTTTTCTACTTTGTCATATTCTATTTCAGGAAATATCAATTGTTCTTTGATGCCTAAAGTATAATTACCTCTGCCATCAAATCCGTTATTGGAAATTCCTTTAAAATCACGAACCCTTGGTAAAGCAGTGTTAATAAGACGATCCATAAACTCATACATTCTTTCGCCTCTTAATGTCACCTTTACACCAATAGGCATACCTTCTCTCAACTTGTAGGTTGAAATAGATTTTTTCGCCTTTGTAATAATAGGTTTTTGACCTGAAATTTGAGCTATTTCGCTAATAACGCTTTCTAATGCTTTAGAGTTTTGTACTGCATCGCCAACACCTACGTTAATAACAACTTTTTCTACTTTTGGAACCATGTTCACATTTTTATAGCTAAATTGTTCTTGCATAGCAGGCACAATATCTTTTTTGTACAAATCTTTTAATCTAGCCAAAACAGGGTACTCCTTTCTATAATTCTTTTCCGCATTTTTTACAAACACGAACTTTTTTGTCTCCTTCTATTTTTTGTCCATATCTAACACCTTTTTTGCAAGAAGGACAATATAGTAAGACATTTGATGAAGCTATAGGAGCTTCTTTCTCTATAATTCCACCCTTTGGATCCTTTTGAGTTCCTTTGGTGTGTTTTTTCATTTTGTTAACACCCTCAACTATCACCTTGCCATCTTTTGGCAAACTTTTTAAAACTTTGCCTTTGGCTTTTTTATCTTTTCCAGAGATCACTTCAACAGTATCTCCTTTTTTAACATGTAAATTAGATGCCATTATTCTACCTCCATACTTCTAAAGAACTTCTGGGGCTAAAGAAACGATTTTCATGTAGTTCTTTTCCCTTAGTTCTCTAGCAACAGGTCCAAAGATACGAGTTCCTTTTGGTGTACCATCATCTTTAATAACAACAGCAGCATTTTCATTAAATTTAATAAATGAACCATCAGGACGTTGAATCGGATATACTGTCCTTACTACAACAGCTTTAACAACATCTCCTTTTTTAACAACTCCTCCTGGTGTTGCTTGTTTTACAGAACAAACAATTATATCACCGACAGAAGCACTTCTTCTTTTAGATCCTCCTAGGACACGAATGCATAAAAGCTCCTTCGCTCCTGTATTATCTCCAACTCTTAGTCTTGTTTCTTGTTGGATCATTTTATACCTCCTTATACACTAAACTCTCTTACCTTTTTCAAGTATTTCCACTACGCGAAAACGCTTGTCTTTTGAAAGAGGACGTGTTTCCATAATTTTAATTTTATCTCCAACCAAGCATTGGTTTAATTCATCATGAGCTTTAAATTTAGTTGAAACTCTGATACGTTTATGATAAATCGGATGTTTTTTAAAGGTTTCCACTTTTACTACTACAGTTTTATCCATTTTATCACTGACAACTACACCAATTCTTGTCTTACGGCTTGAATTTCTCTCCAAGAGTATTTCCTCCTTTATTGACCTTGATTTTCAGTTAAAACAGTTTTTGCTCTGGCAATTTCTTTTTTAACTTCTTTGATGCGCATTGGATTAGGCAATTGCGCTGTAGCTGCTTGAAATCTTAAATTCAATAATTCTTTTTTCAGATCATTTATTTTAGATGTCAATTCATCATTTGATAACTTACGTATATCTTTATTTTTCATTCGCGTCACCACCAACTTCTTTCGCTTTTATAACGAACTTAGATTTTAAAGGCAACTTATGAGATGCCAGTCTCATAGCTTCTCTTGCTATCTCCTCAGATACACCGTTCATTTCAAACATAACACGTCCTGGCTTTACAGGAGCTACCCAGTATTCAGGTGAACCTTTACCTTTACCCATTCTTGTTTCAGCTGGTTTTTCAGTAATTGGTCTGTCTGGAAAAATCTTGATCCAAACTTTACCACCCCTCTTAATGTATCTTGTCATCGCAATACGGGCTGCTTCAATTTGTCTTGAAGTCACCCAAGCAGGAGATGTTGCTTGTAAGCCATAGTCACCATATGTCACCTGAGTACCACCTTTTGATTTACCTTCCATTTTTCTTGGACGGTGTGGTCTTCTGAATTTAACCCTTTTAGGCATTAACATAATCTACTTCTCCTCCTTAACTTCTTCGCTCTCTCTTATCTTTCTAGCAGGAAGAATTTCTCCTAAGTAAACCCAGGTTTTTACACCTATTTTTCCATAGGTAGTATCAGCTTCAGCAGTGGCATAAACCACGTTTGCTCTTAACGTATGTAGAGGCACTTTGCCTTCGCTGTACCATTCTGTTCTTGCAATTTCAGCTCCACCTAAACGGCCTGAAACAGCAACTTTAATTCCACCAGCTCCAAGCTTCATAGCTTTTTGTACTGCTTGTTTGACAGCTTTTCTGAAAGAAACCCTTTTTTCCAGCTGTAAAGCAATATTTTCAGCTACCAACTGAGCTTCAATTTCTGGTTTTTTAACTTCTATTACTTTAATATTCACTTGTTTATCAGTGATTTTCTTTAAACTTAATCTTAAGTTTTCGATTTCTGAACCACCACGACCAATTACTATACCAGGCTTACCTGTATGAATAATCAAGGTGATCCTATTACCTACACGCTCGATGTCAATATGGGAAATACCAGCATGATAAAGCTTTTTCTTTACAAATTCTCTGATTTTAACATCTTCTAGAAAGAAATTTTGGTAATCTTTTTTATTACCATACCATTTAGCATTCCAGTCTTGTACAATACCTAAACGTATTGACTTTGGATGAACCTTTTGTCCCACTGCTATGCCTCCTTCTCTGTAACAATCACAGTAATGTGACTTGTTCTTTTTAATATTCTGTCTGCGCTGCCTCTTGCTCTAGGTTTGAATCTTTTTAAAGTTGGTCCTTCATCGATATAAACCTCTGAAACAATCAAAGCATCTTTATTTAGGTTGCTGTTATTTTCAGCATTGCTTATTGCAGATTCCAAAGTTTTTTTCAAGTATGAAGCTGCTTTTCTAGGAGTAAATTTCAATATCCCTAAAGCTTCTCTTACATTTTTACCTCTGATTTCGTTGGCAACACCTCTTACTTTAAGAGGAGAGATACGAATATATTTAGTAACAGCTTTACCTTGTGCATCTTTAACTACGTTATTTGCCATTTTTATTCTCCTTTCCTCTTATTTAGACTTGCTTCCAGCATGTCCTTTGTAAGTTCTGGTTGGAGAAAACTCTCCAAGTTTATGACCAACCATATCTTCATTTACATATACAGGAATGTGTTTTTTTCCGTTATGTACATTAAATGTATGTCCTACCATTTCAGGGAAAATTGTAGATCTTCTTGACCAAGTTTTGATTACTCTTTTTTCATCAGTCTTGTTCATTTCTTCAACTTTTCTTAAAAGCTTAGGTTCACAATATGGACCTTTTTTGATTGACCTTGCCACAATCTCTACCTCCCTTCACTACTTATCATAACGTCTACGAACAATAAACTTGTCAGAAATATTATTTTTCTTTCTTGTTCTATGTCCTAATGCTGGTTTGCCCCAAGGAGTAACCGGATGTTTTCTACCAATCGGAGAACGTCCTTCACCACCACCATGAGGATGATCATTAGGGTTCATCACCACACCTCTTACAGTTGGCTTGATACCCATATGTCTTTTTCTTCCAGCTTTACCGATAGTTATGTTGCTATGATCTCCATTGCCGATAGTACCTACCGTAGCACGACAATCAACTAAGATCATTCTTACTTCTCCAGACGGCATTCTTACCTGAGCATAACGACCTTCTTTAGCCATCAACTGAGCATAGCCACCTGCACTTCTGACAATCTGAGCACCTTTACCAGGCTTCATCTCAATATTGTGAATAATTGTACCTACTGGGATATTGGCTAATGGCAAAGCATTGCCCGGGCTGATATCAGCACCTTCTCCAGATACAACCTTATGTCCAACTTTTAATCCTTGAGGTGCTATGATATATCTTTTCTCACCATCTGCATAGTGAAGCAAAGCAATATTAGCAGTTCTGTTAGGATCATATTCAATTGAAGCTACAGTTGCTGGCACTTGATCTTTATTTCTTTTAAAGTCTATGATTCTGTATAATCTTTTAGATCCACCACCACGGTGTCTAACTGTTATTCTTCCCTGGTTATTTCTACCTGATTTTTTATTTAACTTTGCAGTTAATGATTTCTCAGGCTTGTTAGTTGTAATTTCCTCAAATGTGGAAACTGTCATCTGTCTTAAACCAGGTGAAGTTGGTTTGAACGATTTTAACGCCATTTTATTTCCTCCTTACCTCTGGTTTATACACCTTCAAAAATTTGAATAGAACCTTCTTTAAGAGATACTATTGCTTTTTTACGATCAGGTCTTTTACCTTCTGTTTTACCTTGTCTTTTCCACTTGCCTTTTAAATTAGCAGTATTAACCTTATCAACTTTTACGTTGAAATGCTCTTCAACAGCATGTTTGATTTCAATTTTAGTAGCTTTTTTATCTACAAAGAAAACATACTTGCCATTAGCTGAAAGGTCCATGCTTTTTTCAGAAATAACAGGTTTTATGATTATATCTGCTGGATTACGCATTCAAAAGCACCTCCTCTAGCTTTAAAGCAGCTTCTTTAGTTATAACAAGTGTTTGATGTCTCATTAAGTCGTAAACATTTACGCTGCCAGTAAAAGTAGTTGAAACTCCTTGTAAATTGTTAGCTGAAGCTACAACATTATCTTCCTTATTTAAAGTAACGATGATCGCAGTTTTACCTGCTTTAAGATTACTTAAAATATTCTTAATATCTTTTGTTTTTGGAGCACTTAAGCTTAAGCTATCTAAAACAATCATATTTTTGTTAGCTAATTTATCGCTTAATACTGATCTTAAAGCTAATCTTCTGATTTTCTTAGGCATGGTGTAGCTGTAGTCTCTAGGCTTAGGACCAAAAGCAACTCCACCGCTTCTCCATACAGGATTTCTAGTGCTGCCAACTCTGGCTCTACCAGTTCCTTTTTGTCTCCAAGGTTTTCTGCCTCCACCTCTTACTTCTGCACGAGTTAGTGTAGAATGAGTACCCTGTCTTTTGTTAGCTAACTGCATAACAACAACAGAATGAACAGAAGAACTACTTGGTTCAATGCCATAAACAGCATCGTTTAATTCTAAAGAATCAACAACTTTGCCTTGGATATCTTGCACATCTATCTTCGCCATCTATACTACCTCCCTTGTTTTTTAATTGCAGATTTAAGAGTAACTATACTTTTATTAGCTCCTGGAATCGCACCTTTAACCAATATGATATTTTTATCAGCTATCACATCAGCGATAATAAGGTTTTGCACTGTAATCTGATTGCCACCCATTCTACCTGGCATCTTCTTACCCTTGAAAACTCTTGATCCATCAATAGAACCGTTTGAACCATTGGCTCTATGGAAATGGGAACCATGCTTCATTGGACCTCTTGAAAAACCATGTCTTTTGATTGATCCTGCAAAGCCTTTACCTTTACTTGTGCCAACTACATCGATATAGTCGCCTTTTTCAAAAATATCTGCTTTGATTTCTTTTCCTAATTCTAAAGTTTCACCATCTGCGATCACCACAGGGATTTCCTTTAAAATTTTTAATGGGCTTTCAATTCCTGCTTTTGCAAAATGTCCCATCAAAGGTTTGTTTGTGTTCACTTTTTTTCTTGGTAAAAAGCCTACTTGAACTCCTTCATAGCCGTCTTTTTCAGATGATTTGATCTGAGTTACGTAGCAAGGACCTGCCTCTACCACGGTAACTGGAATCATTTTCCCATCTTGGAAGATGCTTGTCATTCCAAGTTTTTTACCTAAAATAGCTTTAGTCATTATGACAATTCATCTCCTTTCCAATCTTTTCTTCCTACAATTTGATTTCAACATCTACACCAGCTGGCAGATCAATATGCATCAAAGCATCCACAGTTTTAGGATTTGTTGACAGTATGTCGATAAGACGCTTGTGGGTTCTCATCTCAAACTGTTCCCTTGAATCCTTGTGAACATGTGTTGATCTTAAGATCGTATAAACATTCTTCTCTGTTGGAAGTGGGATTGGGCCGGAAACTAAAGCTCCTGTGCCTTTAGCTGTTTCAACAATTTTCTTTGCTGACTGATCTAACAATCTGTGATCATAAGCCTTAAGGCGAATTCTAATTTTTCCTTGTGCCAATTTTTTTCCCTTCCTTTCGTTTGTATTTAATACAACATCAGCTCCACGGAAATCTCCTTAAAGCAACCTCCCGTATCATCGCCATATAAAACGTGACAATGTCAGTGGCAAAAAAGCCACTGACTTGTCTCGTGATATAACTTGATTATTATACTATTTTTTCAATAATTTTACAATAAATTATTCTAAGATTTTAGAAACAACTCCAGCTCCTACTGTTCTGCCACCTTCTCTGATTGCAAATCTCAAGCCTTCTTCTATTGCTATTGGGGTGATCAA
>JAKEGG010000022.1 GCA_022615965.1 Fusobacteriota bacterium
CCAAACAGCATAATTACAAGGAAAATGGCGATAAAACTAATTTTCTTTCTGTTCATGATACCCCTTTAACTCCTTTTCTAGAAATATTTATGTATACTTCCTTTGTACCTACATTATATTCCCTCTGAACTGTTTATTCAATAAATATTACTAATAAATATCAAATATATATGAAAAATAAAAGGTGCTATCTTATAGCACCTTTAAAAACTATTAATATATTATTCTATTTAACCAATAGCCTCAGCTAATTTGACCCCAAGATCAAAGCAATCCTTTAAGGCCATTGAAGAAGGCTTCATCTTGGTCTTATAGCTACCTGTGATCTTAAAGCCTAACTGAATAAGTCTTTCCTCAATAAACTTAACTGCCTCACCACTCCAGCCATAGGAACCAAAAGAAACAGCAGGCTTATCTCTGACCACATAGGTAGACAGCTCACTAAAAACCCTGTAAAAAGGATGGAGAACATCCCTGTTGATAGTAGAAGAACCAACAGCCAAAGCATCCGCCTCATGAATCAAATCAATAGCCTCAAGCTTATGAACACTATCTAGATCCACCAAGGTTGCAATTATCCCAGTTGATTCAACACCCTTGGCAATAGCCTCAGCCATCATCTTGGTATAACCATAACAGCTATAATAGCCAACTACAGCACGCTTACCCCTTTTCTTAACTGTAGACCACTTACGATAAAGCTTTTTTCTCTCCTCGAAATCACCCTGAAGAACAGGACCATGAGAAGGACAAACCACATCCACCGCCAGGTCATCGATTTTATTTAAAGCATCTAAAGCAAAATTTTTAAAAGGACTCATGATAGAATCAAAATAATACTTCTGATTATCCTCCATCTTTTCATCACTGATACTATAATCAATCAGCTCTCTGCCATAATGACTACCAAAAAAATCACATGGAAATAAAACCTTCTCTTCAGGCAAATAGGTAAACATCGTCTCTGGCCAGTGCAGGAAAGGAGCATTGGTAAACTCCAAGCTGATACCACCTAAATCAAGACTATCACCAGTACCAACTATGATCGGTTCAACATCCCTGTTTAAAATTTCCACCACAAAACTACTACAAGCTCTGGAGCAAACAACCTGGGCCTTTGGAGCCAAAGCTAAGATCCTCTCTAAAGAGCCACTGTGATCAGGCTCAGCATGATTAACTATGATATAGTCGATTTGGTCAGGAGAAATAAACTCTTTGATATTATTGATATAGGTATCACAAAAACTATCCTTCACAGTATCAATGATAGCAATCTTTTCTTTACCTTCTACCAAATACGAATTATAGGTTGTACCATACCAGGTATCAAAAATCAAATCAAACTTCTTTAGTTCCTTATCCTGAACCCCTATATACTTAACACTATCTGAAATTTTCTTATCCAAAAAAAACACCTCCCAAAGCTCTATTTTAATAATAACAAAAAATACTACATATTACACTAAAAAACTTACCCTGACAATTCCTGGTAACCTGTCTTACTTATGGAAATCATAAAAATACCAATAATAATAAATATAAAGCCACCTATTTGTAAAGGCATCAGCCTTTCCTGTAAAATCAAAGCTGCCAGCAAAACTGCCAGCAATGGCTCTGTATTAGCTAAAACAGATACAGTTCCAGCTTCAAGATGCTCCATACCCTTCATAAAAAGAAAATTACCTACTCCATAAATCAAAAAACCATAAACACAAATCATCAAGGTGAAATTCAACTTTTCTCCTAACAAGTAACCCCAATCAAAAAAAGGTAAAACCAGCAAGATAGAAATAACAGCAATGAGCACCATAAAGAAATTTATGCTCCAACTATTATAGTCATTACTTAACTTCTTTCCCAGGACATTAAATACTCCATAGCTAAAACCTGAAGCTAAGCCAAAAAACAAGCCAAGTCCTGTAAATTTAAGTTCCCCACTTAAGCTACCTAAGGAAACCAGAATAGTGCCAACGATCACCAGTGCCAAGGCTCCTAATTTCAAAGGAGTGATTTTTTCCTTAAGATAAAAACGAGCCAACAAAATAGTAAACGCTGGTGCTGTATAAAGAAGGATAACTCCCTGGCTTGCACCATTCATACTATAGGATGCAGACAGAAAAAAAGCAAAAAAAGTTCCACCAAACAAACCGAAAATCAGCCATTTTTTCCAATCCTTCTTATGAAAGCTGATCTTTTTTTTCAATAATATTATCATTAAACCTAAAGCCGCCAAACCACTTACCAGCTTTATCCCTGTTAAAACAATAGGAGATATCCCGGAAATCAAAACCTTTCTGGCTATTACACTTTGAAAGGCATAAACCAAGGTTGAGGCTAAAATATAGATAGCACCTTTTAATCTGTTTCCACTTAACATGATCCACCCCTACTTCCAGATACCAATTTTCATTGCTTGCGCCTTCTTCTGGGCAACTTTATATTCCTTGGCGTAAGGCATATGATCCTTTAAATATCTTAAATCAGCATAGCCTTCTTGCACCAACAGAATATTCAGATTGATTCCATCAGCAAATATTATGCCTAACTCCCTATCTCCGCTTTTATCTTGAGTCAGATCCCACTGTATTTCAATAAGCTTGGCTTCCTTTAATATTTTATTTGTAAAGTTCTTAGCTTCCACTCCATAATACTCAGGTTGACCTGTCTTTGGATTGATTTCAGGAGTGTTGATACCACTAAAGCGAACACTAACTTCACCAAAGCTAGGGGTGATAAAATAGGCAGTATCGCCATCCACCACTCTGATCAGCTTGACTACTTCTTTTTCTGAAACCAGACCACTACTTTGCACACAGGCAGTAAGGCTAAATAATAAGGCTATGATAATCAACATAGCCTTACTTAACAAAATCAGCTGACTTGCTTTTTGCTTATTCATTATACTCTTCAATATTGATAGCCTCCCTGACTACATACTGTGGAGAGTTGTTTAAGGTGATATAAATTCTGCCAATATATTCACCGATTATTCCAAGCATCAACATCAGGACCCCGCCAATAAATAACAGCACAGCCATCAGTGATGGGTAACCAATGGGCTGGTCAGGATGGATTATTTTTTCCACTATCACATACATCGCAAAAATAAAACCTATCAAGGCTACTGCCATACCGCTAAAAGTAGCTATCCTAAGTGGCTTCACGGAAAACGCAGTAAAGCCATTCATCCACAAGGAAACAAGCTTCTTGAAGGTATAAGTTGAACCACCCTCATCTCTTTCTCTATGATGAATCAGAACATTGGACACCTTGTTAGTTGATCTCAAAAGGAGACCATAAATGTAAGGATAGGAATTTTTGTATTTCACAGCTTCATCAATTACAAACTTCTTACAGGCAAAATAACTCATTATGGAAAGTCCTTTAGGCTTGCCTATCAAATTGCTGGCCATCAGATCGTTTAGCTTGCTACCCATATTTCTGAAGATATTGTGCTTCTTCTTATAGTATTTAGCAAAAACCAGATCGCTGCCTTTTTCTATTTCGTCTATCAAAATAAACATCTCATTAGCTGGTGTTTGTCCATCATCATCAAGTATGACCATAATATCACCAGTAGCAATATTGAACCCGGTCATCAAGGCAGAATGCTGTCCAAAGTTTTTAGCCAGATTGATACCCTTGATTTTTTTATCCTCTAAAGCCAGCTTGTGAATAACCTCATAAACATTATCTGGAGAAGCATCAGCTACTAAAACTATTTCATAATCATAGCCTTCTCTGGTCCTGATCGTTGCCTTGATTTCAGCAACGACCTCAGCTATGGTTTTTTCTGAACCATAACAGGGGATTATAAAAGATATCTTTTTCATCAATCAAATTTCCTTTCCTTCTTGATTTTTTGATATATGTACAGAATCACATAAATTAAGGCAATGTAGAATATCATAAAGGTTCTTACTCCAGAAATCCAGATAGTAGGTGAAATACCCATCATTGTTCTGGTAATAAGTCCTACCCCTAGAATAAAAGTTAGAAAAAAAGTTTCTTTTCTGTTTCCAGTAATAATATATATGGAATAAATCACTGCTCCTATCACCAGGAACATCAAAGCATAGGTCAAAATACTCTGAATCGATGATATATCAAAACCTTTACCATATAACAAAGAACTTTCCTTGAATCTTCTGTAAATAAGCCTTAAGATCTCTGCACTACCTTGATTATCAAGCCAGGTTGATAACAGAGCATAAGCCTTTAAGATAAAGCCTAACAGCAAAGAAGTTACTAGTGGTATGAAGGCAATAAGCCTGTCCTTCAGTTTAATGGAATTGCGAAAAACTCCAACTACTAAGAATATTACCAGTACCAGGTAGATCAAATCGCTATTAAAGATATAGTGGAATAAGCTTGAAGCCAGTCCTAAGTCAAATTTCTCCAAAAGACTTAAGCTGCCAAAGGTTGGAAACCAGCTGGCTATTTCATCTGCCTCCCTTGCCCCATTACCTGGAGCCAGCAGCATATTGATAAAGTTTAATACCATTATTACCTGGCTGCCTATAATATACCAATTCAGCTTCCTTTCCTGGATAAACCAATATACTAAAGCCAGAGTATAGAAAAGCACCAAGGCAATAAACATCTGCTCATTGTTGCTGGCATATAGGACAGCTAGCAGGTAGATGATATATTCATACCAGGCTATATTCTTTTTTTCATATATTTTCTTTAGGGGAATAAGGGCGAAGGTGCCGATGGCTCCTACCCAGATATAGTGGACGTTGGTGGTGATCCAGCCAGCGCTGATAAAAAGCTCTATTGGTATCAAGGCAATCAACACTACTACCAGCCAGGAAGTTCCTTTTTTTCTTTCTGGTAAAAGCTGATATAAGGATATGCCTAGTAGCCCTATCATCAGAGGATGAAGTATTCTAAATAGCAGGTCTACTCTGCTGGTAAGCCACAGCAGGCTTTCGATAACTACTCTCCCTGTCCACTGGTTATATCTTATACCTAGATACTGGAACAGATTGTTTTGGGACGAAACCAGCTTGAAAAATACATCATCACCTTTGTTGAGATTCATAAATATGGCTATGGCCGCAATTGCTAGTACCATAAGAATAAAGGGCAGATATTCTTTGATTTTATTATTATTTGTTTTCATCTTTTATTCCTCCATCGTTATATTATATTACAATTCTCAATATTATGGAACTTGTGACTTGACTTTATCTAATCATAACCACCCGTAAAACGGGTGTTTTCACTGAGGTTATAAGCCTCTTTTACCGACCAGCGCCTAAAAA
>JAKEGG010000005.1 GCA_022615965.1 Fusobacteriota bacterium
GAATTTGAATGGCTAAAAGAAGTAGATAGCCTAGCTCTTGCAAATGTACAAATGAACTTAAACAAAGCATATAAGAATTTTTTTCGAGAAAAATCGGTTGGATTTCCGAAATTCAAATCCAAAAAAAATAACCACAGAAGTTATACAACCAGAAAATAGTAAGATTTATTTTTTCAAATAAAAAAGTCTTCAAAAGAAGACTTTTTAAAATATACTTATATTATCCACTTATTCCCCTGTACTCCTGATTGCCCCATAATAACATAAACTCATTGAATTCTATCCAGGCATTTTTTTCACCACTCCAAGGATCATTATAGAAAAAGCCACCTTCATCAAAACCAGTTAAAATAACAGAATGATTATAAAAGCCATGCATATCTGAAACCCAGACTACAACTGGTTTCCCATAACCAAGACTATCTTTCAATACACTAACTTCTCCACCTTCGATAATTTCAGCATCTGGTATATAGCTTTTTACCAGGTCTATCAAAGCCTCTGGATAAATTGACCAGCCATCATAGCTATATGGATTTCCTACAAAACCCAAGGCTGGATCCTCTTCATGATAAGGTATTATATCAGCTAATATAGCAGGATCAAGCTCAACTCCTCTGTATTGTAATAGCATTGAAACTGATACTATCTCACAGCCTGTTGGTAATACAGGTTGTTGTAACAATAAAGGAACATCCAGCAAAATATTTTCAGTGATCATCCTTGTTTGTATTTCATCTTTTTCGTAGCTAATATTTATGGAGGAACCTATCTGAGGTTCTTGTATAATTGTTTCCTGAGCAACTTCCTTTCCAAAGCCAAACATGATCAGAAGGGCTGGCAGAATCAGATATCTTTTCATTTTCTTAAGCTCCTTTTCCTATCTTGACTATAATATACCTTATCAATCTGAAAACAATATGAAGCATATGTGAAAGCTATCTGGATATAAATTGACAACCACTTGAAAGAGAGTATCATATAATATTATAAAGCTAGGAGGAAGAAAAATTGAAATCAACAAAACAAACTGCAAAGGTAGAAATCATCAAAAAATATTAAAAGACATGGAAAAAGATACAGAAGATGAAGAATTGATGAGTGAGATTTTAGAGCACACTTTTGGATTGTCAACAGAAAACCAGACACATTTATTAAGGTGCATTAATTTATATTGGTATGGAGACAGATATTCTAAGGAAGAATGGATTCTGTGTTTATTGAACCAGTTAACATAATTTGAGAGTTCACATTCAAGCTCTGCCAAAGATGAGAAAACAAAATTCCTTGTAAACTCAGTCTTGATGATTTTGAAAGTTGCTTCAGCAACAGCATTATCATAAGGACAACCCTTAAGACTTAATGAACGATCGATATTGAAGGTTTTAAGAGTTTTATCAATAACCTCATTTTTTTATGGTAAGGTTTCTCGTCGAAGTGGATTGGTTTTTGTAGCTTCATATTTTATTTATCTGATATATAAGGACGATAAAAAGGTTTGTTGATAATAACAAACCTTTTTACTATTTTTATATTATTAAATTTATTTACTAGAGGTAATTCCTTCGCCAACGCTTGGGACAAAGTGAGAATATATTCCATCAAGAGCAAAAAGACTTACTAAAATACCTGCAAGAGCTATTCTGAATTTTGTTGGTATTTTGTTTAGTTGATGGTCTAAGAATGGTGCTACAAAATATACTATTAAAGAGCCTCCTATGGCGAAGAAAAGCAATCCTTCAAGGCAAATCCTGCCGTTAATATTAAAAACATAACCGCTGTAGTCCCACCATCTAAGTCCAGTAGATAACTCCATAAAAAGACTAGTGAAATATTCTAAAACACCACATAAAAACATAGTTAATCCGAACAATAAAGGTGGATTACTTCTGAACCTATTTAGTAAAATCAGAATTAGAATACTACCGCTACCATAGATAGGCAGCCAAAATCCATGTAAGCTGCCTCTGTTGACAAAGGTGCCAAACTCGACAATATGTAAAGTAACCTCCCAGGCCCAGCCTATAAAGGAAATAATAAAAAATAAGAGGATCAGATTTAAGATAGAATATTTTACTTCACTGTTAAAATTAATTTTTATATTTTCTTTTTTTAGGTAGGTACCTGGATAATTCAATGCTTCCTCAATGTTGTTGAAAAGCGAAACATCATTTAATAATTCACCTTTTTCACCTTTGTTATTTTGGTAAGTGGTTCTTAGGAAACTATATAGTTCTGCTTCTGTACCTTTTACATAACCATTCACATAAAATATTCCTGCTATATTCAAGGTCAGAGAATTAATTATGTGCCAGTGTAAGAAGGATAGGTCCATGATGAAAAGAGACCATTTGTAGCCCTTCATCAGTCTATTGGTCAGCTTAAAGGCATCTCTTATTCTAATATCAGGATTTTCGGCTAAGATAAATTCAAGCATTCTGTAAGAATAGTATTTAATGGGTAAACCTATGATTGTAAAGGCCCATAATAGAAGATAGATGTTTTTCATCATAAGAATAATGGCTGGCTTTAAGACCTTTTTGTTTTTATAGAGATAGAATATCCTACTGATGGTAGTTTTGTGATAAAGACGGTTTTCTAGAAAAAATCTGTGTTGACCTACCATTAATATGTTTTTAACAAAGAGCCCTAGTATTATGCCAATGATTAGTCCTAGGAGGGCTATTACCAGGGAGTAGGTATCCTGACTGAATACTGAGCGTAATATGGTATTGATCATATTGGTAATTGAAGTAAAGGTGTTCTCCACAAATTTGATAACAGTGGATAAAGCTCCTTGGTTAGCATTCAGTATGTTGTTATCCAGGAAGGTTTTGATGTTGTCTGTTAATATGCTTTGTTCTGTAGTGATGTTGTTTACTATCTGGCTTCCTGAATCACCTGAATCGATTGAACTTCTAGAGGTGAATAAGCCTGTCGTGAAAAGTGTGATCAGTAAACTTATTACGACGACTGAATTATAGTTTTTGAGTAAATTGGTTTTGGATTTTTGTTTAAATTCTTTTCGGTTAAACATCTCAGACTCCTTATTGGGATTTTGTAATAATTCTAAAAATTAATGACTTAATTATATCATTTAAGAGAAAGGTTGACTATTATTTAAATTGTATTTATAATTACTACTTTATAATTTTGGGTAATAATTATATAATTAAAGAGTATTGTAAATTAATAATAATTGATTAATATCTATATGATAAAAAGAAGGAGAGAAAAATGGGAAAAACATTAGTTGAAAAAATTTTTGATGCCCATAGAGTGGATATGCCATATCCTGATACTCATGTATTAAAGCTTGACAGGGTTTTTTGTCATGAAATAACTACCCCGATAGCAATTACTGATCTGATGACCAGAGGTAAGGATAGAGTTTTTGATCCAGATAAAATCAAGGCGGTTATCGATCATGTGACTCCAGCTAAGGATTCGAAAACAGCTGAGCAAGGTAAGATCATCAGGGAATGGGCTAAGAGAAATCAGATAAAGGACTTTTTTGATGTGGGGAGGAATGGTGTTTGTCATGCTATTTTCCCTGAAAAAGGTTTTGTCAGACCTGGGTTCACTATTATCATGGGTGATTCTCATACCTGCACTCATGGTGCATTTGGTGCTTTTGCGGCAGGTGTAGGTACTACTGACCTTGAGGTGGGTATTTTAAAAGGTGTTTGTGCCTTTAAATCACCAAAGACTATTAAGTTTGTTCTAAAAGGTCAATTACAGCCTGGAGTATATGCTAAGGACCTAATATTATTCATCATCAAGGAAATAACTGTTAATGGTGCTACTAATATGGCTATCGAGTTTACAGGTCCTGTAGTTGATGAAATGTCTATGGAGTCTCGTATGACTTTGTGTAATATGGCAATTGAAGCAGGTGGTACTGTTGGTATCTGTTATCCTGATCTGACAACTGTTGAATATTTGTGGGATTATATCAAGGATGATTATGCTTCTAAAGAAGAAGCTTTGGCTGAATATAGTCAGTGGGTTTCTGATGAGGATGCTGAGTATGCAAAAATCTATGAGTATGATGTTTCAACCCTAGAGCCTATGGTTACTTTTGGTTCTAAGCCAGACCAGGTGAAGCCAGTTAGTGAAATGGCTGGTACCAGATTGGATCAGATCTATATTGGTAGCTGTACCAATGGCAGGATTGAAGATTTAAGAATTGCTGCTGAAGTTTTAAAGGGTAATAAGATAAGTGATGAGGTCAGGGCTATTGTTAGTCCGGCCACTCCTGGTATTTATGCCAAGGCTTTAAAGGAAGGTATTATCGAAGTATTCCAAGAAGCTGGTTTTTGTGTTACTAATCCTACTTGTGGAGCATGTCTTGGTATGAGTAATGGTGTTTTAGCTGATGGTGAGGTTTGTGCTTCAACTACCAATAGGAATTTTAATGGCCGTATGGGCAAAGGTGGGACAGTCCATTTGATGAGTCCGGCTACTGCCGCGGCTTCGGCCATTGCTGGAGTTATTGTTAATTCCAAACTATATCAAGGATAATAGGAGGAAAGATGAAGAATTTTATAGGTAAAGTTTTATTTTTAGATAGAAGTGATATCAATACTGACGAGATCATTCCTGCCAGGTATTTGACTGAGATAACCAAGATTGCTCTTAAGCCCTATTTGTTAGAGGATCTGGTTCTTGATGGTTTTGACAATAAGGAGGACATCAAGGATAAGGTCGTGGTTGTCAGCAGAGAGAATTTTGGCTGTGGTTCATCCAGGGAGCATGCTCCTTGGGCTTTGGAGGTCAATGGTATAAATGTGGTTTTGGCTGAGAATTTTGCTAGAATTTTCAGACAGAATATGTTTAATTGTGGTATGTTGGCAATTGAGCTGCCTAAGGAGACTATTGATAGTTTATTTAAAAAGTATTATGGCAGAGAGACGATTATTGAAGTTGATTTAAAGAAGGATAAGCTTTATGTATCTGCTGGAGATGATTCTGAGGTCATTGATTTTACTATTAGTGGTTTTGATAAAACTTTGGTAGAGGAAGGCGGCTGGGTAGAGTATGCTGATAAGAGATATTAGTCTTTTGTCACTAATTTCCAACAATAGAATAGAATCAATTTAAGCAAGCCGAATGGCTTGCTTTTTTGTTTTTCTTTGATAAATTATCTTTTTAAAGGAAAGAAAAAAACACTCTAATTAGTCCTTTTTCCTATTTTTTCTATAATGACTTCTTGATTTTCCAGTGCTTTTTCTAGTTTTTTATAAAGGTCCTCTATCAAGATTTCTGTTTTTAGGTTAACCTTATAGTCATTTTCTGCTCGTTCTCTATCTTTTTGTTCCTGGCGGTTCTGGCTCATCATAATCAATGGTGCTGAATCGCAGCTATTGTTGAAAGTAGTAGGTTTAATATACTCTCTTTTAAGCGTTTATAAATTTGCTATTAAATTACCTTAATAATAATTTTGCATACTTAAAAATACGTGTTAATATATCAATAAGATATATTGACCATACTGGATTGCAGGTATATGAATCATTTTAA
>JAKEGG010000023.1 GCA_022615965.1 Fusobacteriota bacterium
AGAGCCCTCACCAGATTTATTGTTGAGATTGGATAAGGGAATTGAGGCTTATTGGAAATATCAAGGGAAAATCATTGTTTCTGGTGGACAGGGACATGATGAGATTGCTACTGAAGCTAGTGTGATGCAAAAATATTTGATTACAAACGGTATTCCAGAGACAGATATTATTTTAGAAGAAAAGGCAGTAAATACCTTTGAAAATATCTATTATGCCCAAAAACTAATGAATAGTAAAGATCACGAGCCAAAGGCCCTGGTCATCACCTCGTATTATCATATATTCAGATCCAGGATTATTGCTGATAGAATCGGTGGTTTTAAATGGTATGGCTTAGGTTGTGGTATTTATGATAAAAAAAGCACCATATTTCTATTAAGGGAACCTTTAGCTGTAATCAAAACATTTTTCTTCGACAGATAAAAAAGGCTGTGACAAATAAGTATCTTTAAGGAAGTGATTATATGGCAGTAAATTATACTGATATAGAAAAAATGCTCGAACATGACTTTTTGATTGTATTATTACAATTTGTAATAATATATTTAGTTGGCGTAGTTTTTTCCCTGATTGCTAAAAAACTTAAAATGCCAGCAGTTTTAGGCTTTATTATTGGAGGTATAGCCTTAGGTTTTCTACTTGGAGCTAGAACACCATTTACTTTTCTTACTGATCATCTTGGTGGTTTTGTAATAGATGGAAAAACTCCATTTATTTATGATTTTGCACAAATCGGAGCTATACTTGTTTTATTTTTAGCTGGCTTGGAAACAAATTTTAGTGCTTTAAAAAAGTACTTTTCCAGAGCGTTTATTATTGCCACTGGAGGAGTATTGTTCACTGTATTGCTGACATTGATTACTATTGTTATCCTAGAAGGAAATTATAAAGCTGGCATTGGCATGGGTGTAGTAGTAGCATCTACAAGTGTAAGTATATCTATTCAAACCTTAAAGGAAATGGGTCAGCATAAAAGACTATCCAGCATACTCAATCTGGAAGCAGCTATTATAGATGATGTGATTGGCTTGATTTTAATTACTTTATTAGGGGTTTTTATGAACCCGGCATTTGCTGGCGTCAATGCTGAACTGTTTATTGTGGTAGCCAAAATATTAGCTTTATTTGTAGGTATAGCATTAGTTGGGGCTATAATAATTAAAATACACAAGAAATTTCTTTTACATGAATATATAAAGGAATATAGCAAGCAGATTTTAATGGGGGTTATAGCTTTTTGCTTTATCTTGGCTTTCCTGGCACAGAATCTAGGAGTATCGGTGATTATAGGGGCCTATTTTGCCGGTTTGATGCTTTCTACAACTAAGTTAAAACACCATTTGATTGAAATGATGACACCAATAGCAGAAATTGTTTTTGCTCCAATCTTTTTTCTGGCTATTGGTCTAACGATTGATTTAAGAAATATTGGTAGTATTGTACTACTGGGTATCTTGATTTCTGTAATTGCCGTAATCGGGAAAATTGCAGGTTGTTATTTTGGTGGAAGATTATCAGGCTTTAACAATGTCAATTCAGTGAAAATAGGTGTAGGTATGATTCCACGTGGAGAGGTATCTTTTATTACTGCCTCTATTGCTGCAGGATTAGGTATTCTTTCATTGGAACATATGTCAGTTGCAGTTATGGTGATCATTGCCACCTCCATTCTAACCCCGTCATTGTTAAAAATAATCTATAAAAAAAGTTAAAAATATTGCTTGACAATAAAAAAAAGAAAAGTTAAGATAAATTTAGTGATAAATTCTTTGATCAAAGGTAAGTACCTTTTAAAAAACTGCTATAGAGAGTTGATGATGGTGGAAATTCAATGTTAGAGTTAAAAGGGAATGGATTTGTGAGAAGCTGGTTGAAAAGCGAAAGCCTAGTACACTGAGCCGTAGGTTCCACGTTACAGGAACAGGGTATGATAGTACCTGAAAAAGAAATTACATTGTAATTTAAAAATGGGTGGCACCACGAGTCAATCGTCCCTAATGATTGACTCGTGTTTTTTTATTTAGAAAGGAATGGAAAATGAAGGAATCAAATTTTATACCTTCTTACGAAGAAGGAGCAAAATACTTAAAAGACTACAAATACATACCAATAACCATGGAAATACTTTTTGATATAGGCACTTTGGTCAACATATTTTTATGCATTAAAAATGTACATGAAAATGCCTTTCTCTTAGAAAGTGTCGAGAATGGTGATAAATGGGGAAGATATTCTTTCATTGCCTATAATCCTACAGAAAAAATAGAAGTAAAAGCTGGAGCGATCAGTCACTATTTTCCTGATACAGTAAATGTAATTGATGATATAGAGCCTTTAGAATATATAAATAACCTGATACTAAGGAATAAAAGTCCTAAAATCAATAGTGATAGCAGATTTACTGGAGGTTATCTAGGTTATTTTAGCTATGACACAGTAAGATATGTTGAAAAGAAATTGACTAATATACCTGTAGATGATCTTGAACTACCAGACATATTATTGTTTAAGTGTAGTGAAATAATAACCTTTGATCATCTGACTCATAAGCTGAGTATCACAGTAAACATAGTAACTGAAGGTGATTATCAAAAAAATTATCTGGCAGGAATAAAAAAAGCAAATAAGATTCTAGAAGAAATAACCAGATTCAACTATATATATAAGGAAGAAAAAAGCATTACAGAACCTCAGGTGAAAAGCAATATCAGCCAGCAGGAATATATAACTATGGTGGAAAAAGCAAAAAAGAGAATCATAGAAGGTGATATTTTTCAGGTAGTATTGTCAAACAGATTTGAGATAGAGAATCCACCAGAAGCCTTCAGTATATACAGATCCTTAAGATCAACTAATCCTTCACCATATATGTACTATATTCAAACTAAGGATTTTGCTATTGCTGGTGCATCACCAGAGATGCTGGTCAATGTACAAAATGGAAAAATAATCACTAAACCGATTGCAGGAACTATACGAAGAGGAAAAGACCTAGATGAGGATAAAGTGTTGGAATCAAAGCTCATCAATGACAAAAAAGAAAGAGCTGAACATACAATGCTGGTAGATTTAGGTCGAAATGATATAGGCAAAGTAGCTGAATTTGGTAGTGTTCAAGTCCCTGAATATATGGTAATAGAAAAATATTCTCAGCTTTTTCATATAACCAGCCAGGTAGAAGGAGTATTAAGAGAAGATAAAACCTTGATAGATGCCTTAAAAGCAGTGTTACCTGCAGGTACATTATCTGGAGCCCCTAAAGTTAAGGCTATGGAAATCATAGATAAATTAGAAAAAAACAAAAGATGTCTTTATGGTGGAACAATAGGCTATATATCCTTTGATGGAGTGATGGATACCTGTATAGCAATAAGAACTGTATTGATAAAAGGAGAAAAGGCTTATGTCCAGGCTGGTGCAGGAATAGTTTATGATAGTATTCCTGAAAAAGAATATCAGGAATGTGAAACTAAGGCTAAGGCCATGATCAAAGCAATCAAGGAGGCAAGCAGATTATGATATTAATAATAGATAACTATGATTCTTTCACCTATAATCTTTACCAGTATTTTGGAGAACTATATAAGGATGTTGCTGTGTATAGAAATGATGAAATTACTATTGAAGAAATAAGAGACTTAAAGCCTGCAGGTATAGTTATATCTCCAGGTCCAGGGAGACCACAGGATGCTGGCATCAGTAAAAAAGCAATAGAAGAATTCTATTCATCCATACCGATTTTAGGTATTTGTCTTGGTCACCAAAGCATTGGAGAAGTTTTTGGTGGTCAGGTCAGCTATGCTAAAGAAATTATTCACGGCAAGGAAAGTCAGGTGGAGATAGATAATCAAAGTAAATTATTCAAAGGATTTCCAGATAAAATAATTGTTGGAAGATACCATTCCCTATCAGTTAGAGAAGAAAGCTTATCTGAGACTATTAGGATCATTGGAAAAAGTGATGATGGAGAAGTTATGGCTTTAGAATTGAAAGATCATCCTGTTTATGGATTACAGTTCCATCCGGAATCAATATTGACCAAGTATGGCAAGTTGATAATCAGAAACTTTATTACAGAAGTCATGCAGGCTAAGCTAACCACCTTAAAAGGTCCAGAGGTTAATATTCCTGAAAATGAAAAAAATCAATTAAAATCATATATCAACAAAGTAGTAAATGGAGAGAACCTTAACGAACTAGAAGCAAGTGAAGCTATGGAGATAATCATGAATAATTATTCTACTGATTCACAAATAGCTTCATTCATTACTGCTCTAAGAATGAAAGGCGAAACAGTTGAGGAAATAACAGGCTTTGCCAAAACTATGAGAAAAAAAGCAGCTATTATTGATGGTTTGGAGGATGCTATCGATATAGTAGGAACAGGTGGAGACTTACTTCATACCTTTAATGTATCAACTACTTCAGCTTTTGTAATTGCAGGTGCTGGAGGCAAGGTGGCTAAACATGGCAACAGAAGTGTAAGTAGTAAAAGTGGTAGTGCCGATGTTCTTGAGGAACTAGGTGTAAATATAAACCTGACTCCAGGGGAAGTGAAGAATATCATCGATGATATTGGTATTGGCTTTATGTTTGCTCCGGTATTTCATAAATCAATGAGATTTGCAGCAACTCCTAGAAGAGAAACAGGCTTAAGAAGTGTTTTCAATATTCTTGGACCTTTAGCTAATCCAGCTGCAACTGAATATATTTTGATGGGAGTGTATGATGAAGCTTTGGTAGAAACTTTAGCCAGAGTGCTGGTTAACCTAGGGGTAAAAGGTGGTTTAGTTGTCCATGGACGAGATGGTTTAGATGAGGTCTCTACAACTACAGAAACCATAGTATCTGAAATCAAAGAAGGTAAGGTTAAAAGCTATATTATTAATAGTCAGGATTTTGGTTTGCAAAAGTCAGAAATAAGTGAGCTGGTTGGAGGAGATGCTATAGCCAATGCAAAAATAACCAGAGAAATATTAGCAGGCAATAAAGGTCCTAAAAGAGATATAGTTGTTTTTAACTCAGGTTGTGCACTTTATGCCAGAGGTATGGTATCATCCATAGAAGAAGGTATAAAAAAAGCTGAAGTATCAATTGATACTGGAAAGGCTTTAAAAAAATTAGAGGAATTAATAATTGCCTCAAATAGGAGTAATTAATGATATTAAATGATATTGTTGTTAAAAGAAGAGAACAATTGCAAAGAGAAAAAGAAAAAATATCCTTAGCTGAGATTAAACAAGAATTGGAATACAATAGTGGCAGAAGTCGATTTGACCTAAGCGGAGCATTAAAGGAAAAAGGCTTTGGGATAATTGCCGAAGTTAAAAAGGCTTCACCATCTCTTGGGGTGATCAAGAAGAACTTTACACCTTTGGTCATAGCTAAACAATATGAGAGTGCAGGAGCTATAGCTGTTTCTGTCTTAACTGAAGAAAACTACTTTATGGGTTTAAATGGCTATTTATTAGAAATTGCCTCAACAGTGAAGATACCAGTATTAAGAAAAGACTTTATTATTGATGAGTATCAGATTTATCATAGCAGTTATTTAGGTGCTTCTGCTATTTTACTTATCGTAGCTATTCTTGAAAAAGAACAGTTGAAGAAATATCTGGATCTTTCAAATGAGCTAGGCTTAGATGCTATAGTGGAAGTACATGATTCAGAGGAACTAAAAATAGCAATTAAAGCAGGAGCAAAGATAATCGGTATAAACAATCGTAATTTAAAAAACTTTGAGGTAGATATAAAGAATACTGAAAAGTTGATCAAGGATATACCTGAAGGTATCCTGGTTATTTCTGAAAGTGGAATAAAATCCTTAGCTGATATTGAATATATAAAAAGCCTGGGTGTTAATGGAGCTTTGGTAGGAGAAGCTTTGATGAAAAGTTCTGACATAGAGGGACAGTTAAAGGAATGGCTATAATGTTGATAAAGCTTTGTGGCTTTACAAAAGTGGAAGAAATAGAATTATTTAACAATATAAAGGCCGATTACCTTGGTTTTGTCTTTGCAAGAAGTAAAAGGCAAATAGATAAGATTCAGGCTAAAATCTTATTACAATCTTTAGATAGAAGCAAGGTTAAAGTAGTAGGAGTATTTTCTGATCAAAGTCTGGACTTTGTCATTGATATTGCTAATGATAAGCTGATTGCTTTAGATGTGATACAGCTACATGGTAAAGAGGATAGAGCATATATTGCTGCATTAAAAAATAGCTTTAAAGGAGAAATATGGAAGGCGATCCCAAGTCTTGAGGAGTATGTTAAAAACTATAATACCTGGGAAGTAGATAAGATGATTATTGATAGCGTTGTTAATGGAGGCAGTGGACAAAAGGCTAATTGGCAATTAATAAGCCAATACAGAAATAATTTTAAAATTCCTTTCATATTAGCTGGGGGCTTGAACAAAGACAATATTATTGATGGTATAAGAAAAGTAGATCCAATAGGAGTAGATCTAAGCAGTGGGTTAGAGGTTGCTGGAAAAAAAGACAGCCATTTGATGTTAGAAATAATAAGAAAGGTAAGGGATTATGAAAAGTAAATTTGGAGAATATGGTGGTCAGTATGTTCCTGAAACCTTAATGGAAGCTTTGATTGAAATAGAACAGGCTTACCTGAAATACAAAGATGATAGTGATTTTATTTCTGAACTTAAGGAACTTTATGAGGAAGTAGCCAACAGACCATCAAGGCTATATTTTGCCAAAAGAATGACTGAGGAGCTAGGAGGAGGCAAAATATATTTAAAAAGAGAGGATCTGAACCACACAGGCTCCCATAAAATCAATAATGTATTAGGTCAAATGCTTTTAGCAAAAAAGATGGGTAAAACCAAGATAATTTGTGAAACAGGAGCTGGTCAACATGGGGTGGCTACTGCAACTATTGCAGCTATGTTTAAAATGGATTGTCATGTATTTATGGGCAAAGAGGATGTAGAACGACAAGGTCTTAATGTCTTTAGGATGGAGCTGCTTGGAGCCAAGGTCACAGCGGTTGATAGTGGAACAGGAACACTAAAGGATGCTGTTAATGAAGCTTTGAGGCAATGGACCAGAGAATGTGATACCACCTATTATCTGATGGGTTCTGTCGTAGGTCCACATCCTTTCCCTACGATCGTCAGGGATTTTCAAAAAGTTATCGGAGAAGAGGTAAGGTGGCAGCTACAAGAAAAAGAAGGTAAAACTCCAGATGTGATCATTGCCTGTGTAGGTGGTGGTAGTAATGGAATAGGAATTTTCTATGATTTTATTGAAAATAAAGAAGTAGAATTGATCGGAGCGGAAGCAGCAGGTCAGGGAGTAGATACTAATTACCATGCGGCAACTATTACAAAAGGCAGCAATGGGATTTTTCATGGTATGAAATCGAAGTTTTTACAGGATAGCTATGGCAAGATCATGCCAGTGTATTCAATGTCTGCAGGACTTGATTATCCAGGGATCGGACCGGAACATGCTTATCTCGCAGAATCAGGAAGAGCAAAGTATTTACCGGTGACTGATGCGGAAGCTGTAGAAGCATTTGAATATTTATCCAAAACTGAGGGGATAATACCTGCTATAGAAAGCGCCCATGCTATTTTTCTGGCAATGAAAATTGCCCCTGAACTAGATAATGACAAGGTGATTGTAGTTAATTTATCTGGACGTGGCGATAAGGATGTTTATCAGGTTGCCAGATATATGGGAGTTGATATCAATGAACAATAGGATAGAAGAAAAATTTAAAGAATTAAAAATGATGAATAAAAAAGCTTTGATCACCTTCATTACTGCTGGAGACCCTGATCTGGAAACCAGCTACCAACTGGTTTTGGAAATGTTTGAACAAGGAGCTGATCTGGTGGAAATAGGCATACCTTTTTCAGACCCTGTAGCCGAAGGACCCACCATTGAAAAAGCAAGTATGAGAGCCTTGGCCTCAGGCACAACAACAGATAGTATTTTTGAGCTAGTGACAAAACTTAGAACTAAAACAGAGAAGCCTCTATTATTGATGCTGTATATCAATCTGGTTTATAAGTATGGGGCTGAAGAATTTATTACAAAGTGTCAGACAACAGGAGTTGATGGCTTGATTATTCCTGATCTGCCATATGAAGAAATACAGGAAGTAAAGGCTTATGCAGAGGCTAAAAATATTTATCTTATAAACTTGATCGCACCTACAACCAATGAGGAAAGACTTGCTAAAATAGTCGAGGGCAGCAAAGGCTTTATTTATTGTGTTTCTTCTCTTGGGGTCACTGGGGTTAGAAGTGAGATCACTACAGATTTAGAAAATTTCTATGCTCGGATAAGGAAAAATACCAATTTACCTTTGGCTTTAGGTTTTGGATTATCTACTAAGGAACAGTTAAAGTCTATAAAAGGTAATTGGGAAGCTTTTATTGTGGGCAGTAAAATAGTTGAAGTAGTAGCAGCATATGGAAAAGATAGTGTTGAAGAAGTAGGTAAATTAGTAAAGAATTTAAAAGAACTTGAATAAGTTCTTTTTTATTTGATATAATTAAATAGTATGAAATAGAGGGAATATCAATGATAATTGGCAATAAGAACTTTGATTTTACAAATGAATCATATATAATGGGAATATTGAATATTACACCTGACTCTTTTTCCGATGGGGGAGACTACAACGATGACGAGTCCGCATTAAAAAGAGCGCTAACTATAAAAGCTGAAGGTGGAGATATCATCGACATAGGAGGCGAATCTACTAAACCTGGAGCTGAAACCATATCAGCAGAAGAAGAGTTGGCAAGGATCAGTGAGCCAATAAAGAAAATTGTCCAAAAAGTAGAGCTGCCAATTTCAGTAGATACCTATAAAGGTGTGGTTGCAGCTAAGGCTATCGAAGTTGGGGCAGCTATGATCAATGATATAAACGGACTACAAGGAGATCCTCGGTTAGGTGAAGTAGTAGCCTACTACAAGGTTCCTGTGTGCGTTATGATGAATAGAAGACTCTTTGAAAGCAGTGGAGATATTCTTAAGGATCTAGATGTTTTTTTTCAAAAAACCTTTAAATTGGCAGCTAGCTTTGGTATTTTATCAGATAACCTGATCCTTGATCCTGGAATTGGCTTTGGTATAACAGCTGAGGAAAGCTTTAAGCTGATCAGCAATTTAGGATATATGAAAAAATATGGCTATCCTATTTTGCTGGGAGCCTCAAGAAAAAGGATCATCTGGCAAACCTTAGGTGTAGAACCAAAGAAGGGAGTTGAAGGAACTTTGGCAACAACAGCTATAGGTATATATAATGGTGCAAGTATGATCAGGGTTCACGATGTAGCTGAAAATGTAAAATGTCTTAAAATAGCCAGGGAAATACTGAATAATAAATAGAAATAATATTATGGAGGAAATTATGGGTAAGTTTGTTAAGCTAAAATTAGATAAAGACATAAAAATGGAGGAGTTTTTAGACTTTTTAAACTTTCATCAATTTAGCTTTGAAACTGAAGAAGAAGAACTATTTAATTTTAATACTATGATTAATGAAAAGGCCATAAACTTCTTGATTCCAGAAGAAAAAATTGAAGAGTTCAAGGTGATGACTTTGATATATAAGGATCTGCAATCAAGTAAACAGGAAAGAAATCTGAATATACCTATTGAAAACAGCTCTATCGACTATGAGAAGACTAGAAAAATCAATGTAGTAGAATTAGCCAAAGATCAGAAAAAGGAAGATAAGGTATTTGTAAAAGATGAGGAAAAAAATAGTGACCTTAATTCTATGGAAGATTCCTTTTATGGCAATAAAAAAAGAAAAAAGAATGAAAAAAAAGCTACAGTAGCCTTTATAGATGAAGAAGTAGAAGAAGATATCGATCTGAAAGAGCCTAAAAGACAAAAATCAAAATCAGGTAAATTTGTTGTTGATTCATTGAAAATTATTTTATTGTTGGGTATAATCGCTATTTTAGCATTTATATTCTTATTGATTAGATAGGAGGAAAAATTATGGAAAAATGGACAACCTATTATGAGAACTGGATAAATGATCAGGGCATAAGCCAGGAAGATAAGGAGATATTAAGAAATTATACTGATGAAGAAATAAAAAACAACTTCTATAATGAACTAGAGTTTGGTACAGCGGGTATAAGGGGTATCAGAGGTTTAGGAACTGCAAGGATCAATAAATACCTGATTAGAAAAGTAACCCAGGGATATTGTGATTATTTAATTGACAATGTAGCTGAAGCGCAAAATAAAGGAGTTTCTATTGCTTATGATTCGAGGATCATGTCTAAAGAATTCGCCTTTGAGGCAGCTATGGTTTTTTCTGGCAATGGCATAAAAGTATACATGTATGACAGAATAAGGTCTACCCCAGAGCTATCATTTACAATCAGACATTTACAGAATGCAGGAGGCTTGGTTTTAACTGCCAGCCACAATCCTCCTGAATACAACGGGTATAAAGTATATAATGAAACAGGCTGTCAACTTTCTACAGAGGAAACTCTTTCTCTAACAGAAAAAATAGCAAAAATATCCAGCTTTAAGGATGTCAAGCTTGATGAGTCTTTAGAACATATGGTGTATCTCAAAGATGAGGTGGAAGATATATATGTTAAAAATATTTTAGGTTTAAGTTTAACTTCATTTAATAAAGAACTAAAAATCGTATATTCACCATTGTTTGGAGTTGGCTTAAAACCAATTGAAAGAATTTTTAAAGAAGTTGGAGCCAATTATCATTTGGTTGAAGAACAAAGTATTGCAGATGGCAACTTTCCAACTGCTAAAAAACCAAATCCAGAAGAACAGGAAGCTCTGATCAGGATTGTTGAAGAAGGGAACAAGGTTAGTGGTGATTTATTGTTAGCTACAGACCCTGATGCAGATAGACTGGGAGTAATGTCCTGGCATAAAGGGGAATATATTTATCTTTCAGGTAATCAAATCGGAGCTTTGCTGATAGACTACATATTAAGCAATAAAAAATATGATCCTAAGAATTCATATGTGCTCACTTCAATTGTCACCTCAACCTTGGGGGCAAAGATAGCCAAGAGCTATGGCATTGATACTATAATAACCTTTACAGGCTTTAAAAACCTTGGAAAAAAAATGGAACAATTCAAAGAAGAAAACAAGGTAGTGCTTTTTGCATATGAAGAAAGCATAGGTTATCTTCCAGAAGATTTTATCAGAGATAAAGATGGTATCAGTGCAGCTTATTTAGTGGCAGAAATGGCAGGAAATCTAAAGAGAAAAGGCATGACCTTAGTTGATAAGCTAAATGAATTATATAAAAAAGTGGGCTACTTTAAAGAAAAACAGGTTTCTTATGTTATTCCAGGTATAGAAGGTATAGAGAAGATTTCCGGTATAATGAAAGATTTGAGAGCCAATGGACCTGGTGAATTTGATAGCAGCTTGAAACTTAAGGAAGTAATAGACTATAAAGAGGTTCAAATCGACAATGAAAATACAAATCTGCTTTATTATAGCTTTGTTGATGGCTCATGGGCAGGTGTAAGACCATCTGGCACAGAACCTAAATTAAAGCTATATATAAACGTGGTAGATAAAGATGAAAAAACTGCAGATGAAAAAGTGGTGCTGCTGGTAAACTGGTTTGACGAGAGAATTGCAAAGTGGCTGTAGGAGATAAAATTAAAATATTTTCTGAAATTATGGAAAGTGATACAGGTTCAGATGCAAAGCTGAGAAAGCTATGGATCTTAACTTTTTCTGAGGATTTTTTTATCAGACATTTAAGCTTTTACGTGATAAAGTTATTAAAGGAACAGAAAACTGTTCCTTTAATAATGTGCAGGCTTAAGGATAGTAGGATAGCAGAAGAAGATAAACTACAATTGATAGATATTCTGGCAGGACTAAAGCCAAATACTACAATTATTGCTTCACATCTGTTAATGGATAGAAACCCATATGTTGTCCGAGGTATATTAACTTCTATGGCTCTTAATAAGGGGCATCTGGTTTTAAGAAAATTTCTTGCTTTTATTGTTTCTGATAGAGGTAGACTTATCAAAAGAGAATTGGTCTCAGAATTGTTTGGGTTCATGATTCAAGGGGATAAAAAGCTTCAGTTGATTTTTGAAAAAGAGCTCTATGATAATCAATTGGTTAGGGGGTATTTCCGAGATATGGAAATAAAACCACCCAAGCATGGAAGGCTAAGCGTTTTTCCTTCTAACGATTACTGGGCACTGAAAACTAAAGCCAATGGAATTGAATATATGGAATTTAAATTAGCTATGGAACATTTTAAAAAAAGTTTAAAACTCTTTAGATATCCAATAAAATATGAGATAATAAGAGTAGATTTATGAATAATAATTTGTTCATTGATAATAATAGTTGTTTTATCTGTGGTAAAGCTACAAGGGAGTTTGTATGTTATAAATGTAACCGAGAAATGGCATTATTTCAAGATAAGAGAGGGATGTCAAGGTTTAAAAATATTGATTTATATTTTGTTGCACCATACTATAAACAG
This sequence comes from Fusobacteriota bacterium, assembly GCA_022615965.1. Classification (GTDB taxonomy): domain Bacteria; phylum Bacillota; class TC1; order TC1; family TC1; genus WTXA01. The sequence continues at coordinate 12,508 of JAKEGG010000023.1, forward strand.
TATAAATCATTGTTGTTAAAATTTAAGTTTAAAAAACAAACTTATCTTTTTAAAAAAATAAGCTATCTGATGGCTGCCTATTATTTAAATAAAAAAAAGGATGTTCCTGAAATAGTAATTCCAATGCCCTTAGGAAAAATCAAGGAAAGACAAAGAGGATTTAACCAAAGCTATCTTTTAGCTTCAGGTTTTTCTGATGTTACAGGCTCTGATTTAAAAGTGTATCTGAATAGAGAAGATTGCAAACAGCTGAGCCTGGATAAAAATAATACAAGATCAGTATTGATCGCAAATTTAATGAAGGCTGATTCAACAATAAATATCAAAGGGAAAAAGGTATTGGTGATAGATGATATTTATACGACTGGTTCCACCATGAGAGAGTCATTAAGGGTACTGGAAAATTATCAGCCTAAAGAAATCAGCTATTTATTTTTTGCCAGACAGGAAGCACAAATTAATTTGAAAAAATGGTTTTCGTAGCAGGTTGGTAGGGGACTTATTCACAATATCAACATTTAAATAGTTTTATAGCTGTGGAAACTGTGGATAAATGATAAAGGAGTGAGTTGTATGAAAGTAAACGTTAGAGGTAAAGGATTAGAAGTTACTAATAGTATGGAAAACTACATCCAGGAAAAAGCTAATAATATTATGAATAAATATTTTAGTGAAGATGAGGGTGTTGAAATTCAAGGAAGGATGAAAATAGAAAAGCTAAAACATTTTGCGGAAATTACAATGCATTTTCATAGCTATGTCTTGAGAGGTGAGGCAGTTTCTTCTGATATGTATAACTCAATCGACGGAGCTTTTAAAAACATCGAAAGTCAGTATATCAAGCACAAAGAAAGATTAACAAGAAAAAACAGTAAGATAAATGGTTTGAAGGCTACTCCAGAGGCTTCTGGCAAGGCTGATAAGGAAGAAGAATTAGAAGTAATAAGGAGAAAGAAATTCACCTTAAAACCTATGAACGAAGAAGAAGCTATTATGCAAATGGAATTATTAGGACATAATTTCTATGTATATTTAGATGATATCAGTAATAATATACAAGTTGCCTATAAAAGAAAAGAAGGTTTTTATGGCATAATCGAAACAGAAAAGTAAATAAGAGCAAACTATTTTAGATGCCCTGTCAGGGCATCTATTTTTTTGACTATAAAGCCAAAATACTATATAATAATATAGTAATATCACAATCAGGAGGACCACTATGACTTCAACGAAAATCGAAGAACTGGCTAAGGATTTATTGAAAGAAAATAAAATAGACAGTGAATTATATAAAATATATAACGTAAAAAGAGGTTTAAGAGATGAACATGGAAAAGGGGTAGTCGTGGGATTGACCAAGATATCTGAAGTTCATGGTTATTTAGTAGATGAAGGAGAAAAAATTCCTGACAAAGGCAAGCTTCTTTATAGGGGAATAAATTTAAATGAACTAGTCAGAGGCTTTCAAAAAGATGGTCGCTTTGGCTTTGAAGAAACATCTTATCTGTTGCTATTTGGCAAGCTGCCAAATAATGAAGAATTAAAATGGTATAAAGAATATTTAAGCCAAAACAGATTTTTGTCCAAGGAATTTATTGATGAACAAATATTAAGAAATCCAAGCTATAATCTTATGAATGCTTTACAAAGAGCAGTATTAGCATTATATAGCTTCGATGAAAACCCAGATGAAGTTACATTATTTAATGTTTTAAAACAAAGTCTGAACTTAATAGCTAAAATTCCAACTATGATGGCTTATACATATTTAAGTAAAATAAATTTTTATAAAAACAAGGACATACAATTATATGAGCCTAAAAAGGAATATTCAACTGCAGAGAATTTACTTTATCTGATCAGGGGTAATAATAACTTCACTTCAAAAGAAGCTGAAACCTTGGATTTAGCTCTGGTTTTACATGCAGACCATGGAGGGGGTAATAATTCATCATTTACAAACTATGTAATTTCCTCTAGTGGAACAGATACCTATTCTGCTATTGCGGCTTCAATAGGTTCCTTAAAAGGGCCTAAGCATGGTGGAGCTAATAAAAAGGTAGTGGAAATGATGGAGTATATTTCTGAAGCTATAGGCATTGACCCTACTGATGAAGAAATAAAGGAAATATTAAGAAAAATATTAAAAAAACAAGCTTTTGACCAGAGTGGATTAATATATGGCATGGGACATGCAGTTTATACAACTTCTGATCCTAGAGCAATATTATTTAAAGAAAAAGCTTATGAACTGGCAGAAGAAAAAAATCTTCTAGAAGCCTATTATCTGTTTACAAGGGTTGAAGAACTAACCAAGGTAGTATTGAAAGAACTCAAGGGTGAAAACTTTGTTATTTGCGCTAATGTAGATTTTTATTCAGGCCTTATTTATTCCATGATGGAAATACCAGCTGAATTATTCACGCCTTTATTTGCAGTTGCCAGAATAGTTGGCTGGTGTGCTTTAAGGATGGAACAGATCGTCTGTGACAATAAGATAATCAGACCTGCGTATAAAGGAATAAAAGGAAGAATTCAATATATTAATATTAATGAAAGGTAGTGAAGAAATGATCAAACATATATCTGAAGAAAATTTTGAGTCTGAGGTACTTAAAGCAGAAGGCTTTGTATTGGTAGATTTTTGGGCTCCTTGGTGTGGTCCTTGTAAAATGCTTGGACCTGTATTGGAAGAATTAGCTGAAGAATTAAAGGATAGAGTACAAATCGTCAAGCTGAATGTAGATGAAAACAGAAATCTATCTGTTAAATATGAAGTGATGGGGATCCCAACTATGATCATCTTCAATAATGGAGTTGTAGTAGAAAGTATAGTAGGCTTTTCTGGTAAAGAAACTTTGAAAAATAAACTTCTTCATATTGTTTAATGGATAAGAATTGGAGTTACTTAGACTCTGTAATAGGCTTTGCGTTTTTTTATCTAGTTTTTTCTGTTGCAGATATTATTGGTACACTTATGAAACTAGAAAGCTTTATGACCTTTATTTTTTCTGCAATAGCAGGAGCATCAGTACTTTTATTAACACTATATTTATTTGTATTTAGAAATAATGGCTTGAATAATAAAATTGAATTTTATGGTCAAGATATCAAACAAACTATTTTGTTAGGAGTAACAGCAGGACTGATACTTGGATGTCTGGGAGCAATTAGTATTGTGATGGAAGGAGGAGGTTTTTTTTCACTCCTATCCATGGAATACCTGATAGATAATTTGTTGCCAACTGGTATTATAAATAAAATACTATTTATTTTATTTTTTGTTGTTCTTATTCCTTTGATTGAAGAATACTATTTCAGAGGATTTATGTTACCGGCATTTGGTAAGAAATTTGGATTATTGATTGCTGTTATTATTACCAGCATTTTTTCCAGTGTTTTCCTAAGTGGTTCCATAGCTTTTGTATTTCTTTTCATATCAAGTGTAGCTTTTGGTTTCTTGGCAGAAAAAACCCAAGGACTATATTCAGGACTCATTGGACATGTTTTGATGAATTTAATAATTGTATTTACCATTGTAATTAAAGGAGGCAGTTAGTGAAAAGATATTTGATTATTTCACTTTCAACTGGAGGAGGACATGCAACAGTTGGAAATTCTTTAGCTGATAAGCTAAAAGATCATGGAGAGGAAGTCTTGGTGATAGATTTGTTTAAAGAAATTAATGCTAAGGCTTTGCATACTTTTATCTGTGAAGGCTATAATTTAATTGCAACCAAAGTTCCTCAGATTTATGAAACGATCTATAAGGCTGGCAATCAACCTATCATTGCCAAAGGATCTTTTTCCTTTACACGTAGAATGTCACAAAAAAGAATCATGGAGTTTATAAAAAGTTATGATCCAGATGTGATAATAGCTGTTCATCCAATAGTAACAGAAGTATTAGGTGGAATGAAAAAAAGAGGCTATATCAAGAAACAAAAACTGGTTACAGTTATTACTGACTTTCTTGCTCATTTTGTCTATGTACATAGACATGAGTATATTGATGCCTATATTGTTGGTACTGAGATAACCAAAGCTAATCTTTTAGAATGGGGTGTCGAGGAAAGCAAGGTCTTTTCTTTTGGTATACCTATTAAGAAAGAATTTTATGCACCTATAAATAAAGCAAATAATCATGTATTTACTATTCTGGTCATGGGTGGCAGTCTTGGAAGTAGGAATATGACTAATGTAATCAGAAGGTTATTTGAAATTGATGAAAATATTAAAATAATTGCTGTATGTGGTAAAGATAATGAGCTTAAAGAAAAAATGGAAAAGCTTGTTGGCAGAAGCAAAAACAAAGAAATAATTGTGTATGGTTTTGTAAATAATATTCATAATTTAATGGATTCAGCAGATCTTCTGATAAGTAAACCTGGAGGAGCATCTGTAACTGAAGCCCTATTAAGAAGAATACCAATGATAATTCCATATATGCTTGGTGGTCAGGAAAAGGAAAATAGAGATTACTTAATCAATGCTGATGTTGCTATCTGGGTCAGCAAGGTGAAAGAAATTCCATTTATTGTGAGCAAGCTAATTAATGAACCGGAAATATTAGATAAGATGGAAGCAAATATGGATGAAATAGCATCAAGTTTTTCAATTGATAATACTATAGAGAAGCTAGTGAATTTATAAATATTAATTACAAGAGGTGACCTATGGCAGAAAATCCAAATCTACATTACTTTTTAGAACATGAATTTTTAGACTTGTTAATTAAACTTGTTATTCTCTTTATAGCAGGTATTATCTTTGCTGCTTTGGCCAAGAAATTTAAACAGCCTGTGGTATTGGGCTATATTATAGGCGGTATGGTGTTAGGCTTATTATTAGGACCTAGTACACCTTTTACCTTTTTTAAGGACCTATTTGGAGGCTTTACAATAGATGGAAAATCTGGCATATTATATCACTTTTCTCAAATCGGTGTAGTTCTTTTATTATTCTTAGCAGGTATCGATACAAATTTTCATGATTTGAAATCAAATGGTAAAAAGTCATTAATGACAGCAGTACTTGGAGTCTTAACTCCATTCCTATTAGTGTTTGCTGTATTTATGTTTACAGAAGGTGATATTAAGCCTGCAATAGCTTTGGGTGTTGTAGTAACAGCTACAAGCATCAGTATTTCACTACAAACCTTAAAGGAACTAGGTGCTTTAAAATCATTACCTGGGATAGTGGTAACAGGAGCTGCCATCATTGATGATATTATAGGATTGATTTTAATTACCATGTTAGGATTATTTTTGGGTAATTCTGGACAGGATGCATCTCTACTTGGAGTAATTGGTAAAATTTCACTGATATTCCTGGTTATTGCAGTATTAGGCTTTATCATTGTGAAGGTAGACTCCAGAATAAAAACCAGAGGTTGGAGAGAGAAGCACACTATCGAGATTATACTTGCTACTATAGCTTTCTGTCTTTCTCTAAGCTTCTTTGCCCAGACTTTAGGAGTATCAGCTATTATAGGAGCTTATTTTGGTGGACTGATTTTGTCTTTGACAAGATTGAAGCATACAATAGAACATAATTTATACCAAATTGCCTATATGTTTTTTGGACCTATTTTCTTCATAAGCATAGGCTTATCACTGGATTTAATAAATATCAAGAATGTTCTTTTGATTGGTTTGTTTATTGGAGCGTTAGCAATAATAGGTAAAACAGTGGGAGCTGGTCTTGGGGCCAAGCTTTCTAAATTGAATAATGATACTGCATTAAAAATTGGAGTAGCCATGGTGCCAATGGGAGAAGTTGCCTTTATCGTAGCCAGTTTAGCTAAGAGTATGGGGATACTTACAGAACAACATTTGGCGATATCAGTTATGGTAATAATTATTACTTCTTTAGCTGCTCCTATTATGTTAAAGTTAGTTTATAAGCGAAGCAAGGTCAAAGAATAGAAAGGAGAAGAAAATGAAGTTTTACAGAAAACTTGAAAATTCAGTTTTTGGAGGGGTTTTGTCAGGTTTAAGCCAAGAGCTTGATTTTGATTTATTCTTGCTAAGGCTGATTGCCCTCTTCTTATTTTTTATTTCTGCAGGCTTGATTGGTATTATTTATCTGGTTTTATGGATCGTTTTACCGGCAGTTGATAGCAAAACAACTATCAAAGAAGAATTATTAGATAAATTTGAGAAACTAAATAATGTAGCTGATAATAAGAAGAAATTATTATTTTTAGGTGGAGGACTGATCATAGTTGGGCTATTATTATTATTTAATTTTTTACTACCCCTGGATATGATTATTAAGATAGTAATACCAGTTATATTGGTTATTATTGGTATATATTTTATCGTGAAGTCAAGATAAGTATATTATAAATAATATTATTATAACTCTTAAAAAATAATATAATTTTATTTCCAAAAACTCTTGACTAAATGTTAGCTATATACTAAAATAAATTTAGAGATTAAATTTAGGAGGAATAAAATGAGTACAAAAGATAATTTGATGGCTGCATTCGCAGGAGAATCACAAGCTAATAGAAAATATTTAGCATTTGCTAAGAAGGCTGAAGCAGAAGGTTACAAAGCAGCTGCCAGAATGTTTAAAGCGGCAGCTGAAGCTGAAACATTACATGCACATGCACATTTAAATGCAGCAGATGGAGTTGGATCAACATTAGATAATCTAAAGGCAGCTGTAAGTGGAGAAACTTTTGAGTTTGAGCAAATGTATCCTCCATATTTAGATGAAGCTAAGGCAGAAGGTTTAGATAAAGCTGTAAGATCTTTTACTTATGCTATGGAAGCAGAAAAGGTACATGCTCAATTATTTGATGATGTCTTAAGTAATTTAAGTAAAGAAGATGAAAGTGTTTACTACTTATGCCCAGTATGTGGATATGTAGAAAAAAATACTACACCTGATGTATGTCCGATTTGTAATGCAAAAGGTAGTAGCTTTGTAAAAATCGATTAATAACAATTAAATTTAAATAAAAAAGAAGTTAATCATCAGATTAACTTCTTTTTTATTGGTAATTTTGCTCTTATTTCATTTACAAAATCTGTATCAATTATTTGAATCCCAATACCTTCATCAGAGTCTAATTCATTTAAAACCTCACCCCAAGGATCGATTATCATGGAATGTCCATATGGATCGTAGCTGGTGTTAGTATTTGAGGCTGGAGAACATAATACTAGATAGCTTTGAGTATCGAGTGCTCTGCTTCTGCCTAAGAGCTTAAAATGTGCAGGTCCTGATAAATGATTAAAGGCTGCAGGTATAACGTATAAGAATGGATTATCCTGTTCCATTGCAGTAAAAATACCAGGAAATCTTATATCAAAGCAAATGGCTATTCCTATTTTTCCAAACTTAGAATCTATTACCATATGTTTAGTGCCGGGACTTACTGTTGCTGATTCTATATAATTTATGTTTTTATAGCTAACATCAAAAAGATTGATCTTTCTATACTTGCCTAAAAGATTTTCGTTTTCAAAAATATAACTGGTATTATAAATTTTGTTTTCATATTTTTCTGGAATAGAGCCACCTATTAAGAGAACGTTGTTGCTTTGTTCTTTAAGAAAGTTATAAGTAGTATCTCCTTCTCTTTCTGCATACTTAGAAAAAAGTTGACTGTCAAAGGGGCAGTTGAACATTTCTGGTAAAACTATTATATCTGCCTTAGCTTCTTTGGCTTTAGCAATAAATAGAGCTGCCTTTTGTAGATTATTATCTTTATTATCCTCTACTTTAAACTGACAAAGTGCTATTTTTATCTTCATTATTCTTAACCTCGATCATAATATATGTTTTTACCGTAAACAGAAAGTGGTATAGCATATATTAATTTACATTCTTCAAGTATTTTTAGATTTATTGCAGCTTTACCGGCAGTAAAAAATACTCTGTGGTCCACATGATTATTTAAAGCAAACGCTGTAGCTTGTCCTATGGCAATGCCTAAATCAGTTATATCATAACTACAAAGTCCACCTTTTGCTTTATTATCAGCACAATCCGCATTACCACAAAAGCCACAGTTAGGTATACCACGATAACTTATTTTAGTGCCAATAAGAACCAAGACTGGTGTTAGTTTAAGGTTTTCGGCATCACGTTTAAAAAAAGGCAAAGCTTTTTCTAAAGATAATTTTTCCATTTCTTCAATAATTGGAGCAATATCCTGTCCAATAAGTATTTTTGTTTGGATGTTGTTTATTCCTTTTGCTTTAGGCGCAGTTATGGCTGTAGCAACCATACCCCGTGCTGTATTTAAAATATGTAGATTAGTTTCCAGCTCTTGATCAAAATCCATTTCACACCTATATTACAAATTATTTTCTTTAGTATAGTTTAACAAGCCACCAGCAATTAAAATATCTTTAGCTCTTTCTGATAAATCACAATTTAAAGAATATTCCTGATTTTTGGTTCTATTTAATATTTTGATTAATGAATTGCTTTTAAGCTGGTTGATTATATCAGGTAATTCTAATACATCTCCTTGTTCTATACTCTTATAATCCTCTTCATTATTAAAGGTAAGTGGTAAAATTCCAAAGTTAACTAAATTGGCTTTATGGATCCTGGCAAAAGAAATTGTGAGCACAGCTTTTACTCCAAGGTACATAGGTGCCAGAGCAGCATGTTCTCTGGAAGAGCCTTGCCCATAATTGTGGCCACCAATAATAAAGCCCCCTTTTTTATCTAAAGCTCTTTGGCTAAATTCTTTATCTATAGTTGAAAAAACATATTTTGATATTTCAGGTATGTTGGAGCGTAAAGGTAATATTTTTGATCCAGCTGGCATGATATGGTCAGTAGTAATATTATCTTCCACTTTGATCAATACCTCACCATCAATAGTTTCAGTCATTTTATTATTGATTGGCAAAGGCTTGATATTAGGACCTCTGATTATTGTTACATCTTCATCCATGGCAATTGATGGAGGGATGATCATGTTGTCATCTACTAAATATTTTTTTGGCATCAAGGTTTCTATAGGAATATTTAGTGTTCGCGGATCAGTAAATACACCTGCTATAGCACTAGCTGCTGCAGTTTCTGGACTAACCAGATAGATTGAAGCATCTTTGGTACCACTTCTTCCGAAGAAATTTCTGTTGAAGGTCCTTAAGGATATGCCTTGACTACAAGGTGATTGGCCCATACCAATACAAGGACCACAGGCTGATTCTAATATTCTAGCTCCAGCAGCAATTAAATCAGCAAGGATACCTTCTTTGGCAAGCATTTCAAAAACCTGCTTTGAACCTGGTGAAATAACCAGGCTTATATCTGGGTGTACGGTATTACCTTTAAGTATTTTAGCTACCTTAACTAAATCAGTATAGGAAGAATTTGTGCAGCTACCTATTGCAACCTGATTGATTTTCATTCCTTGAAGACTGGCCACAGATTTTATATTGTCTGGACTATGAGGAGCAGCTGTCAGTGGTTCAAGTTGGTCAAGATCAATTTCTATTCTATAGTCATACACTGCATCTTTATCAGCTTTTAATTCTCTATAAACCTCTCCCCTTTCCTGTGCATCAAGAAAGGACTTTGTTATTTCATCACTTGGAAAAACAGAAGTTGTCGCTCCTAGTTCAGCTCCCATATTAGTTATAGTTGCTCTATCTGGCACAGTTAAGGTTTTAACACCTTCACCATAATATTCGATTACTTTGCCTACTCCACCTTTGACACCTAATATTTCCAGCACTTTTAAGATGATATCTTTAGGAGAGACGAAAGGAGTAAGCTTACCTTTCAACTCTATACCGACAACTTCAGGACATGTTAAGTAAAAAGGACCTCCTGCCATTGCTACAGCTACATCCAGACCTCCAGCACCAATAGCTAACATTCCTATTCCTCCACCACTTGGCGTATGACTGTCTGAGCCTAATAA
>JAKEGG010000024.1 GCA_022615965.1 Fusobacteriota bacterium
CAAAAGGAGATAAGCAGAGATGGTCTGGTTATATCTCAGTATGCTCCTTCAGCTCCAGGTAAAAGATGGCAGTTTCCAATCAGGGGCATCACGCTAAGCGGCATATCTCAGTTTACTGTAATAGTTGACAAGAACTATCTTGAGGGAGATTATAAGCTGATTGAGTATTCGCTTAAACACGGACGTGTTGTCTTTATGCCTTTACCTGCTAAAATAACTTTAAATAACAGGTGGCTGGAAAAGTATATCAACAGAAAAGGTATAGTATTATATAGGGATTTTGATGATTTTGTAAGACAAATCAACATCATATTAAGTTAGTTAAGATAAAGTTGGATTTTGCATAAAAAACCTGGTTTTTTATGCAAATTTTATAAGTTAGGTGAGATAAATACATGGTTGAATTAATTTTAGGAAGAAGAAGAAGTGGTAAAAGCTATCAGCTGATCAAAAGTATGAAGGAGCATATTTCTCAAGGGGAAATATGCTACTATCTTGTACCAGAGCAAAGCACCCTGGAAAATGAATATCAGCTGATCAAGGAAATGGAAATCATCTCACAAAGTGAAAATAAAGGATTGATTGATATACAGGTGGTTAGCTTTACCAAGCTAGCTGGTATCATACTGAAAAAAACTGAAGTCAGGAACATGAAGCTTTTAAGTGAGGTTGGTCAACAGATTATCTTGCGTAAGGCTATCGATGATCTTGAATTAACTATCTTTAAAAATCCAAAAGAAAAAGAACTCGATGAGTTGTTAAAGCTAATAAGCCAGATCAGAGAAATCAAGGACCTTGAAGCTAAAATCAGCAATATTAATGAGGCAAAACTGAAAGCTAAGCTAAATGAAATAAATATGATTAAAAATCAGTATTTAAAATATATTGATAATGAACATGTAGATAAAATTACTTATCTTGATTTCTTATTGGAAAAAATCAAGGAAGATAAGCAAATTGCATCAAGTAACTTTTATATAGACGACTTTAATAATTTAACTATAAAACAATTGGAAATCTTAAAGGCAATAATTTTCAAGGCTAAAAAGGTCAAAATTGCTTTCAACCTAGATTTAAAGCAAAAAAATTTTTTTGAGCCCACAACAGGAATATATGAAGAAATCATCAGTTTTCTTACTGAGTACAAAATACCCTATAAAACTAGTATTCTAGAAAACCAATATTATGGATCAACTGAATTAAAATTGTTAGAAAATAAATTATCAGACTTTAAAGCAAGGCCATTGGAAGAGGAGCTAAAGGATATCAAAATAAGAAAAACTACCAATATTGATGATGAGGTCAAGCTTCTATTTGAAACTATAGTTGATTTAGTAGATCAAGATAAAGTTAACTATGATGATATCAAAGTAATATGTAACAATATAGAGGATTACAGACATTATCTAAAGCTTTATCGTAAGCTATATCAGGTACCACTTTTTATTGATGAAAAATTAAATCTTCATAATCATCCTATAGTCAGAGTTGTTCTTAACCTTCTGTTGCTTAAAGAAGGCTACTATACCGAGGGAATTTTAGAACTGCTAAAAACAGGTTACCTGCCTTTTAGCTATCAGGAAACTGAATTGTTGGAAAGCTATGTTAAAGCTTATGGCATCAACACCTATAAATGGTTAAATACCTTTAAGTATAATGAGGAAGCAGAAGAAATAAGACAAAGGCTTATAGCTTTGATTGATGATATCAGGAGAACTATTAAAGGGCAAACTGTTAAAGAACTTATAGCTGGTCTATATCAGACTATGATCGATCTGACCGTATACGAGGAATTAGTTGATAAAATCGAGAAATTCAAAGAAGCTGAAAACTTCAATAATGTTTACTACTATACCCAGGCCTGGAATAGCCTGCTTGAAGTTTTTGACCAGTTAGCTGGTTTTATCGGCAATAAAAAAATTGATTGTTTCCAGTTACATAAGTTGTTGAAAGAAAGCCTTAGCCTGATCAATATTAGTTTATTACCATTAAAAAGCCAGGAGGTGCTGGTAATAAATAGCAAAGGTGCTGGTAAGGAAAAATGCCAGGTAGCTTTTCTTTTAGGCTTTAATGAAGGGAATTATCCATTAAATGTGGAAAGTGATCCGATTTTTCCACTTGAACAAGAGGAATATCTGGAAAGAACCTTAAATTGGTCCAGATCTAAGGAACAGGAAAGATGGATGCGTAGTCTAGAAGCCTATAATGCATTAACTATGGCTTCAGATAAACTATATCTAAGTGTTTATGAAATTGATAGTAAAGGTGATCCTATCAAGCCAGCCTATATATTGAAGCAAATAAAAAGAAAGTTTCCAAAGCTTAGCTATGAATTGATTGAACCAGAGAATAAATCTCCATATATTTCATTAGATAAACTTCTGATAGCTTTATTGATCGAAATAAGCAAAACTGGAGTGATCTCAGAAAAGAGCTATAAGTTTTTGGCTTTAAAGGATAGAACTCTGATAGATAATCTGGTTAGTTTGTCTGGAGCTGAAGAAGGGCAGATAAAAAGAGAAATAGTTAAGGAAATAATTTTTAAAAGAGATATTCCAGTCTTTTCTATTTCCAAGCTGGAAAGCTATGGTAGCTGTCCTTATAGCTACTATGTAAAAAATATTCTAAGACCAAAAGATATAAAGGAATATAGTTTAGGGAATATTGATCTAGGTAATATTCTCCATCATCTACTGGAGAAAATTGGTAAAGCTTGCGACTTTGAACTTGACGATAATAAAAAAATTCAAAGTCTTGTTGCCGATGCTTTTGAGGAAATCATGATAGAAGGTCAGTACCAAAGCTATGATACTGGATATTTTCTTTATCAGCTCCAAAGAATTAAAGATAATGGTCAGAACATAGTTGAAATTATGTTGTCAAGCTTAAAAAATGATAGCTTTAATCCAAAGTTTTATGAATTAGATTTTGGGATCAACAAATCCTTACCTCCATTTCAAATTAATTTAGCAGGTGGTAAAATGATAGAACTTGAAGGTAAAATAGACAGACTAGATGTTTGTAGTGTGGGTAACAAGAACTATCTGAAGATAATCGATTATAAGCTATCGGAAAAAGACATAGAGCTTAAAAGAGTTATAGATGGTATTTCCTTTCAATTATTCATTTATCTGGAAAGTCAGCTTAATAATAAGGAGAATATCTATAGTGGAGAAGTACTGCCAGGAGGATTGCATTATTCTACTTTACTAGATGAAATTAACTTTGAAGGTGATGCAAGTAAAAAAGCTAATAAGGGTTTCTTACTGGAAAATCAGGATATTACCTTTTATTATGACAAGAACTACAGCAATTTAAAGGTTATCAGTCAAAATGCTTATCAACAAATATGCAAAAGGATTTATTCTAAAATAAGTGAATATGTTAAAGGTATGGAGATAGGTGATTTTAAGGTTAATCCATATTATTATGAGAATAATAATAATGCCTGTCAGTATTGTAATTACTATAAGCTTTGTGGCAATAAGAAGAAATTTAGATATTGTAAAAAAATCAATAATAAAACCATATTAGAAAGGTTAGAGGGCAAAGATGATCAACTGGACCAAGGAACAGCTGGAAATAATTGAAGATAAAGATCATAACCTGATAGTTTCAGCAGCAGCTGGTTCAGGGAAAACAGCTGTTTTGATCGAACGTATTTTTCGTTTATTAAAAAATAAGGAAGTATCAGCTAAAAATATCCTGATGATAACCTTTACCATCAAGGCAGCCAGAGAAATGAAGGATAAACTTCAGAACAAGCTTGAGGAAGCCTTATTAGAAAACTATGATGATTATTTGGCTGCTGAACTTAAAAATCTTGAAACTGCAGATATAAAAACCATTGATGCCTTTTGCCACCAGGTGGTAAAGGATAATTATAGTCAGCTTGATTTAGATATAAGGTTTCAAATATTGGATGACTATAACAAAAATATCCTTGCTGAACAGGCAACAGATCTCCTTTTTGAAGAAGAATATCAAAAAAATGATCCATTATTTTTAAAAAATCTAAAAATCTATACTAACATTAAAAGCGATCAAAAACTAAGAGATTTAGTTCAAAGTATTTATGGATTTGCCAGAAGTACAGATGAGCCTTTAGCATGGCTGGAAAATTCTTTAACTTCATATACAAGTGATCTAAATATGTTTAAGGATACGATATTAGGAAATTTCTATTTTAATAAGATCATGATAAAGGAATTCAAAAAATATGATCATTATCTGGAGAAAATGAAGGAAGCTGTTGTGGACGGGGCCTTTGAATATCAACCTGATTACGATCAAATAGAAAATCAGTATAGAGATAAAAAGCAGTTATTTACAAAAATGGATATTGAGAGCTTTTTTTCTTGTCCTATTGCTTTTACTAGGCTTAAAAGTATTTCAAAGGATAATAAAAATGAATTTCACCTTGATTACGCCAAATATAGGGATCTATTTAAAAAATTCAATGATGAGTTTAAAAAAGATCTAGCTCAAAAACTCAAATATCTCGCTTCAGGAAAAGAGGAAGCCCTCTATCTGATAGAAATGGTTAAAAGCTTTGACAATAAGCTGATGGTACTTAAAAGAAATAGCAATGCCTTTGACTTTAATGACATTGAGCATTTTGCTTTGGAAATACTAAAAAATGAGGATATAAGAAAAAGCTATCAAAACTATTATGAATATATATTTGTAGATGAATATCAGGATAGCAATTCTCTTCAAGAAAAAATCTTTTCTCAGATAAAAAGGAATAATAATATTTTCTATGTAGGGGATATTAAACAAAGCATTTATAGATTCAGACTAGCGGATTCTGGTATTTTTCTAAAAACAATCAAGGATTTTGAAGCAAGAGAGAGATGTAAAAGTCTGACACTTAATAGAAACTTCAGAAGCAGTAATGTTGTTGTAGCAGGGATCAATAGTATTTTTAACCATATTATGGATGGGGATATTTCACCAGTTAAATACAAGGAGGAAGCCCAGTTGGTTTTTGCCTCTGGGATAAGCATTGATAATAAGATCGAAACCTATATTTTAGATAACTTTAAAGATTACACAAAATTATCGAAAGGTGATTTAGCAGAAGAATTTAATAACAACGAGAAAACTATTCAAGAAGCTATTCTATGTGCTAGCAAAATAAGGAAATTAGTAGATGAAGGTCATTACCAGTATCAGGATTTTGTAATATTGGGGAGATCAGTTGATAAAATATTTACAAGCTACAAAAAGGTTTTTTATCAGTTTGGTATTCCTCTCTATGGTGAAGGGGATACTGGCTTCAGTGATTCACTTATTGTAGCCTTGATCATTGATTATTTGGAATTGATCGACAATATCAATAATGATCTGGCCTTGATCAACGTGCTTAAAAGTCCGATTTATGCCTTAAGCTTAGATGATTTAGGCTTGATAAGATTTCAGGATGAAAACAGATATGATAATAATTTTATCAAATCTATCATGCTTTATCTCAAAAGTGAAAGAACATCAGCTACAATTGAAAACAAACTGAAAGCATTTTTAGCAGACCTGGAATATTTTAAAGAGGTTTTGAATTTTGACAACCTTATGGATTTTATTATTAAGGTTTTAATGAAAACCAGGCTCTATTTTCTGATTTATAAAAATGAAGATTATCTCGAGGAAAGCATGAATGTCAATGAACTATTAAAAATAGCAGGACAGTATGAAGCAGATAATCAAAATCACCTTAATGGCTTTTTAAAATCCTTCAAGGCAATGAAAAAAAGAGAAATAGCTATGGCCAGCAACAACCTGTATTCTGAAAAAGGCAATGTAGTACGAATGCAGACTATACATAAAAGCAAAGGACTTGAATACAAAAATGTCTTCATTGTAAGGCTTGGAGATAGCCTTCAATATTCAAAAGGCAATTCAATTTTTTATCATAAGGAATTAGGCTTAGGAACCCTGACTCTAAATGAAGATGATCAGTTCAAGGTTTTAACCTTGGCTCAGGAAATAATCAGTAAGGCTAAGGAATATGAAGACATTGAGGATTACTATAATCTTCTTTACGTAGCTATGACCAGGGCTCAGGAAAATCTATTTTTAATAGGTACCTATAGTAAATTTGAAGAAAAGGAGAATGAGTTAAAAAACCTGATTTATTCTCTAAACAAGCCTAAAAATTATTATGAGTTGATTTTACCATATATTTTAAACTATGAAGATGTAGCTAATAACTATAAATTGATATCCATCAATGAACCATTAGTTTTACCTGATTATAAAAAAGAAGGAGTGCTATTAAATAATCAGCCTGATGAAGACATCAAGGTGTTGGCCAGGGAGGTTGTCCATATCCCTAAGAAACTTACAGCAACTGATTTCGTAGCAGTCAATTCTTTAAATAAAGCTTTAACCAGAGATTTGCTTAAGGGGGAAATCAAAATCAAGCCAGATTTTTTAACAGAAAAGAAGATTGGTGGAGTAGAAAAAGGCATACTTTTTCACCTGATGATGGAGGTGCTGGATTTTAGCCAGGATTATACCAGAGAATTATTAGAAAAAACCTTAAATGATTTTCAAAAAAAAGGTATGCTTACAGAAAATGAACTTAAGGCTTTAGATATTAACGGCTTGATGGGATTTTTTAAAAGTGAGCTTTATCAAAGGCTGAGAAGAGCAGATTATTATGAAAAAGAAAAAGCTTTTAATATTTTGATAAGTCCTAAACTTCTGAATCCTGATTATCAAGGTAGTGATAATATAATGGTCCAGGGCATTATCGATCTTTATTTTGTGGAGTCTGGTAAAGGTGTCTTGATCGACTATAAAACAGATCAGGTAGATGAAAAAAATATTATGGATAAAGTTGCAGGGTATAAGAAGCAGCTTCTTTTATACAAGGAAGCCTTAGTAAATATCAAAGGGTTAATTATAGATGAGGCCTATTTGTATTTTAGCAGGGAAAAAAAATCAGTAGAAGTTAAGCTGGGAGGTTTATATGACTAATATACTATTTTTAATTATTGGCTTATTTAGTGGAGGTGTCTTGATCTTTCTACTTGCCTTAAGAAGAGAAAAAAGGCTTAAGGAAGAAAATCAGGTCTTAAAAGAAGAAGAAAGCAAACTAAGACAGATGATGGAAGGTCAGGAGAAGTTATTTGCTGAAAAGGAAAAATATTTAAACAGTAAAAACATGGAGGTTGAAAAAAACTTCAGAGCTATATCAAATCAAGTACTTAAGGAAAATAATGAAATCTTTCTTACCTTAGCAAAAACCACTTTGGATAAGCAGCTTAATGAAAACATCAATCAACTAGATAAAAAAGAGGAATCAATCAAGTTTATGGTAGATCCTATCAAGGAAGTTTTAGGTCAGGTCAAAGGTAGAATGGAAAATATTGAAAAGGATTATCAAAAAACCTTTACAGAGGTCAAGGAGCAGTTTAAGTTTTTAAAAGAGGACCAAAGCAAATTACAAGTGGAAACTGCCAATCTGGTTAAAGCCTTAAGGGCTCCTCAAACCAGAGGACAATGGGGGGAGATCCACTTAAAGCGTGTGGTAGAAATGGCTGGTATGATAAAATATGTTGACTTTGTTGAACAACATTCAACTGATAGTGATTCAGGAAAGCTAAGACCAGATATGATTGTTAAACTGCCAGGTAAAAAATGTATAGTAATAGATGCTAAAACTCCTTTAGCAGCTTATTTGAACATGGTAGAGGCCAAGGATGAGGATACTCGTTTAAGATATTTGAAAGAACATGGCAATCAGGTGAAAACTCATATCAATCAATTAAGCAATAAAGCCTATTGGGATCAATTTGAGGAAAGCCCAGAGTTTGTTGTTTTATTCCTGCCTAATGAAGCTTTGTATGGTGCTGCTTTAGAAGTAGAGCCACTGCTGATTGAGATAGGTAGCAGTAAAAATGTTATCATTGCCACACCTACAACCTTGATTGCTTTGCTTAAAGCTATTGCCTATGGCTGGAATCAAGCTTCATTAGCTGAAAATGCCAGGATAATCAGTATTCTAGGTAAGGAGCTATATGACAGAATGTCAGTTTTAGTAGAGCATTTTGAAGGAATAAAAAAGGGGCTTGATAAATCAGTAGAAGCGTATAATAAGGCTATTGGAACCTTTGAAAGCCGAGTTCTACCTACTACCAGAAAATTTAAGGAACTAGGAATATCTTCTGATAAGGAGCTAGGAGAGCTAACAGATATTGAAAAACAAACTAAAGATTTAAGAGAAATATAGGGTAAATAGCAATGAATCTTGCTGTGGATTTTTCCAAAGAAAATGTCTATAAATTATTATTTAAGCTTTCATATCCCTCTATAATAGCTATGCTGATCAATGCAGGGAACAACATAATTGATGGGATATACCTAGGCAATCTGGTAGGTGGCAATGCCTTAGCTGTTACTGCCATAATACTTCCAGTACAGATGGTGTTGATGGCTCTTGGTACTATGGCTCCATTAGGAGCAGCAGCGATGATTTCTGTAAAGCTTGGGAGTAAAAGACTTAAACCAATAAAAAATATCGCATTTACTGCAATTATTGCCTCTATACTTTTAAGTCTTTTAATAATTGTGATAGGCAGTATTTTCAATATACCAATACTATTATTATCAGGTGCCCAGGGAGAATTATTAAAGGCTGCCCAGCTCTACTACTTTAGTTCACTTATTGGCTGGCTTTTTATGCCTTTGACTATACTAGGTAATAATTTATTAAGAACTATCGGTGAAGCAAAAAAAGCTTCCTATATCATGATTATCAGTATTGTAGTTAATGTTATTATGACACCTTTCTTGATAGTTGTTTTTAATATGGGGATATTTGGTGCTGGCTTGGCTACATCTTTAGGACAGTTTATGTCCTTTCTTTTAATGCTATATTACTATTTTATCAAAAAATTGCCTTTTACTCTTAAACTAAAAGAAGTAAAATTTGTCTGGACCTATTTTAGGATGATGCATACCTTAGGATTTTCAGCTTTCATCAGACAAAGTCTCAATAGCTTTGCTGCAGTGATCTATAATAACCTATTCTACATCTATGGTGGAGTGGTGGCTTTAAATGCCATCGGCATAATATTTAAAGTGAATACCTTTGTTTTACTGCCAATATTTGGAATACTACATGGGTTTCAACCGATCATAGGCTATAATTATGGCAAGAAAGACTATAATAGAATTAAAGAAATAGTCAATAAGGGTTTATTGATAACAGTGGTGATAACCTTAACCTCTCTTTTATTGGTGCAAGTATTTAAAGGACCTATTATCAGTATCTTTACTCCAAACCAAGATTTTACTCAGATGGCTGAGTATGGTATGATATTTTTAATGATTGGAATTCCCTTTGTTGGAATATCTTTAGTTGGTTCAACTATGTTTCAGTCTTTTAATAAGCCACTGACTGCTACAATAATTGCCATTTCCAGGCAGCTTTTTTTTACTATGCCATTACTTCTTGTTCTATCAAGAGTTTATGCTTTGCAAGGAATATGGCTGGTATTTCCGATAGCTGATATTCTAACGGGTATCTTGAGCTTGATGATCATATACTATTGGTTGAACAAAATCAGAAAGAAATGGAAGAAATAATTTGAGTGAGAAACAAGGTAATTCATTAATAAAAAATGCTTTTATCCTATCTGGGGCAGCTATTTTAAGTAAAATACTAGGAGCTTTTTATCAGGCCTTCCTGTATCAACAAATAGGTTCGGCTGGGGTAGGGATATATATGAAAGGTCTATACTTTTATTCTATGCTTCTGGCTATTTCTGCCTCAGGTATACCGATAGCTGTTTCAAAAATGGTAGCTGAGGAAAGAGCTGCAGGGAGAATAGATGTAGCAGAGAGGATCTTCAGTAATTCAAATAAGATTTTAAGTTTATTAGGTGGAGCATTTGCTTTGTTATTGTTTGTTTTTGCTCCTTTTATTGCTAATAACATATATAAGGATCCGAGAGTAATCTATGTATTACAAGCTATGGCTCCAGCTATATTTATAGTAGCCATAATGGGCTCTATCAGAGGTTATTTTCAAGGTAAGGAAAATATGACTCCAACAGGAGTATCTCAGATTATTGAACAAGTAGTTAGAGTTGGTTTTTCAGTTGCTATTACCTTATTCTTGATTAATAGCTTCAAGAAAATTCCTGTTTTGGATATTGTTAATGGTGTTGCTTTTGGTCCTTTTTTAGGAGCAATGTTTTCTCTCCTTATACTATTGGTGTATTTATATTTTGATAGAAAAAATACAGTAGCCTATAAAAAAATCGGTGAGGTTGATAATTGGCAAATAACCAAAAGAATTATCATTTTTGCCTTACCAGTTACTTTAACTGCCTTGTTGCCAACCTTATTAGATGTTATAGGAGGGATCATTATCCCCAATGAACTAATACAGTTAGGCTATAGTTCTAACCTTTCTGATCAGCTTTATGGCTCCTTTGGAGGAGCTGTGATAACTCTGACCAATCTGGTGGTTTCAGTTTCAGCAGCCTTTGCTACCAGTATTGTACCAGCAATTTCTTCATCTGTAGGGAAAGGCGAGGTAAATGAGGTTGTCAGAAAACTGAAGCTTTCGATCAAGATGATAGTATTGATAAATATTCCTGCTGGTATATTCCTGCTGGTTTTAGGACAACCAGTTCTATCCTTGATTTTCCATGATCCAGAGGCCTTTAGGATTCTGCAGTTTAGCTTCATCATGGTCTTGTTCATAGGACTATATCATAATACAACAGGTATACTTCAGGGTATTGGTAAAACTTATACACCGATCATTAGTCTGATAATTGGACTGATTGCAGATATTATTTTGTTAAAGCTGTTGATCCAGATTCCTTTTGTTAATATTTTAGCAGCTCCAATTGCCTATACTTTAGGCTTTATGATTGCCTTTGGCATCAATTATCTGGTTATCAGGATCAATATCAAACATCAGTTAGAGCTAATTAAGTGGTTGCCTAAGATAATAGTTGGAAGTATTATAGCTGTATTGGCTGGAGGGCTGATTTACTATATCACATTTAAATCAAGCAGCCTGTTAGTATCAAGAACATGGGCTGAGTTAATAGGCTTGATAATTGCTTCCTTGGTCTGTGGCATTATTTATCTGCTGTTTTTAATAATCAGCAAAGGACTGTCTAAGGAAGAAGCTGGCAGTATTCCTAAACTAGGTGGTTTAGTTGATCGAATATATGCTATATTAGAAAAGAAATAAATTAATGGAGATAAAAAATGATAAAAAGACTGATTGTTGGAGATAAAGAATATATTTTAATTGGTACGGCACATGTTTCTGAAGCCAGTTCCAATGAAGTAAGAGAAACTATAGCGTTGGAAAAACCTGATGCTGTTGCTGTGGAGTTATGTCAGGGGAGATTTGACAATATCAATAATGAAAATAGATTTGCTGATCTGGATATAGCTGGAGTGCTTAAAAAAGGTCAGGGCTTATTTGTTTTAGGTAATATTCTGCTATCCTCCTACCAAAAAAGAATTGGTGATAAGCTGGGAGTTAAGCCTGGGGCAGAAATGGTAGCTGGAATAGAAGCAGCTAAGGCTTCGGAGGCTTCTTTGGTATTAGCTGACAGGCCAATAGATATTACTCTTAAAAGAGTAGTTAGGCAGTTAAGATGGCGAGATAAGATCAGTGCCATATCTAGTATAGTAGAATTTTTATTTTCTAAGGATGAAGGTGAGAAAATAGATGTTGATACTATTGAAAGCTTAAAAGAGGATAGTGTGATCATGGATAGCATCAGTCATATGGGTCTAAAATTTCCTAATGTAAAAAAGTATCTTCTGGATGAAAGAGATAGTTATCTGGCTTATAAAATAATCAATAGTCCTGGACCAAAGGTGGTTGCTGTTTTAGGTGCAGCGCATTTAAATGGAGTTTGTGATCATATTGTCAAAGGGGATATTACTGCTCAAACAATTGCTGAAATTTCAGTGGTACCTAAAAAAAAGAAATATGGCAGTATCCTGGCAGCTATTTTATTGGTTGTTTTTTTACTATTAGTAGTTTTAACTTTTAATAATGACCCTGCCCAAGGGGCGAGCAGTATTTTTCTGTGGCTTGGTCTTACGAGTTCGCTGGCAGGTTTAGGTACATTGATAGCTGGTGGTCATCCAGTTACTATTTTTGCTACACTTATCCTTGCTCCGATTGGTGCTGCTTCACCTTTTTTATCTGCTGGGGTATTTGGGGCCTTGGTGGAAGCAAAGATGCGTAAACCTAAGTTTAAAGATATAAATTCGGTTTCTAATGATATTTTAAAATTGTCTAAGTGGAGGAGTAATAATTTACTGAGGATCTTTGCAGTTTTCATTATGGCCTCAATTGGAACGATGATTGGCAATCTTATTGGATTGCAGAATATTTTGTCTGGGTTTTTTGATTCTATTAAGTGATGTTTTGTTTTTTGTGTTTGGTTTTTATTCCTTTTAGTTAAGGTTTTTGGGTTGATAATTGTAGTTAGGTTATCTGATGAAGTGATTTCTTAAGGTATTTAAATCCCTGGTTTGAATGTTAGTTTAAACCAGGGGTATTTTTGTCTGATATAGGGTTGTAAGTAGAGTAGCTGATTAGTGAAAAGTGATGAATAAAGAGGGTATGTTATTCATTGATTACATTTTTAGGTCCATTCATTACAAAAGTATTGACAAATATAAATATATAGATAAAATATTATTTAATCAAAAATATATATCAAAAAGATAATGATAGAAAAGTAGAATCCAGCTTTATGAAGATAATAGCTACACTTTGAATTTATTTGAAGCATGGAACGATTAAGGAAGTTGGTGAATTATGAAAAAAAAATATGTGTTTTTAATAATATTTTGTTCAGTGTTTTTAGTAGCTTTTTCAAAACCAGATTATCAATTTGAAGAATATAGTAAGGATGATTACGAATATCATTATTCAGGAGACTGGTATAAAGATATTATCACAGAACCTGTATCTGGTAAAATAAATTCTTTTGATATAAATAATGAAGGGGATTTGTTAATCGGCGTTGAAACTAATGAAAGTAATGACTATATACTACTATATAATCAAGAAGGAATATTTATAAAAGGTTTTTGGTTGAATCATTATCCTGGCAGTCCATTTAATGTTGTTTTCATAGATAATAATATAGGAACAATTTATACAAAAGAGGCTTTAACAATAATCATGGATACTGAAGGAAATAAAATAACAGTAAAAGAGATTCACAACACACACAATGTTTTCAAGTATCTCTCATCAAAGAATCCAAAGGAAGTGAATGGATATAAATACTATGCAGATAAACCAACAGGA
>JAKEGG010000025.1 GCA_022615965.1 Fusobacteriota bacterium
GATTATTTTTCGTCTATACTTTGGAGTGAACACTATGTGATATTTGCACAGCCATTTTGTATATGCTAAACTATTACCTTTGTTCGCCATTTGAACCAGCTCTCTTATCGTTATTTTAGTAGTCTGAACAACTCTATTTTAACGATTGGTGGTTCTTTTGTAAAACTCTTTCCCCCACCCGCATAGCAGGTGTTTTTTTATTCCTCACCTTAGGTGAGGAACTAGCTAAAGCAGAAATCAAAAAGCAAAGCTAATAGCTTTGCTTTTTATGTTCTATATCTTGATTCTGCCAAATTTTCTTTTTCCAGCCTGAATAACCATACCATTTTTTACTGACACCTGATCTTCCAGCACTTTTTCTCCATTTATTTTTACCCCACCTTGCTCTACGAGCCTTTTGCCATCTGAGGTACTGCCTACTAACTTCATAATGCTCAGAAGTTTAGGCAGCCAAACTGTTGAATCTTCTTCGATATCAACAATGATATCTGGCACATCATCAGGAATCAGCTTATTTGCAAATAAATCAATGAATTCCTTTTCAGCCTCATCGGCAGCCTTTGCATCATAGTATTGGCTGATGATTTTTTTAGCTAAGAGCACCTTATAGTCTCTGGGATTTTTCCCCTCTTCCATCTCTTTTTTTATTCTACCTATTTCTTCACCTGATACATCAGTAGCTAAAGTAAAATATCGGATAATCATATCATCGCTAATAGACATCACCTTGCCAAACATTTCCTTAGGAACATCTTCAACACCGATATAGTTTCCTAAAGACTTGCTCATCTTTTGGACTCCATCAAGTCCCTCTAAAATCGGCATCATCAAAGCCACCTGGCCTTCCTGACCATATTCCTTCTGTAAATTTCTACCCATCAGCAGGTTGAACTTCTGATCTGTTCCACCAAGCTCGATATCTGCCTTTAATTCTACGGAATCAAAGCCTTGCATCAACGGGTAGAAAAATTCATGTATACCAATTGGCTGATTGCTTTCATACCTTTTCTTAAAGTCGTCTCGCTCTAATATACGCGCTACAGTAGTTTTAGCTGCTAGTCGGATAACATCCTCAAAGCTAAAGCTAGCTAGCCAATGGCTGTTATAGACTATCCTGGTCTTCAATGGGTCGAGGATTTTAAAAATTTGCTTTTTGTAGGTTTCCCCATTATTGTTTATTTCTTCCTCTGTTAACTGCTTTCTGGTAGCTGACTTTCCTGTAGGATCACCTATTCTCCCAGTAAAATCACCAATAAGTAAGATAACCTCATGACCTAGATCTTGAAATTGCTTTAATTTTTGTAGCACAACTGTATGACCTAAATGTATATCTGGCGCTGAAGGGTCTAAACCTAACTTTATTTTTAAAGGCTTTTGCTCCTTGATCGACCTGGCTAATTTTTTTTCTAAATCATCCATCGGAACTATTTCTACAGTTCCTCTTTTAATTATTTCTAATTGTTCTTCAAAAGACTTGCCCATAATAATCTCCTTTTAATTTATCTTCTTAATTTTAACACACTATAAGGATTTTGAAAATTAGAATTTTTTGATATAATGAATAGTAATGATTGTCTCAAGAAAGGAAACATACATGCCACAAAACAGGGAAAAAAGAAATAACTCAGTAAATTCAAAAAACCAAAAATATAATAATAGAAATAAAAAAGGGAGCAAAGGTTCTTCACTAACCTTGCACAAGCCTCAAAAAAGTACAGTATTGAAGCTTTTGATCAGCGTAACCTTTATTTCAATAATATTGGTAGCTTTAGGTACTATCTATCTGACCTATATATCATCAACTTTGCCTTCTTGGGATGAAACTGCTTTTGATCAGTCAATGACTTCTAAGATCTATGATAAGGATGATACTGTTGTTAGTATGAAATATCAAAATTTCAACCGTATCCCTATACCTTACAACCAGATATCTCCAGCTTTTCTGACAGCTATTGTCGCCACAGAGGATAAGGATTTCTACAAGCATAAAGGCTTTAGCATTTCCGGGATCATAAGGTCGACGATAACTAACATATTTACTACTGGCAGACCATTAGGCGCCAGTACCATAACCCAGCAGCTGGCCAGAGGTGTTCTTTTAGCTAATGAAGATACTACCTCTGTTAGTTATGTGAGAAAAATCAAAGAAATACTACTGGCTATGCAAATTGAGGAAAGGCTGACCAAGGAAGAAATTTTAAAAAACTATGTTAATTCAATTTCCTATGGGCAAGGTGCTTATGGAATCGAAGCAGCAGCTATCACCTATTTTAATAAATCTGCTAAAGATCTGACGATCAGCGAAGCGGCTATGCTGGCAGGAATGCCTCAGGCTCCAAGCTACTATAATCCTTTGGAAAATATGGAGGCTGCCAAAATCAGAAGGGATCAGGTTATTGACAGACTAGCTGCAGTAAAATATATAACTAAAGATGAGGCTAAGAAGCTTAAGGAGGAACCTATCACCTTAAATCACGGGGTTCCCAATCAGGCTGTAAATGAAGCTAAGGATCTAGCTAATTATCAATACTTCATTGACTATGTTACTATTGAAGCTGAAAAAATAATATCTTCTAAAAATCTTGAAAGTCTTTATAGCGGAGGCTATAAGGTTTTTACTACCCTTGATACCAATGTCCAGGCAGCAATGGAAACTGTCTACAATAATGATGCCAATTTTCCAAGTGGCATGAATGGCATTGAGCCAGAAAGTGCAATGGCTGTTATCGATCCTAAAACAGGAGCTATCAGAGGTTTGGTAGGTGGCAGAACCTACAGTGTAGAACTAGGCTTCAATAGAGCTGTAAATGCTAAAAGGCAACCAGGATCAGTATTTAAGCCTTTGGCAGTCTATGGACCAGCCTTTGAAAAGGGGCTGCTCAGTCCTTCAACTATAGTCAAGGATACACCAGAACCACCACTACCAGATGGCAAAGGTGGCAACTATAAGTTAGTAAACTACTCTGAAGGCTATTCTGGCAACGTATCAATTAGAACAGCTGTTATGAATTCTATCAATACAGTAGCAGTTAGAATATTATATGAAATCACCCCTAAGTATGGATATGAATTTGCCAAACGACTTGGTGTGACCAGTTTAACTGAAGGCGATCAAAACAACCTGGCTTTAGCTCTAGGTGGTCTGGAAATTGGTGTTTCTCCTTTAGAAATGGCCAGGGCCTTTGGAGTCTTTGCCAATGGAGGAACATTGAATGAAAGCACCTGTATCCGAAGAATAGAAGACAATTACGGCAACGTTATTTATGAAAGCAAACCAGCCAGCACTCAGGTTATAAGTCCTGAAGTTGCCTATATGGTAACCAGCGTACTACTTGATGTAGTAAATAGTGGTACTGGTAAGGCTGCAGCCTTAAAAACCAGAGAAGTTGCAGGTAAAACAGGAACAACTGACTTAGTAGTAAATGGAACAGAAATTCCTGAAGGCAATGGAGATCTGTGGTTTGTCGGTTATACCCCTCAGCTTTCCGGTGCTGTCTGGATAGGTTATGATAACAATTCACTTGATGCCTATTTAAACAAAAAACAATATGGCAGCAGTATGGCTGCAGATATCTGGTCCAGCGTCATGAGTCTGGCAACAGCTATGATGGCAGCTGAAGACTTTAAAAGACCTAGCGGTATAATTGATTTACAAACCGATCCAAGTACTGGCTTGCCAACTTCTGCTAATACTGGAATCATCGATATTTTCATCAACGGACTACTACCTTCTAAGCCTAGCAGTACTCTTAGCCTGCCTACTGGAGGCAATGCTACTAAAAATGGTAATCAGGTAGTCTTAAGCTGGGACAACAACAATAATGCTGAATGTACTATTTACAGAATAGATCAAAATGGACAGGAAGCAGAAATAGGAAAAACCAACAGCAACTCCTTTACCGATAATGATGGTGGAGCTGCCAAAGCCTATAAAATCAAATCAGCTGATGGTGAAATTATCATCAACTTATAATGGAGAAAAACTTGATTTATATAACATTATTTTCCCTGATAGTTATTTTAATAGCAGAATATTTAGCCAAAGGGTCACTGAGAAAACTTTTATATCTTAATCCTCTATATATCTTATTGACTATAATTATCAGCATAATATTGATGTTGCCTATATTAGTTCTGGACCAAGACAAAACCTGGCTCTTTATGATATTCTATGCCTTAGTGATGCTCATATTAGGAATAGCCAACAAAATCAAAATAGACTATAGACAAAATGGCTTTACTCCCATTGACTTGCTGATAATAAAAGAAGCTACCTCTATGTCAGGAGCTTTAAATAAAAGGGCTATGACGATCCTATTTGTAAAATTCTTTCTGTCTTTTGCTGGATTAATGATTCTGGCCTTTTCACTAAAGGGTCAAAATGCTATTATCAACTTTAACTTTTATTATGTCCTTGCTCTGGGAATACTACTTTTAATCTTTTATATAGTAGCAGGACCAAGTTTCAACTTTAGACTTAATGTCTATAAAACCGGTGTCCTGATATTTTTTCTATCCTATTTCAGAGATCCTGTTAAGCTTGATAAAAGAAAAGTAAAAACAATGGCAAAGACAGTTCCAGAAAATATAAAGGATGAACTTGATCCAGGGGAGAAGCCTGATATCATCATTATTCAAAGTGAATCCTTTAGCGATCCGACAATACTAGGTCTGGATAATTTCAATCAAGATCCACTACCTTATTTTCATAGTCTGAAAAATGAAGTTTATAGCTTTAACATGTCAACCAGAGCCTTTGGCGGTGGAACTGTCAATACTGAATTTGAAATAATAACTGGTCTATCAACAGTATTTTTTCCTAGAGATACAACTGTCTTTTCCAGATATATAACAAGGCCTTTACCTTCTGTTGCCAGCATCTTAAAAAAACAAGGCTACTCTTCTGTTTTGATTCATCCTTATGAAAGCTGGTACTATAACAGAGTTAAAACCTATCACAATCTGGGCTTTGATAAATTTATCAGCAACAAAGGCTTTAAAAATCACAAAAACAGGTATGTTTCTGATGAAGCTGTTTCAAAAAAAATCCTGGAAAGTTTAGAAAAGGGCTATAAGCTGGTTTTTGCTGTTACTATGCAAAACCATACTCCTTATGATCAGGTTACAGCAAATCATGATATAAGATACCTTGGCAAGCTCAAAAACCAAGAGACCAAAGAACACTTTAATAACTATCTCTCTGGTTTAAAAGCTACTGATGATTCACTAAAAGAACTAATTACTGCTTTAAAAGCCAGAAGGAAGAACACTATTCTATTATTTTATGGTGATCATCTGCCAATAATAAACCAGGATCCTGACTTTTACTCCAATATTTCTTGGACTAAGAGCAAGCTTGCTTCTAAGGAGTATTATCATGATTTAAGTATTTCTCCAGGCTTTATCTGGACCAATTATGATTCTACAAATCAAAATACTCATACTAGCATAGATTCAACCATGGTTATTTATGATTTATTAAAAGAAAGCAAACTTGAATATCCTGAATATTTAAGTGGTCTACACAAGTTATTTACTGAAGAAAAAATAAGTAGTTTTCATCGTGACTTTCTAGTTAAAGAGGAAAAGCTTTTCACTTGGGATACTTTTGAGTATCAAGAGTTCTATCAAAAAGTCAGAAAAATCAATTCTGATGTTTTTAGTGATAATATCTATAAGCACTGGAGTCATCTTAATAATGACTATAAGTGGGATCAGGAGGCACCTTAGTGCATTTTAAAAATTTCAGTAACGAAAGGCAAATTGTCTTTTTAGCAATATATTTCCCGTTAAATATTTTAATGATTGAAATGTTAGCCCATTTAAACATTTTAAATGGTTTTCTTTTATTGCTGAAAAATCCATTTTCCTTTCTTTTAAATACTATTCTATTCTCTTGTATAACACTTTTCTTTCTGGCTATCCTACAAAAGGATAAGCTGGTTTTCAGCCTGATGCCTATACTAAGCGCAATCATAGGCCTAGGTACTAAGCTGAAAATTGATTTTCGTGGTGTTGGTCTAAATATTCTTGATTTCATGATTTTAAAGGAAGCAGGTGAGATGACAAATAATCTGACAACAGATTTTATTGTTAAGTCTATGCTTATGCTGGCTTTCTTTATGCTGATTTTTGTTTTTATTATCATAAATCTACCTGAAATTTCTTTAAACCCAAAGATTAGAAAAAACGGTATCTTAATCTTTATTACCATAATTGTTTTTCTTTATTTCATAGGACCTTACACTATTACAGTTAATAGTGGTGGTATCAAAAGAAAGCTCTATATTGAAGAGTCAGGCTCACTTTACTATTTTGCCGCTCAAATCAAAAATAACAATACTTTGTCTGTTCCAGATAAAGAAGAAGTTACCACAAATCTACTTCCTATATTAACTGGCTATCAGGAAAATATTGAAACCATTAAGCCTGATATAGTCATTATTCAAAATGAATCTTTTACTGATCCTACTTTGCTAGGACAAAAAAATTTCAGTGAAGATCCTTTGGAATTTTTTCATTCCTTACAACAGGAAGCCAATAGCTTTAATATCTCAGTTCCTAGCTTTTGTGGTGGTACTGCCAATACAGAATATGAGATCATTACTGGCCTATCTACCATGTTTTATCCAAGTGATGCTACAGTTTTTGCCAACTATATGACTAAACCTAGCATTTCCATTGGCAGCATTTTAAGAACCAACAGCTATGATAGCACCTTGCTTCATCCGTTTCACAGTACCTTCTATAGCAGAAACATTGCCTATAAGCTCCTTGGCTTTAATAGCTTCTATGGTTTAGAATATCTATCTGATCAAAATGCAGTTGAAAGTGATGTCAGGTATTGGGATTCTATAAAGGAATATATGTCTGATGATATGATTTATAGCTTGGTTCAAAAAGAATTAGCGAACCCTCAAGGTAGTAACAATAAATTTATTTTTGCTGTTACTATGCAAAATCATACTCCCTTTACTACCCCGACTGGCTATGAGGACTCAGTTCAGTATCTTGGCAATAATATCAAGAGTCAGGATACCTTGGAAAAATATAATGATTATTTATCTAATTTGAAAGCAAGTGATGATGCCCTGAAAAGTTTCATAACTTATTTGAAGGATAGAAAAGAACCTACCATAGTACTTTTCTATGGTGATCATTATCCAAAAATAAATCAAAATGGTAATGCTTATGCCGAAATAGGTTTAGTTGATGATTTAGCTTCTCCTGAAAACGACTATATTCTACATGAGGTGCCTGCTTTTATCTGGAGCAACTATAAGGATGTCGGTAAAAGCACTCAAACCTTAGATTCCAGCTTAGTCTCTGCCAAACTCCTTTCTCTGGCTGGACTTGATATGCCAAATTATATGAAGATCAACCATCAGCTAGCCAATGCTAATATTAATTCAATGACCAGTGCTTATCTGGTTATGAACAATACTTTCTATTATCCGGAAAGCGAGGAGTATAAAAAGGTTTATAAGATATTTTCAGACTTAAATGGAGATATTTCAAGTGATAATAAGTTTTTAGAAAATAAGCTATGGTATATAGAAGATAATAAGGATTTTACTAATCCTCAGTCACAAACTACAAAATAATAAAAACTAGATATGATAAAAAGATAACTAGTTTACTCTTAGTAAATGCATTAAAAAAGGTATCAGAGAACCGATACCTTTTTTATGATCATTTTTAATTTTTTAACATAAATGCTTCTTTAATAATTCATTTACCAAAGCTGGATTAGCTTTACCCTTTGAAGCCTTCATTACCTGACCTACTAAGAAACCAATTGAATTACCCTTACCTGCTCTGTAATCCTCTACAGCCTTAGGGTTATTGCTGATCACCTCAAGGATCATCCCCTCAAGCTCACTGCTATCACTGATTTGAACCAAGCCTTTTTCTTCAACTATACTCTTTGGAGATTTAACTTCCTTGATCATAATAGGAATTATTTCCTTAGCAATTTTACCACTGATGGTCTTATCTAAAATCAGCTGTAACAACTCAATAAAAGCTTCAGGTTTAACCGGAGAAGTTACAAAAGATAAACCTGCCTCACCAAGTTCCCTGTAATAATCACCCATCAGGTAATTGACGATCAGTTTGCCATCAGAAATTTCCTTTCTAACTTGATCATAATAATCAGCCAGATGTCTGTCAGCAATAATCAAATTTGCATCATAATCAGATAAGCCATCAGCTTCTATAAGTCTTTTTTTACGAGACTCTGGTAGCTCTGGTAAGCTTGCTCTGACTTCTTCTATATACTCATCACTTAAAATAATCGGTGGCAAGTCTGGTTCTGGGAAGTACCTGTAGTCATGGGCATCAGCCTTGCTTCTCATAGCTAAGGTAATGCCTTGTTCATCATCCCAGGTTCTGGTTTCCTGTTCAATAACTCCACCATCTTCAAGAACTTCTATCTGTCTTTCAATTTCATATTCAATAGCCTTCTGCAATGCCTTTAAACTATTTAAATTTTTAGTTTCAGTCCTGATTCCAAACTCACTGGCTCCAATTTTACGAACAGATACATTAGCATCAGCTCTGATAGAACCCTCTTCCATTTTACAATCAGAAATATCAATATAGGTCAGGATCCTTCTTAAAGAATCAACATACTCCTTTGCTTCCTCACTACTTCTAAGATCAGGATCGGACACGATTTCTAACAAGGGTACGCCAACCCTGTTATAGTCTACATTAGAGGAATAAGAACTTGAAATAGTTTTACCACTATGAACAAGTTTACCAGCATCTTCCTCCATATGAGCTCTGGTTATACCAATTCTTTTAACTATACCATCAACCTCTATATCCAGGAATCCATGTTCACAAATCGGTAAATCAAACTGTGAGGTTTGAAAGTTCTTGGTTAAGTCTGGGTAGTAATAGTTTTTTCGATCAAACTTAGAATAATTAGGTACCTTGGCATTTAAAGCTAATCCTGTTCTAACTCCAAATTCTACAACCTTTTCATTGATTACAGGTAAAACACCTGGCAGTCCTAAACATACAGGACAAACATGAGTATTTGGGGAACCACCAAATTCTGTAGTACAACTACAAAATATTTTGGTTTTAGTTTTTAATTCTACATGTACCTCTAAGCCAATAACAGCTTCATATCCCTTATTCATTTATTGCCACCTCCGGTTTAAAGCTATTATAGTTTGTATTTTGCTCAAAGCTATGAGCTACATTAAATAATAATTCTTCACTAAAAGGCTTACCTAAAATCTGCATACCTACTGGTAGTCCATCAGCAAAGCCACAAGGAATGGTAATGCCAGGTATCCCTACCAGATTGATAGTTACAGTACAGATATCACCAAGATACATAGTTATGGAATCCTTGATATTTTCACCAAGCTTAAAAGGTAAAGTAGGAGCTATAGGAGTTATCAGGACATCATATTTGGCAAAGGCCTGGTCAAAATCTCTTTTTAAAATCGTTCTGGCTTTTAAAGCTTTTAAATAATAGGCATCATAATAACCTGAGCTTAAGGCATAGGTACCTATCATGATCCTCTTTTTAACTTCCTGTCCAAAGAATTTATCTCTGGTACCTGACATCATTTCAGTGACATCTTTTTTACTACCATCTCTGGCTCCATATCTTACTCCATCAAAACGAGCAAGATTAGAGCTAGCTTCAGCTGAAGCGATGATATAGTAGGCAGCTAGTGCATATTCTGTATTTGGTAAGCTGGTTTCTTCTACTATTGCTCCTAGCTCTTCGTATTTAGCTAAGGCTTTTCTGATAGTAGCTAGTACTTTTTCATCACCTTGGAAATATTCCTTAGGAATGCCGATTTTCAGACCTTTGATATCCTTGGTCAGAGCAGCAAGTGTACTAGTTGCTTTCATATTTGCTGAAGTAGAATCCAGTCTGTCATAACCACTGATGATATCATGAACTATGGCACAATCCTCTACACTATTAGCCATAGGTCCTATTTGATCTAAGCTGGAAGCATAGGCAATAAGTCCATACCTGGAAACCCTGCCATAGGTAGGCTTCATACCTACAACTCCACAAAAGCCGGCAGGCTGCCTGATACTTCCACCTGTATCACTGCCTAATGAGAAAACCACCTCTCTGGCAGCTACAGTAGCAGCAGAACCTCCACTAGATCCTCCTGGTACTCTGGTTAGATCCCAGGGATTTTTGACAATTCCATAGGCTGAATTTTCATTAGAAGAACCCATAGCAAACTCATCCATATTACACTTCCCTAAAATGATCCCACCAGCTGCATAAAGACGTTCAACTACTGTTGCATTGTAGATAGGCTTATAGCCAGCTAATATTTTTGAACCACAGGTGGTTTCAATACCTGTAGTTGATATATTATCTTTAATACCCATAGGTACTCCTGCCAAAAGTCCTATTTCCTCACCTTTGGCTATTTGAGCATCTACCATCTTGGCTTTAGCCAAAGCCTCTTTTTTTGTTGTCGAAATATAGCTGCCAATGATTGAACTGGTTTTTTCCAGATTATCCAGATATATCGTAGTTAGTTCTACAGCAGATATTTCTTTGCTATTTAATTTAGTGTTGATCTCTCTTATCTTACTCATTCATACCTCCTACAATATACTTGGAACCTTGAAGTAATCATCTTCCCGGTCAGGTGCATTAGCCAGTATCTCTTCAACATCACTGCTGGCTTCAACTATATCTTGTCTGAAAACATTACTGATATCCAGAACATGGGTAGTTGGTTCTACCCCTTGAGTATCCAGCTCATTAAGCTTCTCCATAAACTCTAAAACATCATTTAGCTCTACTTCATATCTGGCAACCTCTTCCTGACTTAAATCTAGTCTGGCTAGTCCAGCTACATGTAACACATTATCTTTGGTTATGCTCATTTTATTCCTCACCTTCTTCAATCAACTTCCATAATCTATTTAAATCAATAACTTCGATGCCTAAAGCAACAGCCTTATCAAGTTTGCTGCCAGCCTCAGTACCAGCCAGAACAAAGCTAGTTTTCTTGGATACACTTGTAGAAGCTTTGCCGCCATGTAATTCAATTAAACTTGATAACTCCTTGCGATCGTAGCCTGAAAAGCTCCCAGTTATTACGATACTAAGTCCATCAAGGCTATGACTTAAGGCCTTAGTCATGTCCTCCATTATTATTCCTGAAGCTTTTAAATCAGCAATTATTTTTAGATTTCTTTCTTCTTTAAAGAAGTTCACCAGACTATCAGCCATTTTTTCACCAACATCTGGTACTGCAAGATACTCTTCTTTTTGAGTATTAATCAAAAGCTCCATGCTCTTGAATTTTTTTGCTATTACTTTGGCTCCTTTTGAACCTATCAAGGGTATGCCAAAAGCATAAAGCAAAGGTCCCAGTCCTCTATTTTTGCTTTCTTCTATTGCATTGATGATATTTTGTGCTGATTTTTCTCCTAAACCCTCTAAATTCTGTAGATCCTCTTTTTTCAACTTATAGATATCAGCTGGTTCAGCAATCAGCTTTTCCTGGACAAAATATTCAATCAGCTTTTCTCCTAAGCCATCGATATTCATCGCATCTCTGGAAACAAAGTGAATAAGTCCCTTGTTTAGCTGCGCTGGACAATAGAGTTCCCCAGTACATCTGATGCTGGCATCTATTTTAATTACTTTGGAGCCACAAACAGGACAATTATCTGGAAACTTGAATTCCACAGAATTTACAGGTCTTTTTTCTTTAACCACTCTGACAATTTCCGGTATTACATCCCCAGCTTTTTGTAATAGAACTGTATCCCCTGGTCTGATATCTTTTTCCCTGATATAGTCTTCATTATGCAAGGTAGCTCTTTTAACCATACTACCGCTGATCAAGATTGGCTCAAGACTAGCCATCGGTGTCAGTACACCAGTTCTTCCTACTGAGATCTCAATTTCCTTTATAATTGTTTCCTTTTGTTCTGGAGGAAACTTATAGGCTATGGCCCATTTCGGACTTTTTTCTGTTGAGCCAAGATCTAGCTGATAGTCGATGTTTTCCACCTTAACTACCAC
>JAKEGG010000026.1 GCA_022615965.1 Fusobacteriota bacterium
GAACCACCGATCAGGTCTTTTTTTGCCAGGCTGTTTTATCGCTTAATCAACAAAATATCTAAAACAGAAATAGTTAATGGAGCCAGAGATTATAGGATGATGACCAGGCAAATGGTTGAGGCTATTCTATCTTTAAACGAATATAATAGATTTTCTAAAGGTATATTTAGTTGGGTTGGCTTTAAAACTAAGTGGTTGGAATATAATAATGTTGAGAGAGTTGCTGGTCAGACCAAATGGTCATTTTGGAAACTTTTTAAGTATTCCGTGGATGGTATCGTGGGCTTTTCTACTGTCCCTTTGTCTATTGCTTCTTTTTTAGGTCTGATAATTTGTTTATTTGCTTTTATTTCTATAGTAGTTATTATTATTAAGACTTTACTATGGGGTGATCCCGTTGCTGGCTATCCTTCAATGATATCTATAATACTTTTACTTGGAGGGATCCAGTTATTAACTATAGGTATTTTGGGACAATATTTGTCTAAAACCTATATGGAAACAAAAAGAAGACCGATTTATATAACCAGAGAAAAAAATTAAATGGAAAAGGAGTTAATAATGAATAAAATTGCTGTATTAATACCTTGTTACAATGAAGAAAAAACAGTAAGAAAAGTTGTTGAAGATTATAGAAGAGAGCTTCCAGAAGCTTTGATCTATGTCTATAACAATAATTCTAGCGATAAAACCTATGAAATTGCTTCAGAAATGGCTCAAACAGATAATCACATTATAGTTGTTAATGAATATAGACAAGGAAAAGGCAATGTTATAAGGAGTATGTTCAAGGATATAGAGGCAGATTGCTATCTGATGATCGATGGTGATGATACTTATCCTCCAGAGTTTGCCGGTGAAATGGTTAGATATGTTTTAGATGGTCAGGCTGATATGGTTATTGGCGACAGGCTTTCTTCCACATATTTTACAGAAAACAAAAGACCTTTTCATAATTTTGGCAACGTTTTGGTCAGAAAACTGATCAATAAGTTTTTTAAATCAAATATCAAAGATATAATGACTGGCTACAGAGCCTTTAGTAAAAGCTTTGTTAAAGGTTTTCCGGTGCTTTCACATGGTTTTGAGATTGAAACTGAAATGTCTATATTTGCTATAGATAAGAACTACCTATTAAAGGAAATACCTGTTACCTACAGAGACAGACCTCAAGGCTCAGAATCTAAATTAAATACTTATTCAGATGGCTTTAAGGTGATAAAAACAATCTTTAGACTATTTAAAAATTATAAGCCCTTTGCCTTTTTTTCACTAGTGGCGTTGATATTTTTAATACTATCACTGATATTAGTTATTCCAGTTCTTATTTCCTACTTTGAAACAGGCTTGGTAGCAAGATTCCCTAGTTTGATCGTTGGGGGAGTTTTTGGCTTGGCAGCTTTGTTTTCCTTATTTGTAGGCATCATATTAGATGTTGAGTTGTTGAAGCATAAACAAAATTATGAATTGATGATGAATATTTATAATAGTATTGAAAAAAAAACAAATAGGTGACAATGGTGTTAAATAAGGTGAATCAGAAAAAATTACTTGAGGTTTTACCTTTAAGTCTGATGTTGACTATTCTTTTCGGTATTTTTATTAGTTTCAAATATATTCTAGACCTTAAAAATAAAGGCTATACCGCTTTAGGCTTAATAAATGAATTATTAAGCCTAAAGATTTTTCTTTTAGGCTTTTTGATTTTTCTGATTATTTATCTGATAGTCTATTTAATTAGGGATCATTATGATTCAGTAGGTAAGTTTATTTATCGATACAGATATCTGATCGCTATAAGTTCCTTGATATTTTTAGTTTTATTGAAAATCAATGGTTCTTCAATAGGTTATTGGAGCAATATCTTACCTGGTGGTTCAGATGACGGATTAATATTTGGAGTTAATAGAGCTATAAGAACCGATGAATGGGCTTTAAATACTCCTATGGCTATATCTCAGTTTTTAAACCCAGATCGATATCTTCCGTATTTTAATGATATTTTCCGAGGGGTAAAAACAGATATGTTTATTATCTACGGGCAACCAGTATGGGATCTAGCTGGGATTTTCAGACCTTTTCACTGGGGTTATATTTTCTTAGGCATGGAAAGAGGTCTGTCATTTTTTTGGTATGGAAGACTTATAGCCTTGATTCTGGTTACCTTTGAATTTCTCCTGTTATTTACCCAGAAAAATAAGTTACTTTCCCTATCAGGAGCATTGCTTATTGCATTATCCTCCTTAGTTAGCTGGTGGTTTGCAGTAAATGGTCTGATCGAGCTGCTTATTTTTGGTCAACTGGCTATAATATGTATCTACACGTTTTTTACTACCAACAAAACCTGGTTGAAAATAATATTGATGATAGTATTTAGTATCTGTGCAGGAGGCTACATTCTGGTTTTCTATCCAGCCTGGCAGATTGCTTTATTTTATCTGTTTCTACCTCTGCTGATAGGCCTTTTAGTTTTAAATCGCAGTAAATTACATTTTCTATGGAAAAAGGATTTAGTCATTATTATTATTGGTCTGGCAGTCTTAGCCATTGGCTTATTTTATGTTTTTCAAAAATCATGGGATACTATAGATGCTGTTTTAAATACAGTTTATCCAGGAAGCAGAGTAGATTTAGGAGGATATGATTGGAAAGCCCTGTTTCGCTATCCTATTTCTCTGTATTTTCCTATAATAGAGCCTAATGTTTTAGGTAATGCCAGTGAAATGTCAACTATTTATACCTTCTTCCCATTAGGTTTACTGCTGTCCCTTTGGGTTATTTTTAAGGATAAAAAAAGAGATCCTGTGCTAATAGCACTACTAGTTTCCTTGATAATTATAAGTAGCTACTATTTTATAGGAATGCCAAAGCTGTTGGCTGACATTACTTTGTTAAGTAAAGCTTATTTCAGGTCATTTTTAGGTATTAGTCTGATAAATTTATTTTTGCTCATTAGAAGCATCACCCTCATGAAAAAGCTGGAAGTAAATGTGGCAGCTTTTTTAAGTATATCATTAACGATTTTAGTGGTTGTATTAAATGTATTTTTAGATAGAGCTTATTTTCTGTACTGGATGTTGCCGGGGATGCTTATAGTTTCTTTAATAAGCTTTTATAGTATTTTGAGAAAGAATTATAAGCTGCTTTTTATTCCGGTAATATTGATAGCCTTTAGTGGTATATTGGTTAATCCAGTAAGGCAAGGATCAGGTGTAGTGGAAAAAAACGTGTTTTTGAAGGAAATATCCAGTATCAATACCTTGAATAGGGGACTTTGGATAGTGGAAGGTCTAGATTATCCTGGTACTAATATGTTGACATTAGCTGGGGCTAGCACTTTGAATTCTACTAGTGTCTATCCTAATCTGGATAGTTGGGAGAAAATCGATCCTAAAGGAGAATATTCGGATATCTACAATAGATATGCTCATATTAAAATCAATCTAGTAGAGGGTCCATCTAATTTTAAATTGGATTTTTTAGATTCGATGATTGTGAATTTAAGCTATAGTGATATTAAAACATTAGGAATCAAATATATAGTAACAACAAAGAATTTAAATGAATTAAATATTCCTGATGTTGAATTACAGAAAATCTATTCTTATGCTGAATATAAAATTTATCAGATAATCAATTAGGAGGTTTGATGAATAATTCTTGGGGAAAAAATAAAAAAGGTATAATGCTGATGGTTTTATCCTCCATCTTTGTCTGCTTTGGTCAGCTGATGTGGAAGCTGGCAGTGACTGAGGGTTTTTACCTTATTGTTACAGGCTTTGTTTTATACGGACTAGGGGCACTTGTTATGCTTATTGCTTATCGTTTTGGTAGCCTTTCAGTATTACAGCCAGTTTTAAGCCTGAATTATGTATTGGCTATAGTTATTGGTGTAGCAGTTTTAAATGAATCTGTATCAATAGTCAGGATTGCTGGGATAGGGATCATTATTCTTGGTATAATTTTTATAGCAGGAGGAGATGAGTAATGATGTATTTTATTTTGCTTCTGGTACCTGTCATGACATTTATCGGAGCCTTTGCCAGTTATTTTTTTAAGCTGGCTGCTGGTGATCTTAGATTCCCTGATATTCTTTTAAACTTAAAGCTTTACCTCGGGGTAGTTCTTTATGTTGTTGCTGCTGGAATAAACATCTTTGTTCTGAAGTTTTTAGATTATTCCGTAGTTTTGCCTCTAACTTCCTTGACCTATGTCTGGACTATGATCATTTCTTCCAGACTATTAGGGGAAAAGGTTGGCAAGAAAAAGATTATAGGTGTAGCTTTGATATTATTTGGGACAATTATTATTGCATTCTTTTAGTTTTATTGTAGTATCTTGTAGATATATATGTTAGAATGTAGTTGAAATAATTTATGTATATTTTTTGGAGGTGTTAAAAAATGACAGATCAAAAAAATCAAGTTTTCACTCAAGAGGATATTGACAAGAATAAGACCTATGCTGCCTTAGCATACCTTATTTTCTTCATTCCTCTACTAGCAGCAAAGGATTCAGCCTTCGGCAAATTCCATGCTAACCAAGGTCTTGTATTGCTGATTGTGGCTATTATTTCTCAATTGCTTTACATCATCCCTATAATTGGCTGGATTGCAGCTCCTATATTGGGAATAGCAGTTTTTGTTTTTGCGATTATGGGAATTATCAATGCTGTCAATGGCAATGCTAAAGAATTACCTTTAATTGGTGGCATCAACCTGATCAATAAGTAATTAATAAAAAAGAAAAATCAATGATTTTAAATAAGAACTACAGTAGTGGTTCTTATTTTTTTACCTATCATTAATATTTTATTATATAATGTAATAAACAGATAGAAAATACAGAAGAAAGGAAATAAAGATAATGACTAGATATAATTGGAAAAGCAGAAAAGCCCTGGTTATAATACTCTTTCTTTTAGCTTTAGGCTTTACAGTTCTTTTTTTTGCTGGCTGCTCAAACAGCCAAATGAACTACAGCAACGATGCCAATAAGGAGATTGCTGTAGATTCAGGGAAAGATGGAGGCACCGATCCTCAAGCAGGTAACACAACCATTGCTACAGATTTTGATACTAGCAAAATAGTCTATAGTGGGCAAGCCAGCCTTTATGTAGATAGCTATGATCAGCAGCTGAAGGAAATAGAGGCTTATGTTAAAAGTCTTGGTGGCTTTGTAGAAAGCTTAAGTTCTACTGTCTTAGATGGTAAAAAGGAAATCAATCAAGGTTATATGACAGTAAGAATACCTTCTGCCCGATTTGATGAATTTAAAAACAAGCTTGAAGATTTTGGACAAGTAGCTAGCGTAAGCATCAATGCCACCAATATTTCTCAACAGTATCAGGATGTTAATGGTGAACTAGAAAGCTTAAGAATACAAGAAGCCAGACTTCTTGAGTATTTAAGCAAAGTAGCCAGTGTTACAGATATGCTGACCTTAGAAAAGGAATTAAATAGGATAAGAACTGAAATTGAATCAAGAGTTACTAGGCTAAGTAACTGGGACAAGGAAATAGCCTATTCTAATTACACATTGACTATTACTCAAAGCAAGGCTGCTCCAGTTATCGATTCACCTTTTGGTAGTTTGCTGGAAAAAATAAAAGGAGGCTTTACTGCATCCTTAAATTCTTTGATGAATCTGATTACAGGAATCATAGTGCTTTTCTTTATCCTTCTTCCATATC
Source organism: Fusobacteriota bacterium (assembly GCA_022615965.1). Classification (GTDB taxonomy): domain Bacteria; phylum Bacillota; class TC1; order TC1; family TC1; genus WTXA01. Next base: position 5,693 of record JAKEGG010000026.1, read on the forward strand.
TGATAGTAGCAGCTATTATCTATCTGATCATCAGGGCTATAATAAAAAAAGTTAAAATGAAAAGGCAAAAAAAGCAAGGGGAACAGATGGAAAAGCAGGATCTTGAAGATAGATAAAAATTATTTTAAAAAATTGCTGTTAGGCAGACCTAAGGATTTTAGGTCTGCTTTTCTTTTATGGAGTTCATGGACCTTTATTAACAGAAGATTGATATCTACTCCTAAAAGTGTGGCTATCTGATAAACATCATAGCCTTCTTTAAAACAGCTATAAACCACATCATCGTCTAAAAGAAGCTCGCTGGCAAAAATATTAGCCTCATATTCTGGTTTAGACTTCATATCATAAAGAACAAATTCCTGAAAAACACTGCTTTTCAGGAAAACTCTATGTAATAAATCATGTCCTAGCTCATGAGCGCAGACTAAAGCTTGCATCTCTGGTTCTAGATTGCTATTAATGAAAATGTAGCGATTTCTCAGGATTACCTTATACATGCCCTTAAGTTTTTTAAAATCCTCTCTGAACATAACGGTGATGCCCAGAGCTTCAGCAAGCTGAAAAGGATCCCTGGTCTCATATTTTTTGATAAGCTCCAGGGCTTTATGATAGATTTTTTGTTCCTTTATCATTATTTTTTCCTGTATTTCTTGTTTTTTTCCTTGGCGTCCAGGTAGGCTTCGGTTATAGCCTGAAAAACTGCTTCTTTATCTTCATCACCTAATTCTCCTCCAGCAAAAAGAGCCTGGATTTCAGAAAGAAGAATATCTTTAGGACAAAACTCCTGGCTTTCCATCAGCAGATTAACATTGGTTTTTAAAGCCAGAGCTAATTTATTAAGTATGGAGACATCTTTAGGATAACGAGTGTTGCTTTCATAGTTTTGGATGGACCTGGTAGTTATTCCAGTCTTCAAAGCCAGCTCCTTTTGGCTTAGCCCTTGTTGTTGTCTTAGGTTTTTAAGTTTATCTCCGAATTTCATGCTTCCTCCTTTAGTGAACGATGTTTCGTTAGTTTAATTTTAATTTATGGTAAAAAAAATGTCAAGTTTTTAGTTGACTTACTTCTGTTTTCTCTTTATTATTATCATACGAACGATATTTCGCCTAAAGGAGGTTAAGTTTTGAACAGAGTGATTTTACATTGTGACATGAATAATTTTTACGCTACTGTAGAAGCCAAAAAAAATCCAGAGTTGAAGGGCAAGACCTTAGCCGTAGGTGGAAGCGATAAGGATAGACATGGCATAGTGCTGGCTAAGTCTTATGAGGCTAAGTTAAAGGGTGTTAAAACCGGAGAAAGTCTTTTTGAGGCTAGAAGAAAATGTCCCGAGCTTATCGTAGTTCCTCCTGATTTTGACGAGTATCTGATCATTTCTAAGGAAGCCAGGGAGATTTACTACAGCTATACCGATAAAGTAGAGCCTTATGGTATTGATGAATGCTGGCTTGATTTAAGTGGAACCAGGGGTCTTTTCGGAGATCCTTTGATAGTAGCAGATCAAATCAAAGAAAGGATCAAGGCAGAGCTAGGAGTGACCATTTCAGTAGGGTTGAGCTTTAATAAGATTTTTGCTAAGCTGGCTTCAGATCTGGCCGATAGAGACTCTGTCATGGTTATAGGTGTAAATGATTTTCGAGAAAAAATATGGTCACTGCCTGTTGGTGATTTGTTAGGTGTTGGCTATGCTACCAGAAAAAAGCTAGACTGGTATGGTATTCACACTATAGGTGATTTAGCCTCTACTGGTGAAAAATTTTTAAAAAGAAAGCTTGGAATAAATGGAGAAAGGCTGCTGGCTTATGCCAAAGGCCTGGACAGATCTCCTGTCAGAGGTTTTTTAGATGTAGCGCCTGTAAAAAGTGTTGGTCATGGAATTACCTTAAGAAGAGATGCTATAGATGAAAATGAGGTTTTTATGGTATTATTGGAGTTAGGAATAGATGTAGCTTACAGGCTAAGTCAGCTAGGCTTGCTAGCTAAAGGTGTTGAGGTTGGAATCAGAGATTCTGCTTTAAGGTTTTTCAGCTTTCAAGGCAGGCTGCCTTTTCCTGCATCAGCTCCCTTGGTTTTAGCTGATGCAGCCAGGAGGATCTTTCAGGAAAAATATAACTGGGATTTTCAGGTCAGGTTGGTTTCTATAAGGGCTATCAACCTTGAGCCAGTGGCTGGCTCAGAACAGCTGGATCTTCTCGGAGACTTTAAAGTTAAAGATAATCAGGAAGCTATAGCCAGTACCTTGGTTAAAGTAAGGCAGCGCTATGGCAAAGGCTTTTTGACCTATGGGGTTTTGTTAGGTGAGCATAAGATTCCTGAGCAAAGAAATATGGTATCTGTTTTGCCAGGAGCCATGTTGAGATAAAAGGAGGTAATAAAATGTCTGTAGTTGGTTATGAGGAATATATCAAGGAGCTGGAACCTGAGGTTAAAGAGGGTTTATCTAAGATTAAGGCTTTAGTGGAAGGTTTGGTCCCTGAAGCAGAACTGCTGATTAATTATGGGGTTCCTACGTTTAAGCTTAAAGGCAAGAATCTGGTTCATTTTGGGGCTTTTAAAGATCATTGGAGTTTTTTTCCTGGTCCTGTGGCTATTGAGGCATTTAAGGATAGATTGAATGCTTATCAGCTTTCCAAGGGGACAATAAAACTGCCTTTTAAGTCTGATATCGATCTTGGCTTGTTAGAGGATATAGTTATTTATAGATTAAAGGAGCTAGAAGGCTATATAGTAGTGACTGCTTTAGTGAAAAAAAATCCTGCTGAGGTCTGGAATGCCTGGACTGATGTGGATGAGGTGGTCAATTGGAATTTTGCCAGTGATAATTGGCATTGTCCTATGGCTATGTCTGATTTAAGGGCTGGTGGTTATTTTGTTTACAATATGGCAGCCAAGGATGGAAGCTTCAACTTTGATTTTGCTGGTAATTTTGAGGAGGTAGAAGAGGAAAAGTTTATTTCCTATATTCTCGCTGATCAAAGAAAGGTAGAAATCTATTTCTCTGAAACAGCTGAAGGTGTTTTTATCATCGAGGCTTTTATGCCTGAGTCGGAAAATAGTCTGGAGTTACAAAAAGAGGGCTGGGGCAGTATTTTAAATAATTTCAAGAAATATGTCGAGGGCAAAAAGTAGCAGATAATAAAAATTAATGCTTTACCTTAACGATATCTTGATTTAACAGAAAAAAACAACTGGAGAAATACAGTTGTTTTTTTATTCTTCTTCATCTGTTAGTAGAGGAATATCATTGTAAATATAGCTATCAAGTATTTTTTTATTTTCTTCTATATCAAAGACATAATAGTAGACTCCATCAATATTTTCTCCATTGCTTAAGGAGGCAAGAGGAAATCTGGCTTGTTCAATATGCTTGGTTTGCCTGAGCAACATAGTGGTCCCAAGTCCTAGTATTTTATATGATGGCAGGTTGGTGGTGACTAAAGGCATTATTTCATTCATAACCTTAGGATAGCTAAGAGGTGTCTGAGAGAAAATTTTATCGATAATACCGGTCATGACATCTCGTTGCCGCCTGCTTCTTTCAAAATCAGTATCTATTTTTCTGATTCTTGAGAAGTCCAAAGCTTGGGGGCCTGTAAGATGGTAAATTCCATCTGGCTTTCCTTCCAGTCCTGGTATTTCATTGGCTTCAGCTGCTGTCAGATAGAGATCAAGACCTCCTAAGGCATCGATTATCTTTGGCATAGATTCAAAGTTAACAGTAGCAAAATATCTGACATCTAAATCAAAATTGGAATTTAGAGTTGCCAGAGCTAGCTGAGGTCCACCATAAGCATAAGCATGATTGATCTTATCCATCCCGTAGCCAGGTATGTCTACATAAGAATCTCTGACTATGGAGCTAAGCTTTATCTTTCCGTTTCTATTATCTATGGTGATGATCATGATAGTATCACTTCTGCTGCCAATTCCTTCCTCTGAATCAAGACCATAAAAAACCAGGTTGGTGATGCCAAAGGTGCTGCTTCTGGTTATGCCTAAGGCTTCATTATCAGTTTGCAGACTGGCTTTTTGAGTTTTGCTGAAGATATAGTTAAAGTAGATCAAGAAAATAGCCACAAGGGCTAACAGTATAAAAACAAGCTTTTTCAGGAATCCTTTTTTCTTTTTTCTTTTAGGTTTTTGTTCCTGATTACTTCTGTTGCTTCTTCTTTTACTTGATCTTTTTAGCTCTTTCTGGTCTATTGGTTCTCCAAGTACATTATCATATTGGTAGGTATCATTCTCGTTTTTATTATTGCTTCTTCTCATTTTCAATGCTCCTTATGTTTGTAATTTTCCCAGATGTCCTTCCAGTTGTCAAATTTGCTCTGAAAATAGTTGCATTTTTCAGAAAACATAGTATAATATTTCATATTAAGTACGTAGGGGGGGTTTTACGTGAAAAAAACAAGGTTTTTAACGTTGTTGTCGCTATTGGTGGGCTTTTTCCTTTTAGGAAGCTCTTTCGTAGTGGCCAACGACCAGGAGAAGGATTTTCTGGTTGTTTATAATGATGTTAGCATTAAAACTGCCAGCATAGAAAACAGTAATTCTGTCAAAAGCGTTTTGGAAGAGGATTACTGTAATTTTAATGTGCTGAAAGTTAAAGCTAACAGCGAGGAACTGGCCGATATAAAGGCTGATCCTTTGGTTAAGTATGTAGTTCCAGATATTGATCTAGAGACCTATTCAGATGAGATCACCTGGAGCGATAATATGGTCAAGGCTCCAGAGAGTTGGAATAATGGTTATACTGGTCAAGGAGTTAAGGTAGCAGTTTTAGATACTGGTATTGCTGCTCATAGTGATCTTGTAGTTGCTGGCAGGTATGATGCAGTTACTGTTGGAGGCAATGCAAATGATATTTATGGTCATGGCACAGCGGTAGCTGGAATAATCGGAGCCAGAACCAATGGTATTGGCATAGTTGGAGTTGCTCCAGATATTAGCCTTTATGCAGTCAGGGTTATGGAGTCTTCCAGCTCTGGTAAACTAAGTGATATGATAGAAGGCTTGGACTGGTGTGTGACTAATGGCATGGATGTAGCTAACTTATCCCTGGGCATTAGTCCTGATTCTCTTTCTCCTACGGATTTTACTTATGTTACTAATTTATTAAATGAAGTGACAACTGAAGCTTTTAATGCTGGTGTGATCATAGTTGCTGCAAGTGGTAATGATGGCAATATTGGTATTACAGATAATGTAAGTTTTCCGGCAAGGAACAATAATGTATTAGGGGTCGGTGCTATAGATTCTAATAAAGTACTGGCTGGGTTTTCCAGTGTTGGGCCTGCTGTCGATTTAGTGGCACCTGGAGTGAGTGTTAAAACAACTGGTCTTAATAATACCTATGTTTTAGGTAATGGTACTTCCTTTGCCACACCAAATGTTTCTGGGGTCGTAGCCTTGTATAAGGAGAAGTATCCTGATATGACTAATAGCCAGTTGATCGATAGGATAATAGATAATGCTGATGATCTAGGTCCGGTAGGCTTTGATAATAGCTATGGCAATGGTTTAAGTTTAGCAGAGATCGTTTATGTAGCAAGTCCAATAGTTGATGTTGTGAAAGATAATGTTTTAGCAATAACTGGTACAGGCCCTGTTGGTGGTTCTGTAGAAGTTACCTTAGCCAGTGGAGTAAAACTCAATGGTCCTGTTGATGGAAGTGGTAGATTTACAGTTGGTTTGTCTGGTTATTTAAGAGCAGGTACCGCAATAAGTGTTGTTGGCATTGATGCCAATGGCAACAGAAGTAAGGCAGTTGTGGCTGATGTTCAAACTTCAATTGGAGTTTACTATAATGTTCATATCCAGGATATAGGCTGGCAGGGATTAAGTAAAAATGGGGCAACAGCTGGTACCATCGGACAAGCAAAACGTCTGGAAGCATTAGCTATGATCGTTAGTGGCTATGATGGAGTAGGTATCAAGTATAGCACCCATATCCAGGATATAGGCTGGCAGGATTGGCGTTATGATGGAGCTATTTCTGGTACAGAGGGTCAGGCTAAACGTCTTGAGGCGATTAAAATTGAGCTAACAGGTGTCAATGCTGGTCTTTATGATGTATATTACAGAGTACATGCTGAAAATTATGGCTGGCTGGACTGGGCTAAAAATGGTGGTAGTGCTGGAACTGAAGGCATGAGTTATCGTCTTGAGGCTATTGAAGTCAAGCTGGTACCAAAAGATTCAGGAGGCTTTGTGACTGCTAAGCCATTCTATAGTATTTATGGCAATGGTCTGGTAAACTACAGAGTTCATATTCAGGATATTGGCTGGCAGTCTTATCGTAGCGATGGACTGGTAGCAGGTACTTCTGGACAATCAAAAAGACTTGAAGCTATTAATTTGAATTTAGGTAAAAATTATGCTGATGGTTCCCCTATAATAGGTGGTATAAGCTATAACGTTCATATCCAGAATATAGGCTGGCAGGGAATACGAAGCAATGGGGCTTTAGCTGGTACTTCTGGCTTAAGTTTACGTCTTGAGGCGATTAATATCAATCTTACTGGTGAAGTTGCTGCTAAATATGATATCTATTATCGTGTTCATGCTGAGAATTTTGGCTGGATGGGCTGGGCTAAAAATGGTGAGAATGCTGGTACAGCTGGTTATGCCTATCGCCTTGAGGCTATTGAGGTCAAACTGGTGCCAAAAGGTGGTGCAGCTCCTGGCTCTACAGTTAATGCCTATAGGCAAAAGTAGTAATCAAAAATATGATTTCAAAAGAGCATTGGCTTAAGCCAATGCTCTTTTATAATAGGCTATTTATTTTTTTGCTCCCAGTTCCAGGCATCCTTACACATATCCTCCAGGCTATGTGTAGCATTCCAGCCAACCAGGTCTTTGATTTTAGCAACATCAGCAAATGCTTCTCCTACATCACCAGGTCTGCGTTCCACTATCTTAAATGGTACTTTGATATTATTTGTCTTTTCAAAACAGTCTATCATTTCCAATACAGAAATTCCATGGCCTGTTCCAACGTTAAAAACTTCGAAGTTTACTGGTTTTTTGATCATATAGCTAAGGACTGCTACATGAGCCTTAGCGAGGTCAACAACATGGATATAGTCTCTGACTCCAGTGCCATCTTTTGTGTCGTAATCATTACCAAAGACTTGTAGTTCCTTTAGCCTGCCACTAGCTGTTTGAACTAGGTAGGGCATCAAATTGTTTGGTATTCCTTTTGGTTCTTCTCCCAGAAGACTGCTTGGATGAGCACCTACTGGATTAAAGTATCTTAAGGCGATTATTTCCCAGTTTGGATCATTGCTTAAGTCTTTGAGTATATCTTCTACCATTAGCTTGCTGCGGCCGTAAGGATTAGTTGCTCCTCTGGACATTTCTTCCTTAAAGGGAACTTCGTTGTGGGCTCCATAAACAGTTGCTGATGAGCTGAAAATATGTCGATAAACATTATTTGCAGCCATGGCTTTTAATAGATTTATGGTTCCAGTTACATTGTTTTCAAAATATTTTAAGGGCTGGGCTAGTGATTCGGATACTGATTTTAAGCCAGCGAAATGGATAACTGCATCGATTTCGTAATCTTGAAATACTTGATCTATTTCACTTGAGGAGGTGACATCCCCAATAACTAGTTGAGGTCTTTGGCCAGATATCGTTTCCAGGTTTTCTAATACCCCGAGGTGGCTGTTTGTCAGGTTATCAAAGATCACTACCTGGTATCCTGTTGCTATTAGTTCTGCTACTGTATGTGAGCCGATGTAGCCTAAGCCTCCTGTTACTAATATTTGTGAGTTTTGTTTGATTTTCATAGCTACCTCCGTAGATGTTTCTTTTTTCATTTTATCATACAACTATAAAAAGTAGCAAAAAAATGATATATTAACCGTATTGAAGATTAGAGGGATGATCATGAAGAATATTAGAGATAAGAAGAGCAAAAATAAAGGTAAAAATTTTAAAAGATTAGATAGTAGTAAGAGTAATATTAGAGCTAAGTTGGTGACTGTTGATGTTGTTAAGACAACAATTGAAGGTAAGGGTGTTGTTAGTTATCAAGGTGAAGAATTGGCTGTGGCTGATTTACTTGAGGGTGAGA
>JAKEGG010000027.1 GCA_022615965.1 Fusobacteriota bacterium
AGGTAATAGTTTAGCATATACAAAATGGCTGTGCAAATATCACATAGTGTTCACTCCAAAGTATAGACGAAAAATAATCTACAATCAATATAAGGAAAGCAGAGATATCATGAAAGATAAATTAAGTGTAAAGGAATATGAATATCCATTCAGAAAATAAAAAACTCCTTGAGTGGTAAGCCAAAGAGACAAAGACAAAGTGGTTTGAACAAAGAGAAAACCAGCGTTTTTAGGCGCTGGTCGGTAAAAGAGGCTTATAGCCTCAGTGCAAACTACCTGTTTTACGGGTGGTTATGATTAAATAGTCTTTTAATTACCAGTTCCAGTTCCAGTGCCTGTATTCGTACCAGTTCCAGTATTGGTGCTATTGGTTGTATTGCTATCAGTAGGTTTGGTTTCTTCTGCTGGCTTTTCTGGTTCTTTGACAATATTTTTCTTTATTATGGTTCTGGTTATAACTTCTAAAGGATCAGGTTTGACGAATTGGCTGTTTTCCTTATCCTCCAGATAGGCCTGCATAAAGGTTTTCCAAAGTCTTGCTGGGAAACCACCACCATATTGATTATAGAAGCCGTTAGCTGCGCTAGGCTTATCAAAGCCCATCCAGACAGAAGCTGTAATATCAGGGGTATAGCCTACGAACCACAAATCTTTGTTAGCGTTATCGACGCCAGGCATTTCAGAAGTACCGGTTTTACCAGCCATGCTAAGCCAGGAAATATAGGACTGGGTACCTGTGCCACCAGATACAACTGATTTTAACAAGTCAGTTATATACCAGGCTACTGTAGGAGACATGGCTTGAGATGATTCAGGTTCAAACTCATATACTACTTGTCCGTTTTTATCAATAATTTTAGTTATAGTATGAGGTTTTTCCAGAACTCCATCATTACCAAAGGCTCCAAATGCTCTGGCCATTTCTATTGGAGTAGCTCCATTTTCCAAGCCTCCTAAGGCTATAGACAGATAGTATTTTTCATCATCTGTCATATCTATACCAAGTCTTTTGGCAAATTCCCAACCTGTTTCAGGGCCTATATCATTCAGGACCTGAACAGCTACTGTATTGATTGAGTTCATGACAGCTTTTCGGACTGTTACTGTTCCACTATAGCCAGAAGTAGCATTTTTTGGGGTATAACCACTAATGTTGATCGGACCATCTACATAAGTATCATTGGCAGTGAGTCCCATTTCTATTGCTGGACCATAAGCTGCTATTGGTTTAAAGGTTGAACCAGGCTGACGGCCTTTGACATATACTCTGTTCAAGCCCATTGCTACATAGTTCCTCCCACCTAACATCGCTTTTACTTCACCAGTATTCTGGTCATAGACAACCATAGCTACCTGACATTGTTCCCCACCGGCATCAACTGGATATAGGTCGGGATCCTTGGAAATCTCTTCTATCAATTGCTGTCCCTTGGTATCCATTGTTGTATAAATCTCGTAGCCTCCAACAAACAAAGATGGAAGCTTTAATTCTTGAAGTAAGTCTTCAGCTTCTTTGATGGTGGCATCGATAAAGTAGCCGTAGGTAGGATCTGCTTGTCTGATCTGGGGATTTAAGTTTATTGGTGTTGCTTTGGCCTTTTCTAATTCCTCTAATGTAATAAAGCCATTATCATACATGGCATCAAGCACAGCATTTCTTCTGGCCAAGGCTTTTTCAGGATTATCTATCGGGTTATTATCATTTGGTAGTTGTGGTATTCCGGCTAAAAGTGCACATTCTTCTAAAGTTAACTGATCCAAGGTTTTACCAAAATAAGTAAAAGCAGCAGCTTCAACTCCATAGGAACTTTGGCCGAAGTTGATAACATTAGTATAATAAGTGAATATTTCTTCTTTGCTCATTACTTCTTCCATTTGTAATGAAATCAATATTTCCTTTATTTTTCTGGCAGAAGTTTGCTGATATCTTTCATCTGCTTCTATAAGAACATTTCTTGACAGCTGTTGAGTAATTGTGCTGGCTCCAGATTCAATATTTTGACTGATGTAATTGGAAACCAATGCTCTGGCGATACCTAGAATATCGACGCCTTGATGAGTCCAGAAGTTTTTATCTTCTATAGCAACCACAGCATTGATATAGGTTTGGGGCATTTTGTCAAAGTCAGTCCATACTCTGTTTTCTGTATAGTATCTGTTTGCTACCTGCTGTCCCTGATTGTCGTAGAAGGTAGATGTTAATTGTATGTTAAAGTCTTGGGGATTGATTTCCGGCAACCCTTTGGCTAATGATGCAACATATGCTGTTAAGGCAAGGGCGGCTATTGACATAGCTGTAGTAGCCAATATTAAAATTCCCTTGAGAAATTTTTTTAAACTCATTTATTTATTTTTCGTCCTTTCAAAATTGGATTGTTAGGTGTGTGCTGAAATCATTATACTATAATTGTTTAGTTAAATATATAGTTGATTGAATTGATATTTATTTCTAATTATATGTATATATTGTTTGTTTGTGAATTTACCTATATTTTAAATGATATTATAGGGTAATTTGAAATTCAAGTTTATCTATAGGTTTTTTACATAATTTACATGTTTTCTTTTTATATTGAAATATTCCGAAAAAAGGTGTGAAAAAATATTGACAGTTGATATATGAGGTGGTATATTAATTAGGCGACCAAAAGTAAGAGGAAGCAAGGTCATTGAAAACTGAACAATAGAGAAGAAGAAT
>JAKEGG010000028.1 GCA_022615965.1 Fusobacteriota bacterium
GCTGATGAAGTAGGCTTTGATGATCTGATCGATGATCTAGGAGAGATGGTAGTAAGACAAAAAGGTCGGCTCCTGGTTTTAAGCAATGAGGATATGCCTGTTGATACTGGCATTGCTGCTATATACAGGTATTGATATAGGGCTCGGGGATATAGATAAAGGGAAGGATAGCCTGGCTATCCTTCCCTTTGATGATTTGAACTCTATTTTAATAGTTTCCAGATGTTATCAGCGAATTCAACGGGATCTTCGATTGGCAGACCTTCGATCAATAAGGCTTGATCATATAGCAGCTTAGTGTAGAGAGAAAACTCCTCTTTACTGACTGTCTTCGCTTGTTCCAAGGCTTTAAAGGCTGGATGCTCAATATTTATTTCCAGTATCTTATCAGCTTTGATCCCTTCATTATTAGGCATCTGGTTTAAAACCTTCTCCATTTCAATGGAAATATCTCCTCCGCTGGTGAGGCAGACTGGATGTTTCTTCAGTCTTCTGGAAGGTTTGACCTCCAGTATCTTATCTCCTAAGATTTCTTTCATCTCCTGATAAAGATCCTGGTTTTTTTCTAACTCTTCTTTTAATTCTTCTTTTTGATCCAAGTCTTCAATACCTAGGTCTTGACTGGATATATTCTTGAATTCTTTTTCCTTATAGTTATTCATGACCTTAAGGGCAAATTCATCTATATCCTCAGTTAGATAAAGAATTTCATAGCCTTTTTCTTGGAGTAGCTCAGCTTGTGGCAGCTTTTCTATTTTTGCTGTTGACTCACCGGTAGCATAATAGATGAACTTTTGCTCCTCCTTCATACGGCCGAGGTATTCATCGAAGCTGATCAACAGACCTTCCTTAGATGACTTGAAAAGTAGTAGTTCAGCTAAAAGATCTTTGTTTTGTCCAAAGTCAGCATAAACTCCATACTTTAACTGGCGGCCAAAGGAATCGTAAAATTTTTCGTAGTCTTCTCTTTTATTGTTAAGTAGGTTCAGCAACTCCTTTTTGATCTGCTTCTCTATATTTTTAGCTATCAGCTTAAGCTGACGGTCTTGTTGGAGCATTTCTCTGGAGATATTTAATGAAAGGTCTTCAGAGTCAACCAAGCCTTTAACAAAGCTAAAGTGATCAGGTAGCAGCTCTGGGGCTCGATGCATGATCAGCACTCCGCTAGAGTAGAGCTCCAGTCCTTTTTCGAATTCTTTGGTATAATAATCGTAGCTGGCTTTTTCTGGAATGTAGAAGATAGCATTATAGCGGAAAGCTCCTTCTACACTGATATGAGCATGGCTCAATGGTTTGTCATAGCCATAGTGTTTTTCCTGATAGAAGTTTTCATAATCTTCATTGGTTAGCTCATTTTTGTTTTTTCTCCAGATAGGCACCATAGAATTTACGGTTTCCTCTTCCTGGTATTCTTCGAACTGCTGATCCTCTCCTTCCTTAAGTCGGCTTTTAGTCATTAAAAGCTTGATTGGATAGCGGATGAAGTCTGAATACTTTTTGATCAGACCTTTCAGATAGTAAGGGTCCAGGTACTGGTCGTAGTTTTCTTCTTCGGTGTTTTCTTTTATATTCAGGACTATTTCTGTGCCTGTGGACTCTTTGCTTCCCGGGTTGATGCTGTAGCCATCACTGCCTTGAGATGTCCAGTTCCAGCTGCTTTCTTCTCCTAGAGCTTTAGTTTTGACTGTGACTTCCTCTGCTACCATAAAGGAGGAATAGAAGCCTACTCCGAACTGGCCGATGATATCAATGCCATCCTGGGGCTGGTTTTCTTCCTTGAAGGCTAAAGAGCCGCTTTTGGCGATAGTGCCTAGATTGTTTTCTAGTTCCTCTTTATTCATGCCGATACCTGTATCAATAATAGTTAAGGTGCGATCCTCCTTGTTAGGGATGACCTGAATGTAGTAGTCTTCCTGATCAAAGTTTAGTTCCTTGGATGAAAGAGATTTGTAATAAAGCTTATCCATGGCATCGCTGGCGTTGGAGATCAGTTCTCTGATAAAGATTTCCTTATGAGTATAAATAGAGTGGATCATTAGGTCTAATAGTCTTTTGGATTCTGATTTAAATTGTTTTTTAGCCATTTTTTTCTCCTTTTTTATTTTTTTTTCTTAGCTTTTGACTTATTTTTAGCACTCTGATATAATGAGTGCTAACAAATACTTTATATCATATTACAGCCTATTAGTCAAATTTTAAGCTGAATTTATAAGTATTATTTGGATGTAAGGAGGTAATATTATGGATCCAAACAAATTAACACAAAAATCAATGGAGGCTATTCAGCTAGCTGAAACCAAAGCTTTAAGATATGGTCAGCTGGAAATAGAGGTCGAGCATCTGTTCCTTGCTATGTTAGAGCAGGAAGGTGGGCTTTTGTCCAGGATACTAACAGCTATGAATGTTGAGGTCAGGGCTTTAGAAACTGAGGTTGAAGGGCTTTTGAGCAGGATACCTAAGGTCAGCGGACCTGGCAGAGAGCCAGGTAAGATCTACATCAGTAAGGCTGTAGACAGGGTGCTGGTGAAAAGTGAAGACGAGGCTAAGAGAATGAAGGATGAATATGTTTCAGTGGAGCATATTTTCTTGAGTATCCTAGATGAGGTTAAGAACAGTTCTTTAGGTAAGGTTTTTAAATTATACAATATTTCCAGGGATGGTTTTTTAAAGGTATTGTCTGGTATCAGAGGGAATCAGAGGGTCACTTCTAATACCCCAGAGTCTACCTATGAGGCTCTGGTTAAATATGGACAGGAGCTGGTGGAGGCTGCCAGGAGCAATAAGCTTGATCCTGTGATTGGCAGGGATGGTGAAATAAGGCATGTGGTCAGGATCTTATCGCGAAAGACTAAGAATAACCCAGTGCTGATTGGTGAGCCTGGTGTTGGTAAAACTGCGATTGTTGAAGGGCTGGCTCATAGAATAGTTCGTGGAGATGTGCCAGAGGGTTTAAAGGATAAGAAGATTTTTTCCTTGGATATGGGCGCTTTGATCGCTGGGGCCAAGTATCGTGGTGAGTTTGAGGAAAGGCTGAAGGCTGTTTTACAGGAAATAAAGAAAAGCAATGGGGAGATTTTGTTGTTTATTGATGAAATTCATACTATTGTTGGTGCTGGTAAAACAGAAGGCTCGATGGATGCTGGCAATATGCTGAAGCCGATGTTGGCGCGTGGGGAACTTCATTGCATCGGGGCGACTACCTTAGATGAGTATCAGAAGTATATTGAGAAGGATAGTGCCTTAGAGCGTCGTTTTCAGCCGGTGCTGGTTGATGAGCCTACAGTGGAGGATACTATTTCTATTCTCAGGGGACTTAAGGAGAGGTTTGAGGTTTTTCATGGAGTAAAGATTCATGATAATGCCTTGGTGGCTGCTGCTACCTTATCTCATAGATATATCAGCGACAGATTTTTACCGGATAAGGCCATTGATTTAGTTGATGAGGCTTGTGCTTTGATTAGGACTGAGATGGATTCTTTGCCTGCTGAGCTTGATGAGATTTCCAGAAGGGTGATGCAGCTGGAGATCGAGGAGGCTGCTTTAAGGAAGGAAAAGGATAAGGCTAGTATAGAGAGATTGAAAA
>JAKEGG010000029.1 GCA_022615965.1 Fusobacteriota bacterium
AAAAGAAAAATAAACTAAAAACAACCCTTGATAATAAGGGTTGTTTTTAGTTTATTTATAAAATCAGTTTATATTTACCTTGATCTCTGGTGGAGTTTCCAGATGCCTTTTTACAGCACAGGCTCCTATCACATTTATCAATGCTCCTTTGTATTTTTCTGGAAAATCCTCTGGAGTATCAACCTCCAGCTGTATTTCTGACATTCTATGCTCATCATTGTTCCAGACTGGATACATTCTGATATTTAATCCTTCAGTATTCAAGTTTCTTTGCCTTAAAAAGCTTAAGGCATATATTCCACTACAGGAAATGATTGACGCCATAAATAAGTCAAAAGGTGCCATTGCCTCATCATCCCCTCCGTTTTCTACGGGCTGATCTGTTAATACTCTATGTTTGCCATAGATGACTTCAACCTTCTTTCCTCCTGGAAAAGCTAAACTAAATTCTTCCATTTCTACCTCCATATAATAATATATTATTAAAATATTTAAACCATAACTTAATTATATTCTAATTATATTATTTTACTGTGATAGTATCACAATGTTATTGATGATGGTGATCATGTTCATGGCATATTTCTCCGGAATCTGTGATTTCTCCCTGGAGCCATTTGTTGGCAACCATATTAATATCACCATGGCAGCCTCTGATTACTTCAATACCATTAGCTTCTAATACTCTAACAGCTCCATCACCCATATTACCAGCTAATAGAAGCGTAACACCATTTGCTGCAAGCTGGCTAGCTATATTTGATTTACAACCACAACCTGAAGGTGAAGGAATTATTTCTTCTGCTAATATACTTTTATCAATTTGGTCGATGGTCAAAACTGTAAAATATTCACAGTGCCCAAAATGGTCATCGATAGAATTTTGTCTACTTGGTAAAGCTATTTTCATGATTATTACCTCCTGTTTTCTTTGATTATTGACATATACTCTCTTTAATATATAATAAGATTATAAAGAACATATGTCAATAATTAATTCAAGGATGGTGAAAATATGCCTAGACCAATAAAAGGCAGAAAGGTTTGTTGCTTGCCTAGATGGAAAAGTTTTGGTCCATTGGATAATAGGCTTGAAATTGATGAGAGTATTTTTATGTCTGTGGATGAATATGAAACCATCAGATTGATCGATCTCGAGAAGATGACTCAGGAAGAGTGTGCCTCTCAGATGAATGTTGCTAGAACTACTGTCCAAAGAGTATATAATAATGCCAGAAAAAAGCTGGGTGAAGCTTTGGTTACTGGAAAAATGCTTGAAATTCAAGGAGGAGAATATCAGCTTTATGGAGGGACAGATAGATCTTGTACAACTGGTTGTTGTAAAGGTTTGAAAAAGTCTGGTTGCCCTAGATATTTTCAGGATGAGGTAAATTTGTTAAAATAAAAGTAAATAGAATAATTGTGATTTTATTTAGAAAGGGAGCAGAATGCTAAGTAGTGAAATTGAGGATAAATATATAAAGACATTGGAATCAAAGCTTAAACCAGCTTTAGGTTGTACTGAGCCAATTGCTATTGCTCTGGCAGGTGCTATTGCTGGTGCAAATAGTAAAGGTGATTGGATCAAGGGGATCACTGTCAAGGCCAGTGGGAATATTATCAAAAATGCTATGTCTGTTATAATTCCTGGAACCAGGGATACTGGTGTTAAGATGGCAGTTACCCTGGGTGTTCTGGCAAAAAATAATAGTAAGCTGGAGCTTGAGGTGTTAAAAGATATCAATCAAGAAATGATACATGAGGCTAAAAGACTTGTTGATCTAGGGTTAATAGAGTTGGAATTAGCCAATACTGAGAAGAAACTTTACATTGAGGTAGAATTAAAAACCAGTGTTGATAGAGTTAGGACAATAATCGAAGATGGCCACACGAATCTGACTTTGATTGAAGTGGACGATCAGGTGGTTTTTCATAAAGATCAACAGGTAGTGAGTTCAGATGAGAGCGAGAAGAATCTGGATTTTATGACCTTAGATGGGATCATTGAATTTGCTAATAAGGTGGATTTAGAATATTTGGGGATAATCGAGGAAGCTATAACTATGAACTATGCCATAGCTAATGAGGGTTTAAAAGAAACTTATGGTCTAGGTGTTGGTAAAATGGCTTATACTGGTATGTCTGATGGCGTATTAGGTGAAGGTATCGCTAACAGAGCAATTGCCTTAACTGCTGCTGGCTCTGATGCCAGAATGGCTGGAGCAATGTTAGCCTGTATGAGTAATTCAGGTAGTGGTAATCAAGGTATTACAGCAACGATGCCTGTAGTTGCTGTAGGAGAAAAACTAGGACTTGATGGAGAAAAGATCATTAGAGGGGTAGCTTTAAGTAATCTCTTTTCAATTTATATCAAGGAACGTTTTGGAATTTTATCTGCCTTATGTGGAGCTACAGTTGCTGCTACTGGCGCTAGTGCTGGTATAACCTATATTTTAGGTGGTGATTCTAAGAAAATCAAAATGTCGGTTAAAAATATGATTGGTAATCTTGGAGGTATTATTTGTGATGGTGCTAAGCCAGGCTGTGCTTTAAAGGTAGCCAATTGTGCTGGTTCAGCTGTTAATTCGGCTTTGCTGGCTATAAAAGGTCAGGAGATCCATGGTGATGAAGGTATTGTTGCTGATACAGCAGAAGCTACAATTGATAATTATTGTCGTATATCAAGAGAGTGTTCTGGTGATTTAGATAAGGTGATACTGGATATTATGGTGAGTAAATAGCTTGTAAGGATTATTATAAGGAAAATATAGAATGGAGGTAATGAAAATGAGAAGACTGATGGATTTTGATCCAGAGTTAGCTAAGGTACTAGCTGACGAAAGACAAAGACAAAATGATAAGATAGAGCTTATTGCTTCAGAAAACTTTGTTAGTCCTTGTGTATTAGAGGCTCAAGGCTCAGTTCTTACCAACAAGTATGCAGAAGGCTATCCAGGAAAGCGCTATTATGGTGGTTGTGAGCATGTTGATGTAGCTGAAGAATTAGCCCGTAAAAGAGCTTGTCAGCTATTTAAAGCAGATCATGCCAACGTTCAGCCTCATTCTGGTTCTAGTGCCAATATGGCAGTTTATCTGGCAGTATTAAAGCCAGGAGATACAGTCCTGGCTATGAGTCTTGCCCAAGGTGGCCACCTGACACATGGCAGTCCTGTCAATATTTCTGGATTATATTTTAATTTTGTAAGTTATGGCGTAGATAAGATTACAGAACGAATTGATATGGAGGAAGTAGAAAGAATTGCCTTAGAGTCTAAACCAAAGCTTATTGTAGCTGGAGCTACTGCCTATTCAAGGATAATTGATTTCCCGAGGTTTAAGGAAATTGCCGATAAGGTAGGAGCCTATTTCATGGTGGATATGGCCCACATTGCAGGGTTGGTTGCTACAGGTTTACATCCTTCACCAGTTCCTTATGCTGATTTTGTAACTACTACTACCCATAAAACCTTAAGAGGTCCAAGAAGTGGGATGATACTTTGCAAGGCAGAGCATGCCAAGATAATAGATAAAGCAGTTTTTCCAGGTCTGCAGGGAGGTCCTTTGATGCATGTTATTGCCGCTAAGGCAGTTGCTTTCAAAGAGGCTTTAGAGCCATCATTTATTGAGTATCAAAAACAGGTGGTCAAAAATGCAACTGCTTTAGCTGAAGGATTACAAAAGCATAATTTAAGAGTTGTTGCTGGTGGTACAGATAATCATGTTATGATGGTTGATGTTTCTGTATTAGGTCTTACCGGTAAGGAAGCAGAGCATAGACTTGATGAAATTGGCATTACCTGTAATAAAAATGCAATTCCATATGATACTCAAAGTCCATTTATTACCAGTGGTATAAGACTTGGTACACCTGCCGCCACAACCAGAGGGTTTAAAGAAGAGCATATGGGGAAAATCGCTGAGATAATTTACAAAGCTTTAAGCGATGAGCATTTTGAAAATGACAGAGCAGGGATTGCAGCTGATGTTACAGCTTTATGTCGGGAGGTGCCTTTGTATTCTGATTACAGGGCCTATGGCGAGCTTGTAGATCAAGTTCTAAAAGGACAAGGTGTTGATGAAAAGCTTTTGGCTGAAGCTAATGAAAAAAGTCAGGAAAAATGGATCAAGTAAGCTGTTTGTCTTAAGTCCATTAATTTGCTATATTATTTATAGGTTTATTTAAAAAATATTTAGGAGGAAAATATGAATCCAATAGTAACAATAGAATTAGAAAATGGTGGAGTGGTCAAGCTGGAGTTGTTTCCAGATGTTGCTCCCAATACTGTAAACAACTTTATATCATTAGCTAAGGCAGGCTTTTATAATGGGCTTACTTTTCATAGGGTCATTCCTGGCTTCATGATCCAGGGAGGTTGTCCTAGAGGTAATGGAACAGGAGGTCCTGGTTATGTGATCAAAGGAGAATTTTCTAACAATGGTTTTGAAAACCAGCTTAAGCATGAGCGTGGTGTTGTTTCTATGGCCAGGGCTAATAATCCTGATTCTGGGGGTTCACAGTTTTTTATAATGGTGGAAAATGCTTCCTTTTTAGACAGACAGTATGCTGCTTTTGGTAAGGTCATAGAAGGTATGGAGGAAGTTGATAAAATCGTTGGTGTAGAAAGAGACTATAATGATAAGCCTTTTGATCCTCAGATCATGAGAAAGGTCACTGTTGATACTTTTGGTGATGATTATGATGAGGTGGAAACTATAATCTGTTAACATTTGATTATGTGAATTATGAGAAATCAGTATTTATTTGCTGATTTCTCGATTTTTGTGACATTCAGACAAATTTAATTTAAGTACAGATCAAATATTATGAAAGAGGTGATTTAACAAAATGGTCGAGAAGTCCCTCACCTCTAAGTTGTAGTGGTCAAGCTTTTTTGTAACACTTTGTTCGAAAAAAATAAATAACCCTATCTCTTTTCATAAGGTGTCTTCCAGTCGTTATGCGAATGAGGTCTAAGGTGGTTATACCAAAGATAAATATATTTTTTAACATCAGAATCAAGACACTCTTCATCAGCAAAACTATTTAAATATATAAACTCATTTTTGAAAGTATTATAGAATCTTTCCATTGCAGCATTATCA
>JAKEGG010000030.1 GCA_022615965.1 Fusobacteriota bacterium
CTTTATTATATCTCTTATGCTTTCCTTATATTGATTGTAGATTATTTTTCGTCTATACTTTGGAGTGAACACTATGTGATATTTGCACAGCCATTTTGTATGTGCTAAACTATTACCTTTGTTCGCTATTTGAACCACCTCTCTTATCGTTATTTTAGTAGTCTGAACAACTCTATTTTAACGATTGGTGGTTATTTTGTAAAACTCTTTCCCCCACCCGCATAGCAGGTGGTTTTTTATTCCTCACCTTAGGTGAGGAACTAGCTAAAGCAGAAATCAAAAAGGAATCTGGCTCCAGATTCCTTCAGTTTTAATAGCTTTTTATATTTTTTATTCTTTCTTCCAGTCTGTTTTCAACAATATATCTATAGACCTCTTTTGGTACAAATTCCTGCCAGGATAATCCCAGTCTTATCCTTTCTCTGACCATACTTGAAGAGATATGCTTTTCCTTTAATTCTTTCTCATACAACACCTATACTTTATAGCCTGAATCCTCTAATACTTTCTTTTTCTTTCTCCCCCAATTATCATAGATAGTTAAAAAATGGATTACCTGAGAAGGAATAAAGTTGCTGATTCCTTCTGGTTCATCTATAGGAAAAGGTACTATCTCAAATTCTTCCAAGCCTATCTCATTTGCTGACATAACTCCTTTGATCATTATCATTCTTTCATAAAAGGTCAGGGGATTGTCTTCCTCACATACTCGGTGGGGATCTTCTATACAGCTTTTATGATCATTGCTATTATAGTCAAAATTAGTTATGCCTATAATTAACTTTTGCCATCTTTTTTTGCCTTCCAGAACATATTTTAAATGCTCATTGTGGAAAATCTGAAATCTGCCATGGACCACACCTGTGTCGTACATCATAATTCACCTTTTGTTCACGTCTTCTTTTAAATATATTGTATCATCATCATCGTTGATAGTGTTATACTAAATTTAAAAATACAGGAGTTAAAAATATGAGTAAAATAAATAAGCTACTAGGTTTTTATGAGCTACGCTCTACTAGTCTTCCTAAAATAAATTGGCAGGAGTTCGATCCTGAAAAATCTACTTTTGATAGCCAGGTTCTTTGGTCAGTTAGATGTGCTACTATTGCTGGTCAGGATTTTAATCTTCCAAGGCTTATAGGCGCTAAGGCTAAAGAGGCCAGAGAGTTCGCTCTTGAACAATATGCCAAATCAAAGGATAACGGTTTGGTCCTGTTTTACCCCTATTTCATTGCTGAAAAAAGTGGTACTTTGTTGGTTGAGAAAAGGAAAATAATCATCGAGGGAGTAACCGGGGACTTGTGGAATCTGGTTACCTATAATAGAAGAGAAGTAACCTTCATATTCACTGATGATACAATTAAATATCATGGTAATGAGGATCTCCTTACTGAAAAGGAGGTTTTGGAGCTTAAAGCACAGGCTCTGTATGTCAGAGCTCATTTTCATAAGGAGCTATCAACAGAGCAAGGTCTTCTATTAGAATGGAGTTATGCTTATAAGGCAGATATCGACGCTCAGCCATTTGGGGAATCTCAAATATTATTTTACGAAATAAGAACCATATAAGAAAAGGACCATCTTCTTCCAAAATGGTCCTTTTCTTTCATATCCTTTACAGGCCTATTTTTACTGCATTCTTGGCTTCAACTGGTAATTCTATGCTTTTTTGCTGATTATAGCCACTATATTTTATTTCACTGATAGTCTTATAGGTCATTCCTGCCATATTATAGCTCATAGTCAGCTTTATTTCTTCAGGGTAGTAGTCTTTGGTTAATTTGTATTCAAATTCTACTGTCAGGCTATTTAGCAGGGAATCATCGAACATCAGTCCATTATTGATATTGTAGTTAAAGGCTTCCAAAAATTCCTTGATATTGATGGCGCCTTTGCTTTTAACAATATACCCATCTCCCACCTTCTCAAAGGTCATCAAATCATAGGCTTTATCGCTGCTTACTATAAGTCCTTTATTGATCAGGCTGTTCACATCTGTGTTTAGTTCTGTATACTGCCATTGATTATTGCTAGGATCGAGCATGTATACTTTGTTGTCAACCAGGTAGATAGTTGAATCTTGATTCAGTAAGCCATCTCCATTATTGTTAATTACTGCCTTGTTATTTTGGAAATCATATACTCCAGTGCTTTTCATAGTAGTTTTAAAAGCTTCGCTTTCAATCTTCACTTCGCTTTCAAAGGCAACATTTTTCAATTGGTTTGTTCTTATTTTTTCAAAGAGACTTCTGGAATCAGTAGTTGGAGAAATAGAATTATCCGTTGAGCTGTTTTTATTACAACCCGTTATACCTAGACTCAACATGGCAATTACTACTAAAATAAATATTTTTTTGAATATTTTCATGATACAACCCCCTTTCTTTCTACTTCCATTATATCATATATTATTCTCCTATTATCTTGACTAATACTCTCTTTTTTCTTTTACCATCATATTCTCCATAAAATATTTGTTCCCATGGTCCAAAGTCTAACTGTCCGTCAGTGATGGCTATAACTGCTTCACGTCCCATTATGGTTCTTTTTAAGTGAGCGTCTGCATTGTCTTCATAACCATTGTGGGCATATTGGGCATAGGGTTTTTCTGGGGCTAGCTTTTCCAGGAAGTTTTCAAAGTCCTGGTGTAGACCTGGTTCGTTATCGTTGATAAAGATACTGGAGGTTATGTGCATAGCATTGCATAGTAATAGTCCTTCCTGTATGCCGCTTTCTTTGAGGCATTTTTCTACCTCTCTTGTTATGTTGATGTATTCTCTCCTTTTGGTGGTGTTGAACCATAGTTCTTTCTTGTAGCTTTTCATGTTTTTTTCTTTCCTTCTCTGATGTTTTTGGATTATTATTGGTTTTTTGTTTTTATTGTAATATTTTAGTGTTTTTTTTACTATTGTTTTCTTCTCTTTTATTATATAATGTTCCTAGAACATTAAATTGAAATTTCCAGGAGGTATTATTATGGATGATAAAAATAATAATGTTGTAGATGATTCAAAGTTAAATCCTGAGTATGATGAAACAGTAGCTGGCAAAGAAGGCTGGAAGGTCGCTGAACCTGTAGCTCCAGTTACTGAAGCTCCTGCAGCTTCTGACATCAAGCCAGTTGAGCAGCCTAAGGGCAATCCTGATTATGATGAGAGTGTTGCTGGCAAGGAAGGCTGGAAGGTTGCTGAACCTGCTGCACCTGCACCTGAGGCTGAAAGTGAAGAAGCTGTTTATGATGAGAGCGTTGCTGGTAAAGAAGGCTGGAAGGTCGCTGAGCCTGTAGCTCCTGTTACTGAGGCTCCTGCTGCTTCTGATATCAAGCCAGTTGAGCAGCCTAAGGGCAATCCTGATTATGATGAGAGTGTTGCTGGCAAGGAAGGCTGGAGTGTTGCTGAACCTGCTGCTCCTGTACCTGAGGCTCCAAAGGCTGAGGAAGTTCCTGTTGCTCCAGTTGAGCCTGTAGTTGTTACTGCTGAGGCTGATGATAGCAGAAAGATTTTAGCTGGTGTTTTAGGTATTGTGTTTGCTGGTTTTGGTATTCACAATTTCCTATATGGCTATACTGCTAAAGGTATCATTCAGTTGGTTCTTAGTTTGGTAGGCATTATTTTGTCCTGCTTATTAATTCCTATTCTATTCTGGCTAGGAAGTGTGATCTGGTGTGTTGTTGAATCAATCATGATTTTAACCGGGCATATCAAACCAGCACCTAAGAAATAGTATTAAAAAATAATTTGATTTAGAGGGAAGACTCGTAACCTATGAGTCTTCTTTCTTTATGTGTATTTATTTTACTGGTAGGATTTGATAATATTAGAATATAGATGTCAAGAAAGGGGAATCCATCATGAGCACCGAAATCATCTTAACCAATGGAGAAAAAATTCAGCTAACTAGCAGCTCTACCATAGAACTATATGACCCAAAGGTACATAAAATCAATGATGACAATCTGATAAACCTCTTAAAAATAGTCAATGTAGTATACATAATAAAGCATGGAAAAAGAACCTACTTTATGCCAAAGGACATTGTCAGCTACTTCTACACTGATGAACCAACCAACATAACAGTGATACCACAAAAATAAGCAGAAACCTTAAATATAGAAAAATCATTTGCTTTAAAATAAAGTTATGATATCCTCAATGTAGTATAGAGATAAGTCCTACATAATAATAGTTGTGCAGGCAAATAATATACTCACTATTCCTAAAAGAAACAGATAAGGCCCTGTTTAAACTCTGAATAGTATTCTGATTATATAAAAATATTAAATAGAAGTTGATACTAAGAAGCCTCGTTAGTTAAATCTAATAGGCTTCTATTTTTATAAAGGAGAGAATACTAATGCAAATCAATAGGCTAAAAGAATTTATCAGCAACAAAAAAATATTGACCTTTCTTCTGGGAATCTTTCTCTTTTTGATCAATATCTCCATATCATACACAGTCGTACCAGTATACCTGGCCAGTCAGAACTTCAATCTGACTCAAATTGGAATATCTACCACAGTCTATAGCCTATCAGCTATCTAGGTATTTTTATCTGGGACTATAGGATAAAGAACAAAGGAAAAATAAACAAATATACTAACTAAAGAAAGGAAGGAATATGAAATAAAAATACTAGCATTTTTTGGCAGTGCCAGAAAAAAAGGAAACACTATGGCCATGTTGAATTATCTGTTAGATCAGATGGAAGGTGAGAAAGAGATAATTAATTGCTATTCTCTTGATATTTCTCCTTGTATCGATTGTAAATATTGCTATAAGAAAAGAGCATGTAGCATTAAGGATGGCATGGTTGATATTTATCAGAAAATCGATGAGGCAGATGTTATTATCTATGCTGCTCCTATATATTTTTATGGTACACCAGGGCCGATGAAGGTGATGATGGATAGATTTCAGCTATACTGGGCCAGCTTCCTAAGGGGAGATGCTCCAGAGGTTTTTGTGAAAAAAGGTGCTATAATTTCCAGTGGAGGTGGTCCTTTTACAGAGGATCAGTTTAAGCCACTGATAATTGAGGTCAGTGAAGCATTAAAGGTACAGGGTGCTGAAATAGTTGGGCAGGTGCTGATGGATGCTGCTGATGGTGCTACTCTCGACCAGCGTCCTGAAATCAAGGATGAGCTTGATAAATTAGCAGCGTTGTTATCTTAGTATAAATCAACATATTGAATAAGGTTTAAATAATGAAAATGGTGATATCTATCACCATTTTTTGTTTCCTGATTGCTAGTTGGTGCGTAGTTGTATATAATTAAATCATAGTAAATACATAGTAATAATATGGAAAGGATATATGTGATGTACGATTTTAAAACCAGAGTAGATGCCAGAGAATATCAACCTAAGGATAAACATCCTGCTATTTTTAATGCTTTTTTGAGCTTGCAGATTGATGAAAAAATGGAACTGATCAATGATCATGATCCAAAACCTCTTCATTATCAGTTTATTATGGAAATGCCGGATAAATTCGAATGGGAATATTTAGAAGAGGGACCTGAGGTTTGGCGAGTGGCTATTACTAAAAAATAGAAATATTCAGTATTCATTACTTCCTAGAACAAATATTTTCAAAACAAGAAACCAGGCTTTAGCCTGGTTTCTTGTTTTAACCATTATTATATCAATATATTTTCATTGAAATCATATAAACCAGCAATTAAAGTATATAATTATTTTTTAGTTTAAAAACTTCAGTAATTCATACACTAAAAAACCAGGCCAGACCAAAGCCTTTAAAAAGCCTAACAAGCCTATCCAGAAGCTGTCAGCTACTGAAATATAGTATACTAAGGCGCCAATGAAGCCTAGTCCATAAACAGCCCCTCCTGTTGCCTGAGTGCCATTGGCAACGTTATTATTCTTGCACTTTTTAGCTTCTTTTTTATCGTCTATTATTTCTACCTGAGTTACTTCTATTCTTTCATTTTGTTCTTCCATGGTTATCCCTCCAAATTTATTAATAGTTTATAAATCCCCTTAAGCTACTGGAAATAGAACTCAACACCTTTGGTAGCTTTCCCCATATTTATTCTTGTCTGTTTTTCCTTTAATTATATCATATCGAGTTTTATGGCAACATGATAAATTTTGTTGTTTGAATAAACAAAACCCCTCAAGCCTGATGCTTAAAGGGTTTACATGGCGCTCCCGAGAAGATTCGAACCTCCTACTTCGAGTTTCAAATTATATTAATTATTTCTCCAATCATATTTACCATATGGCAACTTTATTTTATGTCCATTTATAACTACTGTATCTTTATCTATCCAAACTATTGTTGCATCTTTCATATGATAATCATCGTAAATTACTTTCATTTTTTTACCATTTTTATCAAATAGTTCACCTCTTACCACATAATCTACTGTAGCTCCATAATTATATAAATATGCTTTAACTGTATATTTACCTTCTGGTGATGTTGATTCTACAATTAAATCTTTTGATGGCTGAGACCATACTCCAAAAAGAGCAATTAAAAATATTAATGGAGTTATAATTAGTATTGAAATAGTTATAATTATTTTACTAGAATACTTAGTAACTTTTATCATCTAACATTGCCTTTCTTTCTACTATATCAATTTAATTTAAGTGTCAAACTTGAGCCGGCTATGAGATATTTTTCTTCAGCACCGCTTCCTATCTTGATGATAGATTCAAACTTATCTGTGCCGTTCCCTCCGATCAGTTTGTCCCAGACTTTGTTGCCGTTGGCATCGTATTTGACTGCCAGGGCGTCTAGTTCTCCTCCTTTACTAACATCTGTCAGGTCTCCTCCTGTAGGTGATCCAGTATAGCCTATTGCTATGAAGCCTCCGTCACTGGTTTCTATTACATCTTTGTATTCATCTTGTCCTATTCCTCCGAAGATCTTGTCGTAGATTTTAACTCCATTGTTGTTGTATCTAACTATCAGGGCGTCTTTTTCTCCTTTGCCTGTATTAGTTAA
>JAKEGG010000031.1 GCA_022615965.1 Fusobacteriota bacterium
CACCTGTTCCCATACCGAACACAGAAGTTAAGCTCTTCAGCGCCGATTGTACTTGGATGTAGGTCCAGGGAGACTAGGACGTTGCCAGCTTTTTATTTTTTTGACAATTCATGAAAATAGAGATATAATTAATTTACATGGGGGTGGCAAAAATTGAATAAAATATTTATGAAAACATTTATTGTTTTTTCTATTTCTTTAATAAATTTAGTTAATTTACCAGTGACTGCTAGCACAATAGATACAAATTTAATTAATGATACTAAAATAGAAGAACCAACAGAGACTAATGTTATTGAGAAGCAAATAGATCCTACAAAAAATGAAATAAATCAAGAGAATGAAACAACATTAAATAAAGAAGTAGAAAATAGTACTATTGTTGAAACTCAAGCAGTACCTTCTGTTTTATACGTGACTCATGTCCAAACAGTAGGTTGGATGAATTATGTTAACGATGGTCAATTAAGTGGTTCGACAGGTAAGTCATACAGGCTAGAAGGTATTAAAATCAAGTTGGAAACTAGTGAGGATTTATCAATTAAATACTCAACTCATATACAAAACATAGGTTGGCAAACCTGGAAAACAAATGATGAATTAAGTGGAACAACAGGATTGTCATTGCGATTAGAAGGTATTAAAATCGTTTTAGAAGGCACAGATGCTTTAAAATACGATATTTATTATCATGTTCACATTCAGGATTATGGATGGCTGGATTGGGCTAAAAATGGAGAAGCAGCAGGATCAGAAGGCTTAAGTAAACGACTAGAAGCTATTGAAATTAAAATATTACCAAAAGGAGCAGATTTAAATCAAGTTGGAATCACTATTGGTAATAGATTTATAACTAACACAACTTTAGGTAATGTAGTGTATACAAGTCATGTTGAAAGTATAGGTTGGCAAGCTTGGGTAAATGATGGTTTAACAATTGGAACGGAAGGCAAATCTTTGAGACTTGAAGCATTTTATTTGAAGCTAGGTGCTGATTTAGTAGGACCAATAGAGGATGGTACAGTTTTATTCAGATCACATGTTCAAGATATAGGTTGGATGGATTGGGTTTCTAGTGGCTCAATGTCTGGAACTACAGGACAATCAAAAAGATTAGAAGCTATTTCCATTAAACTTGATGGAAAAGTAGCAGAACTATATGACATTTATTATAGAGTGCATGTCCAGAATTTTGGGTGGTTAGATTGGGCAAAAAATGGTCAAGATGCTGGTTCAGCAGGATACGCTTATAGGGCAGAGGCTATTGAAGTTGTATTAGTACCAAAAAATGGACCGGCTCCTGGATCTACAGATATACCTTTCAAGGAAAAAATCCCACAAGGGAAATATGATATTTTAGGTGATGCAATATATACCAAAGAAGATATGAAAAATTATTTTAGTCAAAATAATCCTAGTTACAATAGTAACGCAATCGTACAGGCAACTAACAAGTTTGGGGTAACTACTTCGCCTATAAAACCTAATGGAACCTTGTATACTTATAATGAATATTATAATGCAGTTATTGATGCATATTATAGCATTGCTCCAATATATGGCATAAGAGCAGACGTTGCAGTTGCTCAAATGATTAAAGAAACTGGATTTCTAACTTTCTCAGGTATCGTTCAAATAGATATGTTTAATTTTGCTGGTATATACGCGCCTGGACAGCCTTTAACGGATGATGATAAAAATGCTGTTGAAAACAATGGTACTGATCTTAGCAAGGCATATATAGTTGTTGGTGAATATGGTGCAAGATTCTCATCAATTGCAAATGGTGTTGAAGGTCATATACAACATTTATTGGCTTATGCAAAAGGTATTACTCCAACTTCTGACAATAGGATATATGGCAATACAATTGCAGACCCAAAATATAAGGTAGTTAAAAATTTATATGGTGGACAAGCTACAACTGTTCAAGCCCTAGGTGGCAAATGGGCACCTAGTTTGACTTATGGCAATGAAATAGCGAAAATACTTGATAGTATTACTCCAGTAATAGCAGGAAAACTAATTGTTATAGACCCAGGTCATGGTACTATTGAGACTAGTGGATATTATGACCCAGGAGCAAGTGGAAATGGATTGATTGAAGCTATGACCAATACTTTGTTTGCTTTTGAATTAGGAGCTAAATTACAAGCGGCTGGAGCAAATGTAATTTATACCCATACTAACATTGGGAACAACAATCCTCCGGCACTTGCCTTAAGAGAAAGAGCATATTTAGCTAATAATATAAATGCTACAATATTCATTAGTATTCATAGTAATGCAAATACAAGTTCATCTGCAAATGGAACTGAAACATATTATTATTTGCCTAGCTTTGAAGATAATCCTAATTATAGTGTAGGAGACCCTAGAATTATAGACTCAGTTCTTCTTGCCGATTCGATTCAACCCAAAATGTCATCAGGTGGGGGATACTTTAACCGAGGAGTTAAAGGTGCAGACTTTGCAGTTATAAGAGAAACAAAAATGCCTGCTATTTTATTGGAGATAGGCTTTTTAACTAACCCTAATGATGCTGCTAAAATCAATGATTCAGGTAACAGGACAAGCGTGGTAAACGGAATTTACAATGGCATTGAAGAATATTTTAAAAATTATTTAAATAATTAATCAAAATAATAAAAGGATGATTTTATCATCCTTTTATTATTTTAGTTGTCTTTTGGTTTATGATATAATTAAAAAAGTAACCTTAAATGAATGAGGAGAATATATATGATGAAAGAATATATTGCTATTATAGAAAAATATATCAAAGCATATGTAGAAAAAGCTGGAGCTAAAGGTGTTGTAGTGGGGCTTTCAGGAGGTATCGATTCAGCAGTAGTAGCAGCCTTAGCAGCCAGAGCTCTAGGCAAAGATTATGTTCTAGGAATAATCATGCCTTGCGAAAGCGTGGATAGCGACCTAGAGGATGCTATTAAACTAGCAGAAAAAACAGGTATAAGCTATAAAGTGGTAGATCTGACAAAAACCTACAAAAGCTTCTTAGAAGATAACCAAGTTGAAGCAGACAATACCTGCCTGACTTATGGCAACATCAAGCCTCGACTAAGGATGACGACCCTCTATTTCTACAGTGCCCTCTACAATTATCTGGTAGCTGGCACCAGCAATAGAAGTGAGTTGATAACAGGATATTTAACTAAATATGGTGATGGTGGCGTAGACTTTGAACCAATAGCTGATTTATTAAAAAAGGATGTCTACCAAATAGCCAGAGAACTGGATTTGCCTAAAAGCATAATAGAAAAAAAACCTTCTGCAGGGCTTATAGTAAATCAAGATGATGAAACTGAACTAGGTTTTACCTATGATGAATTAGACAGCTATATAGAAAGTGGTCTAGGTGATAAAGCAGTAGTAAAAAAAATACTTAAATTATATAATGCTAGCAGACATAAATTGAAGATTCCAGATCAACTCAACTTAAATAGAAATTTTTATATAAGATAATCAAAGGAAGGATAATCAGATGTCAGGACATTCAAAGTGGTCAACAATAAAACATAAAAAAGCTAAATTAGATAATAAAAGAGCCAAGGTCTTTACCAAAATTGGTAAAGAAATAATGGTAGCAGTAAAGCTCGGTGGACCAGACCCAGATGGTAACTCAAGATTAAAGCTAATACTTCAAAAGGCCAGAGTCAACAATATGCCTAATGACAATATTAAAAAACTAATACAAAAAGCAGCTGGAGATAGTAATACAACAAATTATGAAGAATTAGTATATGAAGGCTATGGTGTTGGTGGAGCTGCTGTCATTGTAGACGTAATGACTGACAATCGCAACAGAACTGCAGGTGAGATTAGACATATCTTTGATAAATGTGGAGGCAACATGGGTGAAACAGGGTGTGTCTCCTGGATGTTTGATAATCTTGGCTTGGTTTCCTTTGAGGCAAATAAAGTTGATGAGGATGAAATCACTTTGGCAGCAATTGAGTTTGGAGCAAAAGATGTTACTGTAGAAGATGAATATATCAATATATACACTGAAGTTAAAGATTTTGATCTGGTTAGAACAGAATTGGAAAACAACGGTTATGAGCCAGAGGTAGCTGAATTAACTAAATTGCCCAAGGATAATATAGAGATCAATGACCTGGAACAGGCAAAATTATTGATCAAAATGATGGATTTACTTGAAGATAATGATGATGTACAAAATACTTACAGTAATTTTGACTTTTCTGAAGAAATCGAAGGAAGCCTTTAATGCGCATAATTGGCATAGATCCAGGTACGGCTATCTGTGGCTATTCAGTATTAGACTATATAGGTAATAAGTTTACTTTGTTAGATTATGGTGTGGTCACTACCCCAGCTAATTCTGATCTGGAAAAAAGACTATATACCATCTATCAGGAGCTAAAGGAACTTATAGAAGAACACCAGCCACAATTTTTAGCTGTGGAAGAATTATTCTTTAATACCAATGCTAAAACTGCACTATCAGTAGGTCATGCCAGAGGCGTTATATTGTTGTTAGGAGCTATGATGGGTCTGGAAGTATTTTCCTATACACCGTTACAAGTAAAGCAAAGTGTCGTTGGCTATGGTCGTGCAGAAAAAAAACAAATTCAGGAAATGGTCAAACTTATATTGAATATGGAAAAAATACCTAAACCAGATGATGCTGCAGATGCAATTGCTGTAGCTATCTGTCATGGACACTCATATAAGTTGAATCGGAATATCAAGGAGATGAGGTAAGCTGGTGATAGGTTTTTTAAAAGGTAAGATATATAGTCTGGAACAGCAGCAAGTTATAATAGATGTTAATGGAGTAGGCTATGAAGTTTATATGACTACCCCGGAAATATTGTCTTTAAGGGAAGGTCAGGAGATACTTATATTTACTCACTATCATCTTAAAGAAGATTTTGTAGCTTTATTTGGTTTTCTGGATAAGAAATTGAAGGAAGTTTTTGAGTTATTGACCAGTGTTAGCGGCTTAGGTCCTAAAACTGCTATTAGTATCTTGTCTAAAGTTTCTATTGATGAACTGGTTTCTGGCATCTATCAAGGTGATGTTTCTGCCTTAACCAAGATACCTGGGATCGGCAACAAAATAGCTGGCAGAATAATCCTGGAGCTTCAAGATAAGCTGGAAGATTCAATAGGTGTGGTTAATAAAGTATCAGTTGAAAGCAAAGGGGATAATAAGGGCATCATCAAGGATGCTGAGTCTGCCCTATTATTTTTAGGCTATAATAAAAAAGAAATCGATGGAGTTCTTGGCAAACTACTAAAAAGAAATAAAGATGAAATGGATCTGGATAAATTGATCAGGGATGCTTTAAAGGAGCTAGGTAAATAATGATTGAACGTTTAATTGATGGAGCAGAACTTGTAGAAGACAGAGAGATAGACCAAAGTCTGCGTCCTAAAACATTAAATAACTATATTGGACAGGAAAAGGTCAAGGAAAACCTCAAGGTATTTATTGAAGCTGCCAAGCAAAGAGGTGAAAGTCTTGATCATATACTACTTTATGGACCCCCAGGTCTAGGGAAAACCACTTTAGCCAATATCGTAGCTGAAGAGTTAGGGGTCCAGATAAAAATAACTTCTGGTCCGGCTATAGAAAAATCAGGTGATCTGGCTGCTATTTTAACTAATCTTTCAGATGGTGATGTGCTTTTCATAGATGAAATACATAGGATGAATAGAAGTGTCGAAGAGGTGCTTTATCCTGCTTTAGAGGATTTTGCCTTGGATATCATTATTGGCAAAGGACCAAGTGCCAGGTCTCTTAGAATAGACCTTCCTAAATTCACCTTAATAGGCGCTACCACCAGAATTAGTCTTTTAAGCAATCCATTAAGGGATAGATTTGGGGTTATCAGCAGGCTAGATTACTATACTCCGGATCAGCTGGCAACAATAATCAAGAACAATGGTGTTAAGTTAGGTATATCAGTTGATGAAAAAGGTGCTTTGGAAATTGCCAGGAGGGCCAGGGGAACACCTAGGATCGCCAACAGGCTATTAAAAAGAGTGAGAGATATAGCTGAAGTTAAAGGAGAAGGCTTTATTGATGTAAGCTTAGCTAAGAAAGCTCTGAACATGCTAGAGGTAGATGAGTTTGGGCTAGATGATATTGATAGAAAAATACTGGATAATCTAATTGCCAAATTTGAAGGTGGTCCAGTAGGCTTAGATACAATCGCTGCAATGGTTGGTGAGGAATCAGCAACTGTAGTTGATGTTTATGAACCGTTTCTTTTACAGCTTGGTTTCATCAACAGAACTCCCAGAGGGAGAGTGGCTACTTCATTAGCTTATAAACATTTAGGCTATCCAACCATTGATAGCGATGAATGAGGAAATCACTGGAATCGTCTTGGCTGGTGGCTTGAGCAGCAGGATGGGTGAAGATAAAAGCTTGATGGATTTTAAAGGAAAGAAGCTTATAGAACAGGTAGTAGAAGCTATCAGACCATATGTTGATAATATTATGATAGTTGCTGATAATCATGAAAAATTCAGCTTTTTGCCCAATGTTACCATGGTCAGGGATTTTGAACCAGGGCGTGGCCCTTTGGTAGGAATGATTTCAGGACTGGAAGTAATTAGTACCAGCTGGGCCTTTGTGACCTCTTGTGATCTGCCATTCTTAAAAGGAGAGGTCATTGATTATCTTTGGATGCAAAAAGATGGATCAGCTGTAGCACCCTGGTCAAAAGGATATTATGAGCCTTTAGTAGGCCTTTATCATAGAGATGCTGCAATCAAAGCTAAGGAATTTTTTTTACAGGGTGGAAAAAGCCTGAATGGTTTTTTAAAATC
Source organism: Fusobacteriota bacterium (assembly GCA_022615965.1). Taxonomy (GTDB): domain Bacteria; phylum Bacillota; class TC1; order TC1; family TC1; genus WTXA01. Next base: position 6,826 of record JAKEGG010000031.1, read on the forward strand.
ACTGGAATCTGAGAATCTGGTTACTAAAATTGATAAAGAAGACATTCTAAAAAGCTTAGGAGTAGATATTTTTATTAATGTCAATGATAAAAAAACTTATGATGATATACTAGAAAGGTAGTTGGAATGAATAAAGCCGGTTTTGCTGTCCTAGGGATAATTATATTAGTGATCATTGCTTCATTTTTGATTTTTGGTAATAATGGTGAAGACAAGTCGGTGGTTACCTTATATTATATTGACACAACCTCATTTAAGTTAGTTAAACAAGAAGAAGTAATCGAAGGTAAGAAAGAAGTTAAATCAACCTTAAATGCTTTGTTTAAAAGCACTCCCCAAAATGGCTTGGAAAATCTCTTTCCTGAAGGAACAGAAGTCCTGGATATTAGTTATGATGATGATAAGGAAATATTGATCGTTAATTTAAATAGCAATTTATTAAGTATAAACTATGGCCCTGAGGTAAACTATCTCATAATCATGTCAATAGTTTACACAGCTAGTGAAGTTAGTGGATATTCCAGAATCAAGCTTTTATTTGATGGTAATCAGGTGGAATTTTTAAATAACACCATATATATTGGTGGATATTTTAAAAAAGACAGCAGTGTGATAAAATAATAGATGATTGGAATTACAAGATAATCGCAGGGAATGTTTTTCCTTGAGGAAAGTCCTGGCTGGCACAAGCTGAGAAGTGATTTACACAAGGCGTGGAGCCTGCTTGTAGAGAAGGTGCAAAGGGCAACCTTTGGAAGGGTAACCTTACGGCGACTGAAAAGAACCTTTGGGTTTTAGTAGGTCATAAAGTGCTATAGTGACGATACCTTTTAGTAATAAAAGGAGTGAGACGACGTAAACCCCATCTTGCCAGAAACCCTCTGAGAGGGGAACCTGCCTAAGGGAAATGAACTGGTTGGCAGGGGTTCTTTTGAACCAGATAGATGATTATCCTAAGACAGAATCAGGCTTACCGTAATTCCAGTCAATTTTAATATAGGAGTATTTTTAGTGGAGAAAGAAAAGGTTTTAGTTTTGTTTGGCAGTCCCAGACATAATGGGAATACCAGAGCAATAGTAGATGCTCTTATTGAGGCTCGTAATTTTGAGCCTGAATTTGTTTTTGTTAATCAACTAAATATGAAGGGCTGTCAGGGTTGTCTGTATTGTCAAGCTCATGGTGGGGAATGTAAACCAAAGGATGAAATGACTCCACTTTACGATAAAATCAAAAATGCCAAGAAGATAATTATGGCTTTCCCCATGTTTTATGCCAGCTTTCCCGGAGAATACAAAAGGATGATCGACAGGCTTTTTGCAGTTTCTCATATGGAAACAGATGGTAAAAAAAACTATTATGGTTCTTTCTGGCCAAAGGGCAGGGATATTTTTGTGATTGTCAGTCATGGGAATTCAATCGAGGAGGTTTATCCTTCCATTGTCAAGTCGATCAGGTATATGTGTATTGAAACCAATAGTACTTTAAAGGGCTGGTATTTTTCACCTCCATGTGATTTTTTCGATGTTAAAAAGGATAAGAGCTATTTAAGTGATTTGCTGGAGGCAGCCAGAGATTTTTAAATAATCTGTAAATTAATTATATGCTTGTTGACAATTACTCTCTAATTTTATATAATTATTCTTGCGTGATAATGTGTTAAGGGCGATTAGCTCAGCTGGGAGAGCGCTTGCCTTACAAGCAAGATGTCGGCGGTTCGATCCCGTCATCGCCCACCATTTTTTATGGAGTCATAGTGCGGAAGTGGCTCAGTGGTAGAGTATCTCCTTGCCAAGGAGAGGGTCGCGGGTTCAAATCCCGTCTTCCGCTCCAAAAATACGGCGACGTCGCCAAGTTGGCTAAGGCAAAGGTCTGCAAAACCTTTATTCCCCGGTTCGAATCCGGGCGTCGCCTCCATAAAAACCAATATTTAATGTGTCTTGCGCCTGAGTGGTGGAATTGGCAGACACACAGGACTTAAAATCCTGCGGACTTTAAAATCCGTGCCGGTTCAAGTCCGGCCTCAGGCACCAAAAATCCTTAGCAGTAAGCTGCTAAGGATTTTTTCATTGAGGTGATTTTGACTTTTGACTATTTTTAAACTATGATGTAGCTGAGGTGTAAATGATGTTGATCGAGGTAAAAGGTTTTAAAAAAATTGAAGCAGAAAACCTTCTTATAGACTATAATGGTACAATTGCTTGTGATGGATACTTAACTACTGAAATAAAGAAGTCCTTGGTAAAAATAGCTGATAGCTTGAAGATTTATGTGATCACAGCAGATACCAATGGCAATGCAGCAAGTGAGTTAGCAGATCTTCCTGTCGAGTTATTGATCATCAAAGGAATAAATGAAGATCTGGAAAAGCTGGAATTTCTGAATAAATTGGGAGCTGATAAAACAATAGTTGCAGGTAATGGCAATAATGATGCTTTGATACTTAAAGAAAGTATTTTAGGTATTGGAGTCATTGGTGCTGAAGGTATCGCCAAAGAAGCCCTATTAAATAGCGATATCATTGTTAAAGACAGTATGGATGCTTTTGATCTTCTATTAAAGACTAAAAGGCTGATTGCGACTATGAGAAAGTGAGGCTGGGATGAATAAAGGAGAGATATTTTTAGCTGGTGGCTGTTTCTGGGGAACAGAAAAATTTTTTTCATTACTTAATGGAGTTTTAGAGCATGAGGTAGGTTATGCAAATGGTAGTAGTACGTTGGTGACCTATAGAGAAGTTTGTGCTGGCTCAGGTCATGCTGAGGTAGTAAGATTGGTTGTTGATTTTGATATATTAACACTTAAGGAGCTTTTAAGTTTGTTTTTGGAAATTATTGACCCTTTTAGCCTTAATAGACAAGGAAATGATGTTGGGGTGCAGTACAGGAGTGGTGTATATTTTCTTGATAGGTTGCTGCTATCAGAGGCTAATGAGATTTTAAAAGAATTAAATAGTGGGTATCACAAGGATTTTGTTATTGAAACAGGTCTTGTAGAAAATTATTGTAAGGCAGAAGAGCATCATCAGGACTATTTGGTGAAGAACCCCGGTGGCTATTGTCATATTGGTCTTGATAAATTTATCAAAGCCTTAGAATATGGCAAAAAGCAGTAATATAGAAGTAATATAATATAAGTAATATTGTTTTGAATAAAGACAAAAATTGTAGGATTTGATATAATTTAAATAGAAATTTTAAGTAAAGAGGTATTGAATATGAAAAAATACACATGTAAAAGTTGTTGGTACACTTATGATCCAGCTGTTGGCGATCCTAAAGCAGGAATTGCACCTGGAACTGCCTTTGAAGATCTCCCTGAAGACTGGTTATGTCCTATTTGTATGAGGGATAAAGATGGTTTTAAAGAGGAGACTGAAGTTAAAGAGGAAGGTAATGAGCCATTAAATATCGAGCTAGATAGATATAAGTGTAATTCTTGTTGGTATATTTATGATCCAAGGATAGGTGATCCTAAGGCTGGTGTTGCAGCTGGTACTCCTTTTGAGGATTTACCAGAGGATTGGTTCTGTCCGGTTTGCATGCTTACTAAGGAGCAGTTTGTTAAAGTATCCTTATCTGAGGAATTGGTTAAAAAAGCTGTAGCTGGAGAGCCAGCTAGCAAGCATAGCGATCTTTCCAGATATAAATGCAAGGCCTGCTACTATACTTATGATCCAAGAGTTGGTGATCCAGCTTCAGGAGTTGAACCAGGTACTTCCTTTGAAGATCTGCCAGAAGAGTGGCTTTGTCCTATCTGTATGATGATGAAAAATTACTTTATCAAAGTTGAAGAATAATCAAGTCATTTATAAAAATATACGTAAAAAAACAACCTTTCAACTTGAAAGGTTGTTTTTTTATTAAACTATTTTTCTATTACTTCTATCTCATCTTGTTCGCCAAATTCAGAGCCAGTACTTTCTTCTGATTCTTCAGTATCGTCTTCATCATATTCTTTTTTCTTGAGCTTGCCATGGGTAACCTTGAATTTAAACATAAGTCCTGCCAAAAGTCCTGCTATTGCCGGGGCTAATATGAATAATGGCAGCTGGAACCAGGCAACTGGATTGGCAAAGCCGGCTATGAAGCCTGGTCCAAAGCTTCTGGCTGGATTTAAAGAGGCTCCTGTGATCAGGAATCCAGAAATAACAGCTGCGGCATAAAAAAGACCTATTGATATACCTGCTGATGATTTAACTCCTTTTTTAGAAGTTGAAGCCAGATAGATATAGACAAATAAGAAGCTGGCAATCAGTTCAAACAAGATAGCTGGTACTATTCCATAGCCTCCCAGGGAAAGGTCACCATAGCCATTTTGTCCTAAACCATAAATAAGTTCAAAGCTGCTATTACTTATAGCAATCAAATAAAGGGCAAATGCTCCAAGCAATCCTCCTAAAAACTGTGCAATGATATATGCTGCTGTATCAACTGCTTTCATTCTGTCTGCTGCAAAAGCTCCGAGAGTAACTGCTGGATTGATATGAGCACCTGAAACCTTATAAATGCTGTTAAAGACAGCAACTATAACCATTCCGAAGGCCAAGGCGGTAAGTATAATCACCTGAGCACCAGTTGTACTTAAGTTTAAGGTATAGGCTGAACATCCTATAAATACTAAAGCAAAGGTTCCAATAAATTCTGCAATGTATTTTTTCATTTTTTCACACCTTTCTTGAAATATTTTTATTTAAATTATAGCATAAATCTTATTGCAGGATATCAATAAAGTACTAAAATATGGTAAAATTAAAATGTTGAAGGGGAGGTAGTTATGGATATAAACTTTAAATCAAAGAGTAAATATTTTGCTGAGATTGCTATTATTGCGGCTATTTACATTGTTTTAACTGTGGGCTTGAGCTTTATCAGCTATTCAAATATTCAATTTAGAATTTCTGAAGCTCTTTTAGTTTTGGTCTTGTTTAGAAAAAGCGCTATTCCAGGTCTTATTCTAGGGTGTTTTATTGCAAATCTATTTGGCCCGTTAGGTATTCCTGATTTGATATTCGGTACCTTAGGTACAGTTATTGCTGTTTGGGGTATCTATATGCTTCGTGAGAAAAATATTTTAGTAGCTTTGCTTCCTGGTATTGTGGCCAACACGATTTTTGTTGGTTTGGAATTGAAAATATTTTTAAATATTCCATTTTTTGTTGGTTCTCTAGGTGTATTGATCGGCGAGACTGTTGTTCTTTATACTTTGGGAGTGTTGTTCTTTTATGCCCTTAAAAAATTGAAATTTGCCAGTGATTATGAAAACGTTTTATAGAGTTAAATTTCTTGCATTTTAAACTATAATAAGTTATTCTTAAAGTTAGTTAAGTTAATGATTTATTATCATTTATACTTAGCTGTATCAACGTGATTATCAAATAAAGAGTATCGTTATTCTTCTATTATGGATAAATAAATTTGGAGGTGTACAATGTCTGAAAATTTGAAAAAAACTCCTTTAAATCAGCAACATTATGATTTAGGAGCAAAAATGGTGGATTTTGGAGGCTGGGATATGCCAGTTCAATACTCTGGAATTCTTGAAGAACACAAAGCTGTTAGAACAAAATGTGGCTTGTTCGACGTGAGTCATATGGGTGAAATCTGGGTTACAGGCAAAGATGCTACTAGCTATATAAACTATTTGGTGTCCAGTGATATTTCTCCTATGAGAGCAGGGCAAATAAAGTATGGTGTTTTGATGATGCCAACTGGTAAAGCTGTAGATGATTTATTGGTTTACAAATATACAGATGATAGATATCTGATAGTTGTCAATGCTTCAAATACTGATAAAGATTTTGCGTGGATGAAGGATAACCTAGGGAACTTTGATGTATTAGTGGACAATCAGTCAGCAGCTTATGGGGAAATTGCTATTCAGGGACCTTTAGCTGAGGAAATTTTACGAGGACTGACAGATTCAAATTTAGCTGAAATCGAATACTACAATTTTATTGATGGTCAGGTAGCTGGAGTAGAAGCTATTATTTCTAGAACTGGTTACACCGGTGAAGATGGCTTTGAGGTTTATGTCAGCGCCAGTGATGCAGCTAAAGTTTGGGATGCTATTTTAGCTCAGGGTGGAGATAAGATTCTGCCATGTGGCTTAGGTTGCAGAGACACATTGAGATTTGAAGCTAAGATGCCTTTATATGGACATGAGCTTTCTGATCAGATTTCTCCATTGGAAACTGGTCTTGGTAGATTTGTTGAGTTAGATTCCAAAGGTGATTTCATTGGTAAAGAAGCATTAGCTAAGGAAAAAGCTGAAGGAAGAAAGAGAAAAGTTGTTGGTGTGGAAATGGTTGGCAGAGGAATTGCCAGAGATCACTACATCGTTAAAAAAGATGGCCAGGAAATTGGTTATATTACTTCAGGCAGCTATTCTCCAACTTTAGATAAAAATCTAGGACTGGCTATTGTTCCTGTAGCAATCAATATAGATGATACTGTTTCTGTTGAAATAAGGGGCAAAGACGTAGAAGCTAAGGTTGTTAAAACTCCATTCTACAAAAGACAAAAATAAAAAAAAGAAAAAAGAAAGGTGGCGATCTTATGAATTATATACCTGTTACTGAGCTGGAAAAAGATGAGATGCTTAAAGAAATAGGAATTAGTTCTATAGAAGAATTATTCAGTGATATCCCAGAAGATTTAAGATTACAAGAGCCTCTTAAATTACCAAAAGGTTTATCTGAATATGAAACCAGAAAAGCAATGATCAAGCTTGCTGGTAAAAACATTGATACAAATAAATTAACAAGTTTTATGGGTTGTGGTGCTTATAATCACTATGTTCCAACTCTGGTAGATCATTTATTAAGCAGATCAGAATTTTATACTGCCTATACACCATATCAACCTGAAATAAGTCAGGGAACTCTGCAAAACATCTACGAGTTTCAAACAATAGTTTGTGAACTTTTTGGTCTTGATGTTTCCAATGCTTCTGTATATGATGGTGCTACTGCTGTTGCTGAGGCTATGGTTATGTCTTGCGACAAGAAAAAAACAGAAATCGTTATTTCCAGAGGTCTTCATTATGAATATTGCGAGACTGTAGAAACTTATGCCAATGGTATGGGCTTTACTATTAAATATGCTGATCTTGTAGATGGAGTTACACCAGTTGATTCCTTTGAGGCAGAAGCTACTGAGAAAACAGCAGCTTATGTGGTTATGTATCCAAACTATTATGGCTGCATAGAGGATATCAAATCTGTTATCGATGCTGCTCACGCCAGAAAAGCTTTGTGTATAGTTGTGGTTGGTGATCTTTCGGCAATGGGTATCCTAGAGGCTCCAGGGAAGCTTGGCGCTGATATCGTAGTTGGTGATGGTATGCCTTTTGCTGGTCCTTTAGGCTTTAGCGGACCAAGTATCGGTTTAATGGCTGCATCTGAAAAATTAGGCAGAAAGCTACCAGGACGTATTGCTGGTGTTACAGTTGATCAGGAAGGCAAAAGAGCTTTAGTTCTGACCTTACAGGCCAGAGAACAGCATATCAGAAGAGAGAAAGCTGCTTCTAATATTTGTTCTAATCAGGCTCTTTACGCTTTAGCTAATAATATTACATTGTCTACTTTGGGTAAATATGGCTTAAAGGAAATGGCTGATATTACTTTATCTAAAGCACATTATGCTATGGAAGTATTAACAAAAATTGAGGGAGTTGAGCTTCTTTATGATCAACCTTTCTACAGTGAATTTGCTTTAAAACTGCCTATTTCTGCTCGTGTATTGCAAAAGCACTTATTGAAGTATGATATTTTAGGCCCAGTTGATATGGGCTGGTATGAAAAAGATAAGGCTAATATTGGTTTATTCTTTGTGAATGAAATTCGTTCTAAGGATGAGATCGATACTTTAGCTAAAGCTGTGGAGGTGATTATTAATGAGCAAAGATTTATTTAGTCAGACTGAACCTTTTATATTTGAAAAAAGCAAGCCTGGTCATAAAGCATATTTCTTACCTGATTTAGAGGTTCCTAAGCTTGACAAGGAATCATTATTGCCTAAGCATTTAATCAGAAAAGAAGCTGCTGATTTACCTGAGGTTAGTGAGATCGATGTAGTCAGACATTTCACTCATCTTTCAAATAAAAACTTTGGTGTTGATACTGGATTTTATCCACTAGGTTCTTGTACTATGAAATATAATCCAAAATTAAATGAAAATACTGCCAGATTACCTGGTTTTTCCTGGTTGCATCCTTATCAGCCAGTTGAGACTGTTCAGGGTGCTTTACAGTTAATGTATGAGCTTCAGGTCAGCCTAGCTGAGATAACTGGTATGGATAAGGTTACTTTACAGCCTGCAGCTGGTGCTCATGGTGAGCTTACTGGTATTAAAATCATCAAAGCTTATCATGATAAAAAAGGTGATACTAACAGAACAAAGATCATTGTTCCAGACTCTGCTCATGGTACTAATCCTGCTACTGCAAGTATGGCTGGTTTTGATACAATTGAAATCAAATCTTCTCCTGAAGGTGATATTGATTTAGATGCTTTAAGAGCGGTTGTTGGTGATGATACTGCTGGACTTATGTTGACCAATCCTAGTACTTTAGGTTTGTTTGAAAGAAATATTAAGGAGATCGCTAAAATCGTTCATGATGCTGGTGGACTTCTATATTATGATGGTGCCAATACCAATGCTATTATGGGGATAACCAGACCTGGGGATATGGGCTTTGATGTTGTTCACTTGAATCTTCATAAGACTTTTTCTACTCCTCATGGTGGTGGTGGACCTGGTTCAGGACCAGTTGGCGTTAAGGCCTTCTTAGGTGATTTCCTACCTGTACCTACTATTGAATATAATCCTGAAGAGGATGAATACTATAAAAACTATGATATTCCTGATACTATTGGTCGTATGAAGAGTTTTTATGGCAACTTCCCAGTTTTGGTTAGAGCATACACCTATATCAGAGCATTAGGTGGCGAAGGTCTTAAAAAAAGTACAGAGTATGCAGTGTTAAATGCCAACTATTTGAAAAAGCTTGTTGCTAAGCATTTATCAGTTGAGGCACCTGATCGTTTCTGTATGCATGAGTTTATTGCTACTCCTAAAAATATTCAGGATAGCGGAGTTCATACTTTGGATTTCGCCAAAAGAATTATTGATTATGGTTATCATCCACCTACAATCTATTTCCCATTGATCGTGGAAGAGGCTATGATGATGGAGCCTACTGAAACTGAAGGCAAGCAAGAATTAGATAAGTTTGCTGATGTTATTGCTGCTATTGTTGATGAGTGTAAGACTGATGCTGATTTAGTTAAGTCTGCTCCTCATTCTACTTATTTAAAAAGACTTGATGAGGTTAAGGCTGCCAGAGAACCTAACTTGAGATTCAGAAGACCTCAAGAGTAAGATCAGCTTATTTAATTAAACAGTTGATTATTTAAAAGACGACTTTCGGGTCGTCTTTTTTTGTAACTTGAATACTTGACAAAAAACATTAGATATGGTCAAATATAGTCAGAGAAGGTCAAAGTTAGTCAAAGGGGTAAGAAAATGACAACACTAAGCGACATAATAGAAAAATACATATTAAATACAATACAAGAAAGCAACAAAGGAGAAATACTCTTAAAAAGAACAGATCTTTCAGGAAAATTCTCCTGTGTACCTTCCCAGATCAACTATGTCATCAACACCAGATTCACCATTGAAAGAGGCTACATAGTAGAAAGTAAAAGAGGTGAAGGGGGCTATCTTAAAATAGTCAGAATACCAGTAACAGAAACCAAAATATACCTTAACAAAATACAAGAAGAAACCAAAAGCACCATAACTGCCGAAGGAGCAAGGGGATTCTTAAACAGACTAGAAGAAGAAAACATAATATCCAAAAGAGAAAAAAACATGATTTGGCAGCTTTTAAAAGACGAAAGTCTGCCAAACGACAAAGATAACAAAGGCTACTACAGGCTAAAAATGTTAAAAAATCTAATAGCCTACCTGATCAAAGAGGAGGAAAAAAAATGATCTGCCAAAATTGTGGACAACATGAAGCAACTATATGCGTCGTAAAAATAACTGGAAACAAAACAGAAAAACAATACATATGCCAATATTGTGTCAATAAACTAAACGAAAACTTCAACAATATAATCAACCCATTCTTAGGTAGCATCATGGAACTAAACAACTGGCAACCTGGAGGAGACATTTGCCCAACCTGTGGCCAAAGTAAAAGAAAATGGGAAGAAACAGGGAAACTAAACTGCAAGGACTGCTATAATTTCCTCAATATCAGCAAAAAACATATAGGTAAAAGACCAAAAAGAAATCAACAAGAGCTATATCTGATCAACATAATAAAAGAAAAACAAAATCAATTAAAAAAGCTGATAGAACAAGAAAAATACGAAGAAGCTGCAATATTAAGAGATGAAATAAAAGGACTAAAAGAAAATAAAGAGGATAAAAATGACAAATAAATTACCGAACTGGCTCAATGCCAAAGGTCACCAGAATGATATAGTGATATCCAGCAGAGTGAGATTGGCCAGAAATATAGATGAATACATGTTTCCTAGAAACATGACCAGACTAGAAAAAGAAAAATTACTGGAATCCTTAAAAGATATAATAGAAACACCGGAATTTAATCAAGAACTAGGGAAAATGACTTTGATCAGGTTAGAGGAAGCAACTCCAATAGAAAGACAATATCTTTTGGAAAAACACCTGATCAGCCCTGATATGCTGGAAAAATACCCATCAACAGGTATTGTTTTAGGTTTAGATGAAAGCATCAGTATCTTAGTAAATGAAGAAGACCATCTAAGGATCCAAAGCTTCTTCAGCGGACTTAACCTGGAAGATGCCTATATCATAGCTGACAAAATAGACGATGTCCTGGAAAAGTTCTATCAATACTCCTACCATGAACAATATGGCTATCTGACCTCCTGCCCATCCAATGTGGGCACAGGAATTAGATTTTCAGTCATGATGCACCTACCAGCCTTAGCTATGAATGGTGGACTAGAAAAAATCAGTCAAGGGCTAAAAAAAGAAGGGTTTGTGATCAGAGGCTTCTTTGGTGAAGGCTCTAAGGCCTATGGTGACCTTTATCAGATCTCTAACCAGTTTACCATAGGAGTTAAAGAAACTGAAATAATGCTTAGTCTTAATAGCAAAATAAATGATATAATAGAATTGGAAAAAGAAAGTAGAAGCAAACTATTTCTAGAACAAGAATTACATATCAAAGACATGATTTTCAGAGCCTATGGCAATCTGAAATATGCCTTGATACTTTCTGCCAAGGAAGGAATGAACGATATCAGCCTTCTAAGATTAGGACTGGAAAGAGGTATGAAATTCGATCAAGATCTGAGCTATCAACAACTTAACAACCTGATAGTTCTGGCCCAGCCAGCAGGTTTGCAAAAATACTTTGCCAAAACCATGGAGCCAGAAGAAAGAGATGGTAAAAGACCACAGCTGTTTCAAGAAATACTGAAAATCGGAGGGAATAAATAATGATCTGGGACAATTTAACCAATGAAAGTAAAAAAATAATAAAGCTTGCTGGAGAAGAAGCTGGCAAGCTAGGACATCAATTAATTGGCACCGAGCATCTATTTTTAGCTTTTCTGATCGAAGATCAAGCTGTGACAGGAGGCTTTTTTGCTCAGGGATTGGGTATGAGCTATGGTGCTCTTTATGAGGATATAGTCAATATCCTAGGTAAAGGAGAACCACACTCTATGGTTCTTAAAACTTCTGCTAGAGTAAACCAGATCATGGTTATGGCTGATAGTGTAGCCAGACAAGTCAGTGCCAAAGGCATAGAACCAATATTCATTCTATACGCCTTACTTAAAGAAGGCCAGGGCTTTGCTATGGAAATCCTTAAGAAATATGAAGGCAATCCAGGACAAACCTTGCAACTAGTAGAAAATGTTATCAATAACAGCCTTCAGGGAGTAAGTAAACATATAGAAGCTGATCAGGAAGAATTTGAAGAGGAAACAGAAGAAGGCTATGATGCTAAAGCCTTGGAAAAAAATATAGGCAAAACTCCATATGTTGATAAGTATGGATTAGATCTGATAGAAAAAGCCAAGGCCAACAAAGTCGACCCGGTTATTGGCCGAGAAAAAGAAGTAGAAAGAATGATTCAGATCCTAGGAAGAAAAAGTAAAAATAACCCTATCCTGATAGGAGAACCAGGAGTAGGTAAAACTGCAATAGTCGAAGGACTGGCCCAAAAGATCGTAGCTAAAGAAATACCTGAATTCCTATTAAACAAAAGATTGATCACCTTGGATCTTTCTGGCATGGTAGCTGGTTCTAAATACCGTGGTGAATTTGAAGAGCGACTGAAAAATGTTATAGGTGAAATTGAAAGAGAAGGGAATATCATACTCTTTATAGATGAGATCCATACCCTTATTGGAGCAGGTGGAGGAGAAGGAACCATTGATGGTGCCAATATCCTGAAACCAGCTTTGGCCAGAGGAAGTTTTCAGTGTGTTGGGGCTACCACTTTAGAAGAGTTCAGAAAATACTTTGAAAAGGATGCTGCCTTAGAGCGTAGGTTCCAGACCATATTGATCAAAGAACCAACTGAAGCTGAGACTGTAGCTATACTAAAAGGACTAAGGGAAAGTTATGAAAAACACCATGGGATCAGTATCAGCGATGAAGCTATAGAAGAAGCAGTCAAGCTGTCAACCAGATATATTGGAGATAGATTCTTGCCAGACAAGGCTATTGATTTGATAGATGAAGGTGCCTCCAGACTGAAACTGGTCAGCCAGAAGCTGCCAAATGATTTGATTGCTTTAGAAGAAAAGCTAGCTAATGCAGAAGCAGATAAAAATGTAGCCGTAGCAGAAGAGCGTTTTGAAGATGCAGCCAGACTTAGAGATGAAGCAGATAACATAAAGAAAAATATCGAGACTGCCAAGGCAAACTGGCAAAAGGAAAATGGCTCAGGAAGCAATACTCTGGAAGCTACAGAAATAGCTAAGATCGTTGCTGAATGGACAGGAATACCAGTAGATAATATTTCTATGGAAGATTCACAAAAGCTTATTAATCTGGAAAAAACTCTACATGAAAGAGTTGTTGGACAGGATGAAGCCTTAAGTGCCTTGTCAAAAGCGGTAAGAAGAGCCAGAGCAGGTCTGAAAAATCCTAAAAAACCAGCAGGTAGCTTTTTATTTCTGGGACCTACAGGAGTAGGTAAAACTGAAACTGCTAAAACCTTGGCTGAGTTTCTCTTTGGCAAAGAAGAAGATATGATTCGCTTTGACATGTCTGAATATATGGAAAAACATACTGTTTCTAAGCTGATAGGCGCCCCTCCTGGCTATGTGGGCTATGATGAAGCTGGCCAGTTAACTGAGGCTATCAAAAGAAAACCATATAGTGTCATACTATTTGATGAAATAGAAAAAGCACATCCAGACATTTTTAATATTCTGCTTCAGGTAATGGATGATGGCAGACTAACAGATAGCCAGGGAAAAACAGTTGATTTTAGAAATGCTGTTATTGTTATGACCTCGAATGTAGGGGTAGAAAAAATCAAAGGTATGAATAAACTTGGTTTTAGAGCTGAAAATAATAGTGTGGACAAGGACAATGAAGAAAAGGTTTTAGAAGAAGTAAGAAAGGCCTTTAGACCAGAGTTTATCAATAGATTGGATGATATCATCGTTTTCCATAGTCTGACCAAGGATGAAACTAATGAGATTTTAGATCTGATTATTAAAGAAGTGGCAGATAGGGTCAAGGATATTGGTATTCCTGTACTGGTTATCAAAGAAGGTTTAAAGAAAAAAATACTTGAAGAAGGCTATAATCCTGAATATGGAGCCAGACCACTTAAAAGAGCGGTCCAGAAATATGTTGAAGATTCACTGGCCGATGCTATTTTAGCCAGAACCATCGAGGAAGGTCTGGGTGTGGCAATTGATTATAAAGCAGGAGAAGTGGTGCTGGAAAACCTTAAATAAGTATGTTATGATATAAATAGTTAAAAGGGGAGCTGATATATCGGCTGAGAGGTAAGTGTGACTTACGACCCATAAACCTGATCTAGGTAATACTAGCGTAGGAATATATTTGTTTTTTAAATCTATTACCTATTTTCAGGTAATAGATTTTTTTTGAAAGGAAGGAAAAAATGAAAAGAGAAAATTTAAGAATGATGGTCGAAGGTAGTATCATGATTGCTTTAGCTCTGGTCCTAGGTTTTTTAGCTAAATCTTTAGGTCTTAGTCTGCCTCAGGGAGGAGATATCTCTTTAGCTAGCTTGCCGATTTTGGTATTTGCCTTAAGACATGGCTACAAGTGGGGAGTGTTGGTTGGTCTGGCCTATGGCCTTTTGAATTTTCTGATCGATCCATACCATGTAGCCCATCCAGTTTCTATCATCTTCGATTATCTGCTTATTGGGGTACTATTAGGCTTGATTGGATTAAAAGGTAAAGATATCATCAAGTATATAATCATCTATCTGGCTATCTATCTAAGTCATGTTTTCTCTGGTATCGTAGTATTTGCCAGCTATGCTCCAGAGGGGATGAATGTAGCTGCTTATTCTTTTATCTACAATATTTCCTATGTGGGACCAGAATTTATTATTGTCGGAATAATATTAGTACTACTAAGTAAGTTTACAAAGATATTAAAAAAGGAAGAAATATGATATTATATCCTTAAGAGAATAAAAGGAGAAGAAATATGATATCAAAAAACCTTAATGATGAATTAAACAAACAAATCACCTATGAGTTTTATTCAAGTCACCTTTACCTGGCTATGGCAGCCAAGTTTGCCAGTATAGATTTTACAGGTGCTTCAACCTGGATGAAAACTCAGGCAGAAGAAGAAAGGATCCATGCTATAAAAATCATGGACTTTATCATTGAAGCCGGAGGAGAAGCTAAAATTACTGGTTTTGAAGATCCTGAAGTAAAAGGTGAAGATTTAAAATTGATTTTTGAACAAGCTTTAGAGCATGAAAGATTTGTTACTGAGAGGATCAACTTTTTAATGAGCCTGGCAGGTGATGAGAAAAACTATGCCGCTGTTAATTTCCTGAACTGGTTTGTCAATGAGCAGGTAGAGGAAGAAGCTACAGCAGAGGCTATCATCAAGAGCCTTAAGCTTATCGGCAATGATGGTAATGGACTGTACCAGATCGATAAGGAACTAGGCGCCAGAATAGCTGTTGGTGGCGCTGAGCCTCAAAAATAGCTATAGGATATTACAATAAAATAGAGTATAATTAAAGGGAAATAAGGAATACTTATTAGTATTATTATTTTCCTTCATTTTAGGGAAAGATTTGGAGTTGAAAATGAAAGGCTATATAATCTGCACAGGTACTGAACTTTTATTAGGCAAAACCTTAAATACTAACAGCCAGTATATCTGTGATGAATTTGCCAAGCTGGGCATTGATGTTTTCAAGGTAGTGACAGTAGGGGATAATCTGGAAAGAATCAAAGCCGCAATCGCCGAAGCAGATGAAGATGTGGATATTGTATTTCTAAACGGAGGCTTAGGTCCCACCGAGGATGATGTGACCAGAGAGGCTTTGGTCAGCTATCTTGATATTGAAGAAACTATAGATAGCAAGATCAAGCACCGAATAGAAAAACAAACCAGTTATCAGGTCTTGCCAGGAGATTTAAAGGTTGCAATGATACCAAAAGGCAGCAAGGTCTTTTATAGTGAGGCAGGAGTTGCCCCAGGAACTTTAATTGAAAGTAAAAATAAGAAATATTTTCTGACCCCTGGTCCACCTAATGAACTTAAATACCTGATGGAAAAAGAACTGATACCATACATTAAAAAGGAGCTTCTGGCTGATGAGGTAATCTTTTCCAAAACTTTGAAATTTGCTGGTATTGGAGAATCGAAGGCTGAAGATAAGATCAAGGATCTGATAAAAAGCACAAATCCAACTATCGCTCCAACGATCAAAGAAGGTGAAATACATTTTAGGATCACTGCTAAAGGACAAAAGAAAGAGGAAGCTAAAAGGCTGGTAGATGAATACAGCCATGAGGTTTTAAAAAGACTAGATAACTATTACTTCGGTCGAGATGAGGAAACCATAGAGGGGCTGGTTGCTCAGGCCTTAGATTCTAAAAAGCTTAAGGTGGCTGTAGCAGAATCTTGTACCGGAGGACTTTTGGCCAATACACTGACTAATATTCCAGGTAGTTCAAATTTTTTTGACCGAGGCTATATCACCTATAGCTATGAAGCTAAAAAGGAGGATCTAGGAGTTAAAGAAAGCACACTCCTGCAATATGGAGCAGTTAGTGAAAATACAGCTATTGAAATGGTTGAAGGAGTATATGCAAAAACCAAAGCTGATTTTACCATATCCATAACTGGCATAGCCGGTCCTGGAGGTGGAACTATAGATAAACCTGTTGGACTGGTCTATATAGGCTTTAAATATTTAGACAAAGTAGATGTGGCTACCAGAACCTTTACTGGTGACAGACTGATGATAAAAAGTAAAATAGTAAAGTTTATCCTGTTTGAAATGTACAAAAGATTAAAGGAGAAATAAGATGATTGTACGAGGAGACATAATTTTTACTAAAGAAGCGACAAAATTCACTATTTTTGAAGACAGCTACCTGCTGATTGATGAAGCAGGTAAAATAGAAGGTATTGTCCAAGAAATTGAAACAGGAAGGGAATACACTGATCATAGAGGTAAACTGATAATCCCCTCCTTTGTAGATCTTCATCTACATGCCAATCAGTTCGTCAATTGTGGCTTAGGCAATGACGAGGAGCTTTTAGGCTGGTTGGAAAAGTATACCTTCAAGGAAGAAGTGAAGTTCAAGGATCTGGATTATGCCAGAGAAATATATAAGCTGGTATTAAACCGCCTTTGGGAAGCTGGTTCTTTAAGATCAGTTATCTATGCCAGTCTCTATACAAAAACCACCAGTCTGCTATTTGACCTGGCCTTGGAATCAGGCTTAAGCTCCTATATTGGCAAGGTCAATATGGATAGAAATGTGCCAGAATACTATAGTGAAACTACTGAAGAAAGCTTGGCTGGCACCAGGGAAATAATTGAAAGATATGGCCAGATAAGCCATCTGATCAAACCAATAATCACTCCTAGGTTTGTGCCTCACTGTACTTCAGAATCCATGGCAGGCCAGGGAAAACTATCCATAGAATATAATGTGCCAGTACAAAGTCATATCAATGAAAGCAAAAAAGAAATAGAATGGGTCAAGTCCTTACACCCTGAGGCCCTAAATTATAGTTCAGTTTACGATGAATATGATTTGTTTGGAGAAAAAGCACCTGCACTGATGGCTCATTGCCTCCATAATACTAAAGAAGAAATAGAGCTTATGAAAAAAAGACAGGTTTACCCTGTCCACTGCCCAGAGTCTAATGCTAATTTAAGCAGTGGCATAATGGCAGTGAAAAAAATGCTGGAAGAAGGCTTACCAGTAAGCCTGGGCTCAGATATCAGTGGAGGACATCACCTTTATCTGCCATATCAGATGGTATTAGCTATACAGCTATCTAAAATGAAAGGCAGGCTGGAAGATGATATGAGTCATGTTATCGGCTTACCTGAAGCTATCTATATGGCCACCAAATCTGGAGGCTCATTCTTTGGGAAAACAGGTAGCTTGGAAACAGGATATAGCGCAGATTTCTTAGTAATAAACACTGATAGCCTCATGAATATCAAGGAAGAAAGAAGTATCAAGGAAAAGTTAGAAAAATTCATCTATATTGGCTCTGCAGCCAACATAGAAGCAAGATATCTGGAAGGAAAACTGTTAGAAAAACCATTTAAGGAATAAAATGAACAAATATTTTAACCGAGAATTAAGCTGGCTGGAATTCAACAGCAGGGTGCTTAGGATCTATGACCGCGATAAGTTGCTGATTGGTGAAAAAATGAAGTTTTTAAGCATTTTTTCTGAAAATCTAGATGAATTTTTTATGGTCAGGGTCGGTACTCTCTGGGATCAGCTAAAGTTTGAAGCAGAAGAAAGAGATAAATCAGGACTGACTCCAAGGGAACAGCTGATTAAAATAAGCAGGAAAACCAAGCTCTTGATAAAAGAGCTTTATTCCCGTTATGAGGATTTTAAACATAAAATCAAGGAGCATGGTTTGGAAATTGTTTCCTATGAAAAGCTTACCATGGCTGAAAAAGAAAAGGCAAAGGATATATTTGCTCAAGAAATCTACCCTAATCTGACTTTAAGGGTAATTGAAAGATATGGAGAATTCCCTTGGATAAAGAATAAATCGATCAATATTCTTACTGAGCTAAAAAAAAATGGCATCAGCTTTTTAGGGAATATCTCTATACCGGAAAATGTAGAGCGCTTACTTAAGGTGGGAGAAAAGGATAGTAGAAAATATATTCTTTTAGAGGAACTGATCATTGAAGAAGTTCAGGAGTTGTTCGATAGCTATCAAACAGGAGGTTCTTTGGTGTACCGAATCACCAGAAATGCAGATCTGGATTATTCTAAGGAAGAGGCAGAGGATCTGCTTGAGAAAATACAAGAGTCAGTCAAAAAAAGAAAATGGGGACAGGTAGTCAGGCTTGAAGTAGTCTTAGGCAAGGGCAATACGGGTCTGGCTCATTTTTTGGCTAACAGCTTTAAGATAGGCTTAAGGGATTTCTATCAGGTCCCAGGTCCTTTAGATTTAAGCTTTTTAAATTTTTTTCTAAAGAAAAAGTGGTTTAAAAGCTATCTTTTACCAGATTTTAAAAGGGAAAACATTCTGATCGATATCAAGGATAATATTTTTAGGGGTTTAAGAGAAAAAGACTATTGCTATCAGTTTCCATATGATGATTTTGCTTCAGTTCTGGATTTTTTAAAGTTAGCTGCCAAGGATAAAAAGGTTATTGCTATCAAGCAAACCTTGTACAGAGTCAGCAAGAACAGCCCGATCATCCAGGCCTTGATCCAGGCTGCCAATAATGGGAAAAGTGTAACAGTAGTCCTGGAGGTAAAGGCCAGATTCGATGAGGAAAATAATATCGCCTGGGCTAAAAGACTGGAAAAAGCTGGGATACAGGTGGTGCTTTCACCATTAAAAATCAAAACACATACTAAATTGCTTTTGGTTATCAGAAGGGAAAAGGATGGACTGAGGAAGTACTCCCATTTAAGCACTGGCAACTATAATGAGAAAACAGCGGCTATTTATGAGGACATCGGACTGTTTACAGCAGATGATAGGATCGGTGATGATATCATCAGCATCTTTAACTATTTAACTAGTGGCAAGGAAATCCTTGAACCTAGAAGTCTGGTTATCAGTCCCTTTAATACCAGAAGCTTTATGTATGCAAGTATTGATTATGAAATAAGTGAAGCGAAAAAAGGGAAATATGCCCATATTATTATGAAAATGAATTCTTTGATCGATCAGGGAATAATTGATAAGCTATATGAAGCTGGAGCAGCTGGTGTTGAGGTAGAGCTGATTATCAGAGGTATATGCGGTCTGGTACCTATGGAAAATATCGTGGTAAAAAGTTTGGTGGGAAGATTTTTAGAGCATTCCAGGATATACTACTTTTATCATGGTGGTGAGGAAAAAACCTTTATCAGCAGCATGGATATGATGGAAAGAAATTTAAATCGTAGAGTCGAAACCTTAAATCCAGTTTTGTGCCAGACTGTCAAAGAGAAAATCAAAAGGTTGTTGGTCTTGTTGTTAGCTGATCGGGAAAACAGCTATTATCTCAAGGCTGATGGCAGCTATAGAAAAAGAAAGACTAAGGAAAATTTTGACATACATGAGTATTTAGTAATGGAGAAAAGAAATGGGAAATAAAGTAGTAGTAGCTATGAGCGGTGGTGTGGACAGCGCAGTTGCCGCCTTGTTATTAAAGGAACAAGGCTATGAGGTGGTTGGGATCACCTGTCAGATCTGGCTTGATGATATTTGCAATGTCAAATCATCTAAGTCTTGCTGTGGGCATGAGGCTGTAGATGATGCCAGAGAAACAGCAGCTCGTATTGGAATCAAACACTATGTTTTTAATTACAGAGAGTTGTTTGAAGAAAAAGTGATAAATAAATTTTGCAATGAATATTTAGAGGGAATAACTCCTAATCCATGTATGGACTGTAACCTTTATATCAGATCTATCGATTTGTTAGATAAGGTCTTAGGTATGGGCTTTGATTATTTAGCTACAGGACACTATATCATCAGGGATTTTGATGAAAAAAAACAGGAATATATTTTGAAAAAAGGCTTGGATCCTAGCAAGGACCAGAGCTACTTTCTTTATCAGCTTGATCAGGAAAAACTCAAGCACCTGCTATTTCCTTTAGGTGAATTGAGAAAAAAAGAAGTCAGAGAAATAGCTGAGTCCTTTGGTCTTAAAATAGCCAGCAAGGAAGAAAGCCAGGATATTTGTTTTATTACTGATGGCAGCTATGATAAATTTATTGAAGACTATAAAAAGGTTCAAGGTAATAATACAGCTATTTATCATGTTGATGGCAGCTATTTAGGAGAAGGAAAGCCGATTTATGCCTATACTATCGGTCAGAGAAAAGGACTGGGTATTGCTTATGCCAGGCCTTTGTATGTTGTAGATATTGATGGTAAAAAGAATCGTATCATCGTTGGTGATAAAGAAGACACGGTTGCTAAAGGTCTTATCGCCCTTGATAATTTC
This sequence comes from Fusobacteriota bacterium, assembly GCA_022615965.1. Lineage (GTDB taxonomy): Bacteria > Bacillota > TC1 > TC1 > TC1 > WTXA01. The sequence goes on from JAKEGG010000031.1 coordinate 27,531, forward strand.
TTTATCTCCAAGGCTCCACCAAAAGAAGGTGACTTAGTATATGTCAAGGTCAGATATCGAAGCCAGCCTACCTTAGCCAGGTTTTTTAAAGAGGCCACAGGCTTTCGTCTGGAGTTTCTGGAAACAACTACAGCTGTTACCAAGGGACAGTCTGCAGTGATATATAGCCAAGAAGAACCAGACCTCCTATTAGGTGGAGGGAGAATAACGGAGGTTCTAAAATAGATGGATAAAAGCTATATTCTAGCTAATTTTAAGGGTGGATGTCTTTACTCGTTTGTCGGAGGTGGAGGTAAAACCTCTATAATCAAATCAGTAGCAGAAATCTTAAGTGCCCAGGGCTATCAGGTTATTATCAGCACAACTACCAAGCTAGGTATTGAGGAGTTTAAAGACTCTACGGTAATGGTGAATCCAAAATTCAAAGGTTCTCTGCAAAAGAAAGAACCAGGAACTATAAATGTTATTGTTAAAGGCTCAGCAAAGGAAAAATACCTTGGCTTCAGCCAGGAGGAAATAGAAGAATATAGTAATATACCAATATTTCAGGTCGTGCTGATCGAGGCTGATGGCTCTAGGAGAAAGCCTTTCAAGGTGCCTTACCAGCATGAACCAGTGATTCCAGCTAATAGCGCCAGGGTTTTTCTGGTTATGGGGGCCAAGGTGTTAGGGGAAAAAATAACAGAGGATAACACCTATAATAATGAAGGAGTAAGCTCCTTTTTAAGTCCCGGTGAACTTGTATATACCCCTGAGGTTTTCAGGAAAATAGTTGAAGGATGCTGGCAGAAGCTTTTAAAAAAATATAATTGGACCTTATTGATCAATCAAGGAGATTTCCTTGAGGAAAAAGTTGGTTTGATAAATGTGTTGGAATATTTAAAAACTCAAAAAATACCAGGCACACTTTTTTCTGTGTATCAAAAAAAAGTCTATCATGATACTTCAATTAAAATAGGTTGCCTTATCTTAGCTGCTGGGGAAGGTAAACGTATGGGTCAGCCGAAACAGCTATTGAAATATCAGGAGGAATTTTTTCTGTCAGCTACTATAAAAAAATTTGCACCTTTTGTTCAGGAAACTGTGGTGACATTAGGCTATCATAGCCAGGAAATCAGATTTTTGATTCCTGAAATTGGTTTTAAATTTCTGGAGATAGCTGGTTATCAAGGGGGCATGGGTGCTTCTTTAAGAGAGGGAGCTAAGGCTTTTACAAATATCGAGGCTTTATTGGTTGTTTCCTGTGATCTCCCTCTGTTGAGCAAGACTACTATAAAAGCAATCATTGATACCTGGCTTGATAATAGGGAGAAGACCATCGTTCCAAGCTATCAAGGTCGTCGTGGACATCCAGTGCTATTTCCAATCAAGGAATTAAAGCTGTTTTCTAAAATCAAGGGTGATGAAGGTGCCAGAAATATATTAAAGGAAATGGACTTACTTGAGTCTGACTTGGCTGATCCTGGGGTAATTGCCGATATAGATACAAGAAAAGAATATGAAAATATTAATAATAAAGGAGCAATAAATGGTTAAGGTTTTGGTTAAAGGTGCAGGAGATATAGCTACTGGAGTAGCTATGACTTTCTATAGAAGTGGTTTTCAGGTCTTGATGACAGAAATAGCTGAGCCTACGGTAATCAGAAGGAGGGTTTCCTTTGCTACAGCTGTTTATGAAAAAAGTATAGAGGTTGAAGGCATCGAAGGGGTTCTGGTCAAGGCTTCTGATTTTCAATCTGTGTTAAATAGTGGTAAAATAGGGGTGATGATTTATGATAAGGGGGATGTACCTTCTTGCTATGAGCCTGATATAGTTGTTGATGCTATCTTAGCAAAAAGAAATATCAGAACTTCTTTAAAGGATGCTTCTGTGGTGATAGGCTGTGGACCAGGCTTTACGGCAGGAATCGATTGTCATCTGGTGGTTGAGACTAAAAGAGGACATTATCTTGGACGATGGCTAGAGGAAGGTGCTGCGGCTCCTAACAGTGGCATACCAGGGATAGTTGAAGGAAAAGGACTAGAAAGAGTACTTTATTCTCCAATAGCTGGGAAAGTCAAGCATCACAAAGCTATAGGGGATCTTTTAGAGGAAGGTGAGCTGGTGCTGGAGGTTGCAGGTGCATCGGTGTATAGTCCTTTTAAAGGTTATTTAAGAGGTTTGATCCAGGAAGGCCTGGTTGTTGAAGCGAAGATGAAAATTGGGGATGTTGATCCTAGACTGGAAGAAAGATATCCCTTTACAGTATCGGAAAAAGCCTTTGCAGTAGGGCGTGGAGCCTTAGAGGGAGCCTTATATCTAGGCAGGAAAAAAGCAGTATTTGGAGTGGAGAAATTTGAATAAGGAAATTTTTAAAATTATAACTGAATATGAAAAGCCTTTAGCTCTGGTGACCATTATAGAAACCAAGGGGTCTGCTCCCAGACATACAGGGAGTAAGATGCTGGTTGATGGAGCTGGTGTTGTAGCTGGAACTATTGGTGGGGGCAATGGAGAGTATTTGAGCATACTTGAAGGCCAGAAAATGATAGAAGCACAAAGTTTTACAGTGATGGATATAGCCAGGCTAGGCACTGATCCCAAAGCTAGTTTAATGATTTGTGGTGGTGTCAATAAGCTTTTGATCCAATATATAGATCAGGAGTTGAAGTTGATTTTCCAGAAAGCCTTAAATGTCATTGAGTCTGGTGAAGAAATTTATTTGGCAACTGATTTAATTAAGGGTAAAAGCTATTTAAAGGAAAAATTTTCCAATGAAGAAAATCATTTTTATGAAAGTCTCAAGCCTCAGGATAATCTTCTGATCCTAGGTGGAGGTTACGTAGGCTATGCCCTTTATGAAATAGGTATATATCTGGGTTTTGAGGTCAGTGTTTTTGACGATCGAGAAGATTTTGTTGCCAGAGAAAGGTTTCCACAGGCCAGATTGCTATGTAGTGGAAAATATGAGCAAATGATTTCTGAGTATAGCTTCAATGATCATAGCTATATAGCCATAGTAACCAGAGGACATCTTCAGGATGGGGAGTGTCTGAAACAGGTTATCAGGAAAAAACATAAATACTTGGGACTGATTGGCAGTAAGAGGAAGATAAAATTAACGATGGAGGATCTGCTACAGGATGGTTATCTCGAAGAGGAGCTGGCTCAGGTTCATGCTCCTATTGGCCTTGATATCAAGGCTGAAACCCCTGAAGAGATAGCTATCTCTGTTTTTGCTGAAATAATCGAGGAGAAAAATGGGAAGAAGAACTAAAAAGCATCATAATGTCAGAAATCTTAAGCCCAAGGATAAGAAAAAAAAGAAGAAGTCCTTGAGGCTCAAGCATATTTTGATTGCCATAGTGGTGATGCTGGTGGCTGTTTTAGCTTTAGTTAAATTTAATCAAGGTAGTGG
>JAKEGG010000032.1 GCA_022615965.1 Fusobacteriota bacterium
AATTATTGGAGTATAATGATGAATATAAATTTAATTGAAGAAAAAGCAAAAGAAATTAGAATAGAAGTAATAAAAATGCTAGGAGAAGCTAAATCTGGACATCCAGGTGGATCCTTGTCTGCAGCCGATATCATGGCTGCCCTTTATTACAGTGAATTAAAAATAGACCCAACTGAACCAAGCTGGGAGGAAAGGGATCGTTTCGTACTATCTAAAGGACATGCAGCCCCTGCGCTATATAGTGTTTTAGCCTTAAAAGGCTATTTTGACCTGGAAATACTCAAGACCTTAAGAAAGACTGGTAGTATTCTTCAAGGACATCCTGACATGAAGAAGGTTCCAGGAGTGGAAATGTCAACTGGTTCCTTGGGACAGGGATTCTCTGCAGCTGTTGGCATGGCTTTAAGCTTTAAAATGTATGACAAACCTAATAGGGTATACGCCTTGTTAGGCGATGGAGAGTGCCAGGAAGGGATAGTCTGGGAAGCAGCTATGGCAGCTGTTCATTATGAATTGGATAATCTGGTGGCAATACTAGATAACAATGGACTACAAATCGATGGTAAATGTACTGAAGTTATGTGCTTAGGCTCCTTAAGGAATAAATGGGCGGCCTTTGGCTTTAATGTTATTGAAATTGATGGACATAATATTCCTGAAATATTAAAGGCTTTTGATAAAGCTAGAGAAACAAAAGGTCAGCCTACCTTGATCTTGGCTAAAACCATCAAAGGTAAGGGTGTTGATTTCATGGAAGATATTGCTGAGTGGCATGGGGTAGCCCCAGATAAAGATCAGGTGGCTAGGGCCCTTGAAGAATTAAAATAGGAGATAGATATGGAGCAAATAGCAACTAGAGATGCCTATGGTAAGGCTCTGAAAAAATTAGCTGAAACCAGAGATGATATTGTAGTTTTAGATGCAGATTTATCTAAATCAACTAAAACTGCTGAATTTAAAAAAATTAGACCTGAACATTTTATTAATGTAGGTATAGCTGAACAAAATCTGATGGGCATAGCCGCTGGCATTGCTACTACTGGTAAAATACCTTTTGCCAGTACTTTTGCTATGTTTGCAACTGGAAGAGCCTTTGAAATAATCAGAAATTCAATTGCTTATCCAAAGCTAAATGTGAAAGTCGTGGCTACACATGCAGGAATCACAGTAGGAGAAGATGGAGGCAGCCATGCTGCTATAGAAGATATAAGTTTGATGAGAAGTGTTCCAAATATGACTGTAATTGTTCCAGCTGATGGTGTGGAAACAGAAAGTGTCATCTTTGAAATATTAGAATATAAAGGACCAGTCTATGTCAGACTAGGTAGATCAAAGGTACCTGTTATTTTTGATGAAAACTATAAATTTAAAATAGGTAAAGGCAATATTTTAAAAAGTGGTCAGGATGCCACTGTTATCGCCTGTGGGATCATGGTTAGCAAAGCTTTAGAGGCGGCTGATATTTTAGCTGGAGAAGGATTTGATGTTGAGGTGATCAATATGGCCTCTATAAAGCCAATTGATAAAGAACTGATAGTTGAATCAGCTCAAAAAACAGGCTGTGTGGTGACTGTAGAAGAACATAATATCTATGGTGGACTTGGCAGTGCTGTAGCTGAGGTGTTAAGCTGCAATGATCCTGTTCCTTTGGAAATGGTAGGTATAAATGATATCTTTGGTGAATCAGGTGCTCCTGACGAACTTTTAGAAAAATATAATTTAACCAAAGAAGAGATTGTTAAGAAGGTTAAAAAGGTTATAGAAAGAAAATAATCGAAAGGAATAATTATGAATCAACCAGCTATTGTTAGATTAGAAAATGTAACTAAAGTTTATGGCAATAAAACTATAGGTCTGGACCATGTAACAACAAATATTCATAAGGGTGAGTTTGTTTTTTTGATAGGAGCAAGTGGTGCAGGAAAATCAACTTTTCTGAAACTATTGTTCAGAGAGGAAAAACCTACTTCTGGTAAAATATACGTAGGCAATAAAAACATATCTTTATTAAAAGCTAAAGAGTTGAATATTTTAAGAAAAAATATTGGAGTAGTCTTTCAGGACTTCCGTTTACTAGAGGATAGAACTGCTTATGAAAATATAGCCTATGCAATGGAAGTACTAGGCTATAGTAAAAAAGATATTATTGACAGAGTGCCTAAAATCCTGAAAAAGGTAGGAATGATCCACAGACAGGATCATTACCCTCAGCAACTTTCTGGTGGAGAGCAACAAAGAATAGCCATAGGAAGAGCTATAATCAACTCACCTAAAATTTTATTGGCTGATGAACCATCTGGAAATGTTGATCCAAGCACTGCGGTGGAAATAATGGATATTTTTAAAGAAATCAATAGTGTAGGAACAACGATCATCATGGCGACTCATGACAGATTTATCGTTGACCAGCTAGCTAAAAGGGTTCTTGAACTGAAAAAAGGTAAAATAACCAGAGATCAGGAAGGGGGAAGATATACTTATGAATCTTAAAAAGATAGGTTACTTTATTAATCAGGCTTTAAAAAATATGGCTCGAAATAAAGTAATGAGTATCTCTACTGTCTTAACCGTATCAATATCCTTGTTTATAGTTGGAGCATTTATTATTTTTATATTAAATGCAGGTATATTTATTAAAACACAAAGTGATAAGACCCAGCTATCAGTATTTGTTGATACAAATTATACAGAGCAACAGGCTTTGGCAGTGGAAGATAAACTGAAGAATATTGCTGATGTAGAATCAGTGACATATAAGTCTAAGCAACAGGCCATGGATGAAATGATTAGCAAGCAAGGTGGAGCAGAGCAGTGGAAACAGCTTTTTGGAGATGATAATCCGATGCCTTACACCTTTATAATAACTGGTTCAGATAATACCAAGCTTGAGGCCATAAGCGCTGATGCAAGTAAAATAGAAGGTGTGTATAAAGTTGATTTTGCCAAGGATTTGGTGAATAAGCTTACTGGAATCGTCAATGCAGTTAGAATAGGTGGTATAGTTGTAGTGATCATTTTATTCTTGATAGCTATATTCCTGATATCAACAACTATCAAGCTATCATTGTATGCTAAAAGAAAAGAAATACAGGTGATGAAGTACGTAGGTTCTTCAAATAGCTTTATTCAAGGACCTTTTCTAACATCAGGAATGCTTTTAGGATTTTTGGGAGCTGTAGTATCTTCTGTTGTTTTGGCTTTGTCCTATAAATTTTCAATGGATAAAGCTACAGAAATCCAGTTCTTGAATTTAAGCTTTAATGGCTTGCAAATAGCACTAGTGGTAGTTTTACTATTAATATCAGGTATATTTGTAGGAGCCTTAGGTAGCTACTTGTCCTTAAGAAAATATTTAGAAGTATAGTGTTTAAATAAAAGAAGGGGGTGCTTTTTTTGAATAAGATAATAAAAATAACAATGTTGATCTTTGTCCTTGGAGTTTCGCTGTTCCTTATACCCAATGCTGGTATAATGGGAGGTCTAGAAGAAGATGCTGCCAATGCTCAGAAACAAATTGAGGAGTTTAAGGGTAAAATTGCTGAAGCTAATGGTGATTTACTGGAAATAATGAGTCAGATTTCTGCAGTTGAAAACAGTATCAGTGCGACTGAGGCCAACATTGATAAACTTAATCAGGAAATAGCAGTTATTCAGAGTAGTATTGATAGCAAGGAACAAGAAATCAATAAATCTCTGGAAGAATTTAATGCTAATAAGAAAGACTATTATTCTAGCTTGAGAAGCAAGTTTGAAGATGGTGATGCTGACTTTTTAGAGATAATTTTAAATACTGTTAACTTAACTGAATTAGTGAACTATAATGAGTATTACAGAATAATCAATGCTAAGGAACAAGAAAAAATAGATGTTATTAAGAAATCAAAACAGGCATTAGAAGATCAGAAAAAAGAACTTGAAGCTATAAAAAATTCTGTTAACGAAAAAAAGGTAGCTATTGAAAATAGTAAAAAGCAACAGGATATAGATAAGCAGAAACTTGATTCTCAAAAAGACTATTTTGCTTCATTAGCTAATGAGTATCAGTCAGAAGTACAAAATCAAGAAGCTGCTTTAGTCAATATAAATGCTGAAATACAAAAATCTATAGCAGATTTGCAAAAAGCAAAGGAAGAACAGGCTGCTGCTGAAAATAACAACAATAATAACACTGGAAGTGGTGGAGAAAGTACAACAGGAGAATCAGGTGACAATGGTTATCAGCAGGGTACAGGAACCTTTACCTGGCCTGTGCCTTCATCATATTTGATCACTAGTCCATTTGGCTATAGATCAAGCCCTATCTTTGGTGGAGGAGAATTCCATAAAGGAATAGACATCGGTGCAGCTGGAGGAGCTTCTATAGTGGCAGCAGACAGCGGAATGGTTGTATATGCCCAGTTTAATAATGGTGGTTTTGGCAATACTGTCATAATTGATCATGGAGGAGGCTTGATTACCCTTTATGCACATATGAGTTCAATCGGAGTTTCCTATGGACAAAGTGTCAGTAAAGGTCAATATATAGGTGGTGTTGGCAGCACTGGTTGGAGTACAGGTAACCATCTGCATTTCCAGGTAACCAACAATGGAGATATTTTTAGTGGAGTAGTTGATCCAATGGGCTACTTTTAATTCTAGGGGGAAAATCGTGAGTAATAATACAAGAAAAATATTGATAGGCATGTTTATGGTCTTAGCTATGATCGGCATACCGTCATCGATGGTTTTTGCTGGCTTAGCTGAAGATAAAGCTGCTGCTGAACAACAGATAGCTGAGTTTCAGAAGAAAATCGATGAAGCTAATGGAAATCTTTCAGTAATTGTAGGACAGATTTATGAAGTGCAAAATAAGATTGATGGATTACAAAATAATATAGATAGAACCAATGGAGAAATAGATGTCATTCAAGGAAATATTGCTGTCAAAGAAGAAGAAATAGCGAAGGAAACAGAAGTTTTCAATGCAAAGAAACAGGACTATTATTTGAATCTAAGATCCAGATATGAAGAGGGCGAAATAAACTTTGCAGAGATGGTTCTTGATTCTTCTAATCTGACAGAGCTGATAAACAATAATGAGTATTATCGAATTGTCAAAGATAAAGAGGAAAGTAAGATTCAGGTAATAAAAGCTGCCAAGGATGCTTTGGAAAATCAGAAAAAAGAACTGGAAACTGTCAAAAAAACTTTAGCTGATAAAAAGTTAAGTTTAGAGTCTGAACAAAATCAATTAAGTGTAGAAAAACAAAAGCTTGACTCTCAAAAAGACTATTTTGCTACAATATCAAGTCAGTATCAGGCTGAAATTTCCAAGCAGGAAGCAGCTTTGGCTGATATTAATGCACAAATACAGGCATCCATCGGAGGAGGTTTTGCCTATACTGGAAACGGGCAATTTGCCTGGGTAGTACCTTCATCAAATATCATTACCAGTCCCTTTGGCTACAGAATCAGCCCTATATTTGGTGGTAGTGAATTTCATAAAGGTATAGATATAAGCGCTTCAGGAGGTGCACCAATTGTAGCTGCTGAATCAGGAGTAGTGGTGTATGCCCAGTATAATAGTGGTGGCTTTGGTAACTGTGTAGTAATTAACCACGGAAGTGGTTTGATGACACTATATGCACACATGAGCTCCTATAGCGTATCAGTAGGACAAGGAGTCAGTAAGGGACAGGGCATTGGAGCTGTAGGTAGCACAGGCTGGAGTACAGGTAACCATCTGCATTTCCAGGTAACCAATAATGGCGATATTTACAATGGCGTTGTAAACCCATTGAATTATTTGTAAATGAAATTTTAAGGAGGCTAAATGAAAGTCAAATTTATACTGCTTGTTCTTTGTATAGCATTAATAGGTGTTCTAGGGCTAGATCAGAATATAAAGGTTGAAGCATCTTTAACAGATCAAAAGAAACAATCAGAAGCAAATATTGAAAATTTTAAAAATGAAATCAAGAAATTAGATGGTCAAATTTTTGAAATCCTGGCTAAAATCAATGAAGTAGAGGCAGGAATTGCAAATAATGAAGCTACTATCAATCAATTACAGACAGATTTGGTGCAGAAACAAAATGAATTGATCACGGCAACCCAGAAGTATGATGCTGAAAAGCAAGAATACTATTCTCATTTGAGAAACAAGTATGAAGATGGGGAGATTGATTACACAGAAATAATACTTGATTCAGCTAATATTACTGACTTTATCAACTATAACGAATATTACAGGATAGTAAAGGAACAGGAAGAAAAACAGGTTCAGGCTATCAAGGATAGTAAATCAGCAATTGAAGCACAAAAAGCTAGCATTGAAGAAAACAAGAAAAATACTGAAGCTGAATTAAATAGTTTGGCTGTTGAAAAACAGAAGCTTGATTCTATCAAGCACACCTATGACAGCACTAAGGCACAGATGGAAAGCCAGTTAGCTGCAGAGGAAGCTGCCAGAGCATCAATAATCCAGCAGCTTAATGATTTAATGAACCAATATAACCCTAGTGCTCCAAATTATGGTGGCAACTATACAGGTAATGGCAGCTTGCAATGGCCGGTACCATCTGTTTCACCATCAACTAGCAATGTACAACGTTTTAGTTCTTATCACAAAGGTTTTGATATAGGTGGTATGACAGACACAAACAGGGCGATTGTTGCGGCAGACAGTGGAGTAGTTATTCTAGCTCAAAGTTACTATGGTTATGGTAATACGGTAATGATCAACCATGGGAATGGTATGGTAACCTTATATGGCCATCTAAATAGCATTAATGTAAGCCCGGGTCAAGGAGTATCTCGTGGGGAGCAAATAGGTATTATGGGTGATACAGGCCAAAGTTTTGGTATCCATCTACATTTTGAAGTTATAATCAATGGAACATATGTTGACCCAGAACCATATATCAGATAGGAGTAGTTTTGAGTAAAAAACACAAGATTTTTTTAGTAATGAGCATAGCCATTATGCTCTTTACTTTTGGTGAGAGCAAGATAAGTGCTGAGGAAGATGATAAAACTGCTATCAAGGTGCTTATAAGTGAAGTAGTTAAACTTAAAGAATATAGTAATGAGCTGGATAGTGAATTAATAAAGGTCAGAGCTGATAAAAGCCAGAATCATTATTCGACTAATACTATGATCGAGGCCACTATTTTAGTTGCCAAAGAGCAGGTTGAAAGTCAGCTTGTTGAACAAAGAAAACTTTTAAAGGCATTGAATGTCGAGTTTATAGACAATACAATCGAATTAAACCAAAGCTATTTAGGGGATAATAGCTACAATTGGCCGGTAGAAGGATTTGATAATATAGGCCAGGGATTTTCTGTCTACCATAAAGGAATAGATATCAATACCTTAGAATTTAATCCTAGAGCAATCAACAGTCAAGATGGTATTGTTGTTCTAGCTGAAGATAAAGGCGACGGTTATGGTAATAAGGTTATAATATATCATGGTAATAATTTTTACACTTTATATGCCCATCTGGATAAAATAACTGTAGAAAAAGGCAGCTATATATTTGAAGGTGAGGAAGTTGGCATTGTTGG
>JAKEGG010000033.1 GCA_022615965.1 Fusobacteriota bacterium
ACTAACAACAGGCACAGGAGGAAACATCAGCATCTACAACAGAAAAGAACAACTAATCGCCATCAAACCATCAGGCATAGAATACCATGACATCACACCACAAGACATAGTCATACTAGACCAAGAAGGCAACATCATAGAAGGCAACAAAAAACCCTCAAGCGAACTAAGCATGCACAAAATCTTCTACAACAAAAGACAAGACATCAATGCCATAGTCCACTCCCACTCCATAAACGCCACCACCCTCTCCTGCCTGGGAGAACCACTAAAAGCCATCCACTACCTCATAGCCTTCAGTGGCAGCGATCAAGTAAACTGCACACCCTACGCACCCTTCGGCACCCAGGAACTAGCCGAACTAGCCTACCAGCACATGCAAAACAAATACGCAGTCCTCCTAGGCAACCATGGCATTCTAACAGCAGGACCAAACATAGCCTACGCCTACAGCACTTTAGAAGAACTAGAATTCTGCGCCGAACTATACCTAAAAACCAAAGCCCTAGGAGGAGGCAACATCCTAACCAAACAACAAATAAACACAGTACTAAAAAAATTCTCCACCTACGGACAAAAATAGAAGCAAAAATGAACACCCAATAATTCCTCAACCACATAAAACAACAACACCCAGAAAACATAAAACCAATACCCCTTTCTAGGCATCAAAACCCCAGAAAGAAGACAACTAAGCAAAAATAAACTCAAAGAACTAAAACAACAACCAAACATAAACTGGAAATTCATAACCACAGACTACCTCAACTTGATAATGGAAAAAATAAAAAGGCTGATCACAGAAAAATCCTAATGGGACACCATAGACGCCCTTAGCATAACCATCAACCAACTAACAGCCACCTACCAAGAACCAAACCCCACCATAATCAAATAGAGCCTAGAGGAAAACATCTAGCTCAGAAGAACAGCCATCCTCCACCAACTACTAAAAAAACAAAAGACCAACACCTAATTCACGACATTCTTTAAATTTATAGATTTTTAAACAATAATCAAAGAAGGGTATAGCCACTAAAACGGCTATACCCTTAACTTTAATAGTATATATCAATAATTACGAAAGCACTTCATCCCCCACTGGTGATTCCTCAACATCAACCTTCCTGTCCAAAAAATAAACCAAGCCAGCATTAAAAAACAAAAGACCCAAAACAGGAAAAACATAAGACTCAATAAACAAAAAGTCCATCAACGACTTAGGCAGCAGCTCCGGCAAAGAAACCAAAATATTATAAACCATATGAAAAATAATAGGCAAGATCAGAGAACCACTCTTATAAGCAATCAACCCCAAGACCAGGCCTAACACCAAAGCATAACTAGCCTGATACCAATTCATATGAAAAGCAGCAAACAACACAGCCGAAACAACAATAGCCACCCCAGCATTGATCCTATTCTTCAAAACATTAAAAATAGCCCCACGAAACAAAACCTCCTCAGCCACTGGAGCAAAAACCCCAACAGTCAGAAGCATCAACCAAGGACTAGTAGCCGCCATCGAAGCAAAAACCTCCTGAACCTCCACTGGCATACTATTAATAAAATCAGGAAAAATATAAATCAAAAGAAAAGCCACCAGCAAAGCGCAACCCACAGCAAAAGACAAAGTAAAAAGAAGATCCAACCATTTAAAACCCTTAAACCAACCAGGCTTCCTAAGATTCTTATAATTGACCATCAAAGTAAATAATACAAAAATAACACTACTTAAAATCATCGAAACAATAAGCACATAACCATTTAAAGACCTGCTGTTTACAGCCTCTAGCATAGCAGGAATATCCCGAAGCAAAGCAGCATCAAAAAACAAATCCAAACTACTAAACAAAGCTACTAAACCAGAAACATTTAAATTAATATAAAAATAAACAGCAAGATAAGCAAAAACAATCAACAAACCAACTACAACCTTTTTCATCACTTCTCACCCAAACTCTCAATTTTTTTCAACCTATAATTAACAGCCGACTTTTTAATAGGAGGACTCACCAACTCACCAAGCTCAGCCAAAGACAACTCTGGATTCTCGACCCTTAAAGCAGCGATCTCCCTTAAAGCAGGAGGCAGATTACCAATACCCAGTTTCTTGATAACCTTGATCTGCTTAGCAGAAGTAGCAATGATCCTGTCCAAATTAGCCAGATCACAATTATTCCTTCTGTTAGCCATATTCTTAAGCTCCTTGATCACCCTGGTCTCCTCAAAAGCAAACATAAAATTAAAAGCCCCAATTATTTTCAGAAAATCACTGATCTCCTCACCATCCTTCAAATAAAGAAAAAAAGCACCCTTCCTATTAAGACCCTTAGCCTCAATGCCAAAAGACAACAAAAGATCCCTTAAAACTATATAAATCATAAAACTAGGACAACGAAGCTCAAGATGATAACCCTTCTTAGGATCAGAAATAGACCCTCTGGCCAAAAAGGCCCCACGCAGAAAAGCACCCTCCTCTTTTTTACCCCTAAAACCATCAAGAACAAAAAACGAATCATCAGCCACATAAAGATTGATCAAATAAAAAACCCGCTTAAACTTACCCTTATACTGAACCTTAAAGGAATATCTCCCAGGAAAAAACTCACTTAACAAAAAAATAATTCTTTTAGCCACCAAGATATTCTCACTAGAAAAAACCACCAGACGATCATCTTCCCTCTGGCCAGCCATATGAAAAAAGCTGATCAGCTCCTTAGCCCTGATACCAGAACTCTCAGCCTTGATAGCCACCAAAGCCTCTTTGACCTCAAAACTAAAAGACATCCTAGCCTAATACCTCCATAACTCCCTATGATAAACATAAGTCCTGATACCATCACCCTGCAGCGCTTCATTTAAAGCCCTGCTGATAGCCACAGACCTATGCTGACCACCAGTACAGCCAATAGCAATAACCAACTGCCTCTTGCCCTCATCCATATAATGAGGAATCAAAAACTTCAACCAAGAAACATACCTGGACAAAAACTCCTGAGTCAAAGAATTATTCATAACATAATCCTCAACCTCCTTATCCTCACCAGTTAAAGGCTTTAAATCCTCTATATAAAAAGGATTAGGCAAAAAACGCACATCCATCACTAAATCAGCATCAATAGGTAAACCATACTTATAGCCAAAGGAACTGATAGTGATCAAAAAATCAGCCCTGTCCTGCTCCTTGACAATACTATCAATGATCAAAGCCAGCTGCTTGCTGGAAATATCAGTAGTATCAATGATCCTATCCACCTTATCCCTGACATCAAGAAGGAGATCCCTCTCCAATCTGATAGCCTGGAGCATATCACCACCAGCCTCTTCGATCAAAGGATGCCTTCTCCTGCTCATCTTATATCTGGAAATGATCGACCTGTTGGCAGCATCAATAAAAATCGTCTCAAAATTCTTACCAGCAGCTTCCAACTCTTTGACCGCTTTCTTATAGGAAGAAAGCAGATACCCACCTCTGATATCTATGGCCAAGGCTACCTTATTGATCTTCTCATCAGTCTCCAGCTTATCGATCAAGGAAGTAACCAAATAAGGAGGAAAATTATCAATACAAAAATAACCACTATCCTCTAAAAAATTCATAACCTGACTTTTTCCAGCCCCACTTAAACCAGATATTATCAAAAGCCTTAATGAAGTGTTTTTTTTCTCCATCATAAAATCTTCCTTTCATTGCCCCTTAGTCTGATAAACTCATCAAAACTCTCAACTGAAGAATTGATTATCAACTCCTTTGGATAATCAACCTCCTCCAATATATCCCTGGCCATATCCAGCTCACCAATAGAAACATAAAAATGAGAATCACTACCAGCAGCCACATAAACTCGATTTTTCTTTGCTAACCTTAAAAGCTCAAGATAGTTATGCCTGGTATCTCCCCTGACCTCACCCTTTAAAGAATTATTATTGACCTCCAAGGCGATGCCATACTCATATGCCGCCTCAGTTATAGCCAGATAATCCAAAGGAAACTTAAAGCCATCAGGATGACCAATAGCATCCACATAGCCACTAGCCATAGCATTGATCACCCCGGCAGTATTTTCCTCCCTGCTACTAGGAACGATACAAATCTCATGTAATGAAGCAATAATAAACTCCACGCTGGGAGAAAACTCTGTAGGCAGATCAGTCTTGCCCTCATAATCGATGATATTAGCCTCAAAGCCTCTGATGATCCTGATATCCTCCATCACCTTAGGAACAGCCAGCTTCATATTGACTACATGATAAGCATCCCCAAGAACTCCAGGCATAGCCGGACCATGATCAGTGACCGCAAAGCCTTTTAGACCCTTTGCTCTAGCTGCTTCAATATTTTCCTTTAAGGTACTATAGGCATGACCAGATACCACTGTATGAGTATGTAAATCCAACATTAAATCAATCAATCTATTTTCCAATCCCATCATATATTTTCTCAACTAATATTTTACCATAAACTAAATAAACTGACCAATAGCCCTGGCTACTCCATCCTCATCATTAGTACCAGTAATAAAATAGCCTCTCTCCTTTAGATCATCATGACCGTTAGCCATGATTATAGGGAAACCTACTAATTCCAGCATTTCCTCATCATTTAAATTATCACCAACAGCCAGCATTTCCTCTGGCCTTATTCCTAAAATATCACCTAAGGCCTCAAGTCCAGTCCCTTTATTTATACCCTTATGAGCAATTTCCAAAAAGAAAGGCAAGGACTTCACTAAATAAAGCTCATCTTTAAAATTATCATATTCCTTTGCCAAAAAATCATCTAAAATCTCAGCATCCTCTACAGCAACCATCTTAATAATATTCTCATTCTCAATAAGCCTGAAAATCTCCTCATCCTTCAAGGTCTGATAAGGCACCTTGATATGCTCAGCATATTCCTTGATATATTTATGCCCCTCGTTGCCATACAGATTATCATTGATATAGAAATTAACTGACAAATCATACTTTTTAGTAGTCTCATAAACTGGCCTGACCAACTTTAAGGGCATATTTTGCTCAAAAAGCTTAGCTCCATAATTAAACTCCCTGATCATGCCACCATTATAGGTGATGATAGGCATATCACTATTAAAATACTGAGCAAAATGATTGGCACTTCTGTACATTCTCCCTGTAGCCAGGATCACATAGATACCCTTTCTTTCAGCATAAGCTATAGCCTCCTGATTTTTTTTACTAACCTCCCCCTTGCTGTTAAGCAAGGTGCCATCTATATCTAAGGCAATTAATTTAATTTTATTCATCACCGATTACATCCTTTATTTTTTCAGCCAACTTCCTGCTTTTAACCACCTGGGCAATATCCCCAACCAAAGCTTTCCTAACTCCAGCCAAACTATTGAACTCCTTTAAAAGAGCCTTTTTTTTCTTAGGCCCCAGCCCCTCTATTTCATCAAAAACCGAAGCAGTCATCTTTTTATCTCTGACAGTCCTATGATAGGTTATCGCAAATCTATGAGCCTCATCCCTGACACCCTGTAATATTTTCAAAGCCATTTCTTTTCTTGGAATAAAAATACCTTCCCTTAAGCCTTCCTTAAAGACCAGCTCTTCTTTTTTAGCCAAAGAGCAAACCTCAACCTCAGCTAAGCCATACCCTCTGATGATCTTCACTGCACTAGAAAGCTGACCCTTGCCTCCATCGATCAGCACCAGATCAGGCAAAGACCAATCTTGCTTGAATCTTCGTCTGATAACCTCTTCCATAGCTAAAAAATCATTGGGACCTACCACTCCTCTGATTTTAAACTTCCTATATTCAGAAGGGGCGCTTTGACCATCCATAAAAACTGCCATGCTGGCCACAGTATCTGTCCCACTGATATTGCTGATATCATAACATTCAATTCTCTTAGGTATTTTTCTTAAATCCAGATAGTTTTTTAATCCCTCTAAAGCCTTTTCTCGCTCTCTTTCCAGATAGTTCTCCGACTCGACCTTTTGTCGGTATTTTTCAGCGGCATTGCTTTGGGCTAAAAGGAGAAGCTTCTTCTTCTCTCCAACCTTAGGACTTGTCAAAACTACCTTACGACCCTTTCTATAGCTTAAAAACTCCTCTAAGAGACTTTTTTCTCCAGGCTCTAATTTTTGAGTGTCCACAACAAGCTCCCTGGCAGGGATCATTTCTCCATAATGCTGCTCTAAAAAAGCTCTGGTGATTTCCCCCTGATTTTCTTCCCTTAAGTGCTCTAAAAAATATGCTTCCTTGTTGGCTATATTACCTTCTCTTTGATAAAAAACCATGATCGAAGTCCTGGTTTCTCCAAAACAGAAGCCAATTATATCTCTTTCCTTAGCGTGTCCTTGGTCAATTATCTGCTCTAAAGCTAACTTTTTGATCACTTCCAGCTGATCTCTGACCTTGGCTGCCTTTTCAAATTCCATTTCAGCAGCCAGCTTCTTCATTTTTTGCTCCAGCTCCCTTATTAGTTCCTTCTCCTTGCCTTTTAGGAGTAAAATAGTTTCCTCTATCAGCTTATGATATTCCTCCTGGCTGATATAGTCTGTACAAGGAGCCAGGCATCTTTTGATCTGATATTGTAAACAAGGACGGTTGCGGTTTTTCAATTCATTGTTGCTACAGGTCCTTAAGGGAAATAGGGACTGAATGGTATTTAATACTGTCCTCATACTTCCTATTGAAGGATAAGGGCCAAAATATATAGCTCCATCGTTTTTTTTTCTTCTTACTACCTGTAGTTTAGGGTACTGCTCAGTTAAATCTATTTTCAGATAGGGATAATGTTTATCATCTCTTAAGATAATGTTATACTTTGGTCTGTTTTCTTTGATCAGATTACCTTCTAGAATAAGTGCTTCCAGCTCATTGCTGGTGATAGTCCAGCTGATATCCTCTATTTTTTCTACTAAGGCTGTGGTTTTGCTGTCTTTTTTTCCTTTAAAGTAGCTGCTTACTCGGTTTTTAAGGTTTATTGCCTTGCCTACATAGATGATTTTACCCTTGGCATCAAGCATTTCATAGACTCCTGGCTCCTTTGGCAAGGCTTGTAGCTTGTTTTCCAGCTTATTCATCTACTTTACTCCTAATAGCTTTTTTAAATATTTCCCAGTAAAAGAGCCTTTGATCTTAGCAACTTCCTCTGGTGTTCCTGTAGCGATTATTTTACCTCCGCCACTTCCTCCTTCTGGTCCAAGGTCGATCAGATAGTCAGCAGTTTTGATCACATCCAGGTTATGTTCGATCACTACTACAGTATTACCTTTTTCAGTTAGTTTTGTTAATACTATCAATAGTTTTTCTATATCATAAAAATGTAGACCGGTAGTTGGCTCATCCAGGATATAGAAGGTTCTTCCAGTGCTTCTTTTAGAAAGCTCTGTGGCCAGCTTGACTCTTTGGGCTTCACCTCCTGAGAGGGTAGTTGCCGGTTGGCCTAGCTTCATGTAGTTTAAGCCTACGTCAATCAGGGTATCCATTTTCCTCTTTATTTTTGGTATATTCTGGAAGAAATCTGCTGCTTCTTCTATGGTTAAATCAAGAATGTCGGCAATATTCTTACCCTTATAGGTTACATCAAGAGTTTCTCTGTTATATCTTTTACCTTGGCAAACCTCGCAGGGAACATAAACATCTGGCAGGAAGTGCATCTCTATTTTTATTATGCCGTCTCCCTTGCAGTTTTCACAGCGTCCACCTTTGACATTAAAGCTGAAGCGACCGTTTTTATAGCCTCTCATTTTAGCCTCCTTGGTGGATGCCATTAGTTCTCTGATATAGTCGAAGACTCCTGTATAGGTAGCCGGATTGGATCTTGGTGTTCTGCCTATTGGCGACTGGTCGATTTCGATTATTTTATCGATTTCTTCTATGCCTTTTAGTTGATCATAGGCTCCTGGTACTTCCTTGCTGCCATTTAATTCTCTGGCCAGGGCTTTGTAGATGATCTGGTTGATCAAGGTGCTTTTCCCGCTTCCTGATACTCCAGTAATACAGGTAAAAAGACCTAAGGGTATTTTGATATCTATGTTTTGTAGGTTGTTTTCTCTGGCTCCTGTTAGTTCAAGAAATTTGTCTTCTGGTTTTTTTCTACTAGCTGGTACCTTGATGCTTCTTTTTCCTGAGAGGTATTCTCCTGTCAGTGATTTAGGGTTGGCTATGACCTCCTTTGGGGTACCAATGGCAACTACTTCTCCACCTTCTCTGCCTGCCAATGGTCCTATGTCTACCAGAATATCTCCTTTTAGCATGGTTTCCTCGTCGTGTTCTACGACGATCAAGGTGTTTCCGAGATCTCTTAGGTTGAGCAGGGATTCGATCAGCTTGATGTTGTCCCTTTGATGCAGACCAATGCTAGGCTCATCTAGGATATAGAGGACTCCCACCAGCCCTGAACCGATCTGGGTCGCTAGTCTGATTCTTTGGGATTCTCCTCCTGAGAGAGTATTGGCTCCTCGGCTTAAGCTTAAGTAGTTTAGTCCAACATTATTCAAAAAGCTTAGTCTGGCTCTTATTTCCTTCAGGATCTGGTGGGAAATCAAGGTGTCTCTTTCATCAAAGCTCAGGTTGGAGAAAAAGTCCAGTGCTTCCTTGATGGTCAGCTCTGCAACTTCAGCTATGTTTTTTCCTGCTACATAGATGCTAAGGGCTTCTTTTCTTAGTCTTTTACCATTACAGGTCGGACATTTTTTTATTTCCATGTAGCTTTGGATCTCTTCCTTGATCCCTTCGCTGGCTGTTTCCTGGTATCTTCTTCTTAGGTTGGGAATCACTCCTTCGAAGGGCTTGGTAAACTTCCAGATCCTACCTTCTCTTGAGGTGTAAACAAAGGGTATTTCTTCCTTGGTGCCTTCTAATATTACATCCTTTATTCTTTTGTCCAGGTTTTCGAAGGGCTCATCGAGACTAAAGCTGTAGTGTTTACTTAGTCCTGCCAGAAGGCTTGGGTAGTAGTCGCTGACCTTGGAGTTCCAGGGAGCTACATTGATGGCTCCTTCATTTAAGGATAGTTTTTGGTTTGGTACTAAAAGGTCATAGGCAAAGTTTTGTGTGTAGCCTAGTCCGGTACAATCAGGGCAGCTGCCATAAGGGCTGTTAAAGGAGAAGAGTCTTGGTTCTACCTCTTCTATGCTGATGCCACATTCCAGGCAGACATAGTTTTCGCTAAAAAGAAGTTCCCCTCCTTCTAAAAGCTCTATTTTGGCTAGACCTTGGCCTAGCTTTAAGGCTATTTCCAGTGAGTCTGCCAGTCTTCTTTCCAGGTCTTCTTTGATGCTCAGGCGGTCGATCACTGCTTCTATGGTGTGCTTTTTGTTTTTGTCCAGCTTTATTTCTTCGCTGGTTTCTCTTATTTCACCATCTACTTTGACTCTGACATAGCCGTCTTTTTTTAGTTGTTCGAATAGTTTGTGGTATTCTCCTTTTTTGCCTCTGATCAAAGGGGCCATCAAAATTATTTTAGTGCCTTTTTCTAGTTCCATTATTTTGTCTACCATTTGTGGAATGGTTTGTTTTTTTATTTCTGCTCCACACTGTGGGCAGTGAACCTTGCCTATTCTGGCGTATAGTAGTCTTAGGTAGTCATAGATTTCGGTTACTGTGCCTACTGTGGATCTGGGGTTTCTGCTTCTGTGTTTTTGGTCTATGGAGATGGCTGGTGATAGTCCTTCAATTGATTCAACTTCTGGTTTGTCCATTTGTCCTAGGAATTGTCTGGCATAAGAGGATAGTGATTCTACGTATCTTCTTTGTCCTTCTGCATAGATGGTATCAAAGGCCAGAGAGGTCTTGCCTGAGCCTGATACTCCGGTCATGACGATCATTTTATTTCTTGGTAGTTCAAGATCTATGTTTTTTAGGTTGTTTTCTTTGGCGCCTTTGATTATGATTTTGTTTTTCATTTATGTTTCTTTCTGTCTGTTTTATTTTATTTTTTCTTATTGGTTATTTTCCTCTATATTAAATTATACTTGTAATTGTTTTTTTTTGCTAGTTGTTATTTGTTGTTATGTTGTTTTGGTATCTTAAAGCACCTCTGCAAAATATGCAGAGGTGCTCCTTTCATATATTGTAGTGGTATAGTAAACTTGTAACGCTCCTGTCTAATAGAATATAATATCTATTAACAAGGAGATACAAGATGCAAAGATTAACTGATGAAACCAAGAAAAAAATAGTTAGAGCCCATATCCAAGATGGAAGAACAGTAGCAAGCCTTTCAGCTAAATATGGAGCCTCAATCTCAAGTTGAAACTTGAAGAACTAGAAAAGGAAAACCAGTTCCTAAAAAAAGCGGCGGCATTCTTTGCGAAAGAAATCGATTAAAGGCTTATCAATTCATCAAGGAAAACCAGGTGATAATTATAGAAAGCCATTTCATCTTAAAGAGAGTTTCAAAATATTGTGTATAAATTCCATCTATTATCCTTCCTGTACCTTTAGACTTTTGGATATCTGGCTGATAAGCTCCTTCGCTTCCTTAAAGCCTTGTTCATTTAAAGAGTAATGAGTCCACTTACCTTTTCTTTTCCCATCCACCAAGCCTGCTTCTGTTAAGATTTTCATATGATGGGATAGTGTGGATTGCCCAATGCTTAACTTAGCTAAAAGCTCACAGCCACAATGTTCCTCTTCTATCAAGAGCTCTAGTATCTGTAATCTGTTGGCATCACTTAAGGCTTTGAATATTTTACACAAACAGTTATTATCTATTTCTTCCATCATTATACCCCTTTA
>JAKEGG010000034.1 GCA_022615965.1 Fusobacteriota bacterium
AGAGTAGCCATTTTAAGAAAAAAAGCTAACCTTGAAGGCGTTGTCCTAAATGACAAGGTTTATTCCCTGATAGCCTCTAAGGTTACCTCTAACATCAGAGAACTTGAAGGCTCACTATTAAGAGTAGATGCCTATATAACCTTAAATAATATCGATAAAGGAGACATTGATGAAAGATTTATTGATGATACCTTAAAAGACATCACTAATAAGCAAATAAGCATGAGAATAAATGATTTATCAATAAAAAAAGCAGTAGCAACCTTTTATGGTATAACTATCGATGAGCTGGTATCAAGAAGAAGATCTAGAAATATTGCTTTCCCTAGACAAATAGCTATGTACCTGATCAGAGAAATGACTGATTTTTCCTTACCTAAAATTGGTAATTCCTTCGGGGGAAAGGATCACACTACAGTAATGCATGCTTGTGATAAGATAGCTATCTGTATTGAAACTAACCCAGAAGTCAAACAAGTAGTCAATCAAATAAAGGAATCCTTAGAAACCGGGAAGTTTTAAGTGGATAATGTGGAAAAGAAAAACTTCTTATCAACATTTGCTCCACAGACCATGAAGACTCTTCTCACTGTATTTTTAAAGGTTTTCAACAATATCAACAGGACTGATGATAACTATTATGAAATTTAACAAAAAAAAGAAAAGAGGAAACAAATGAAATTCACTGTCAATCAAAAAGAACTTTTAACTAATCTTTTAATTGTTAATAAGGCTGTATCAAATAAAAATATTCAACCTTTGCTAAGTGGCATATATCTTGAAGCAACCTCTAACAACAAGTTAGTAATAAGAGGAACAGATATGGAGTTAGGTATAGAAAGTGAAATAAGTTCTTTTGTAGAAGAAACTGGTAAAATAGTTGTACCTTCCAAATATCTGGTTGAACTAGTCAGAAAAATGCCTATGGTAGATTTGGAATTTATAACAGGAGAAAGTAATCAAATAAAAATATCTTATGGAGTTTCAGAAGTAAAGTTAAACTATTACGAAGGTGGAGAATACCCTAGCATACATGATTTTGAAGGAGAATGTTTTCTGAAGCTTAAGGGAAATGACTTGATAAATGCTATTGTCTTGACACAGGTAGTAGTTTCAACTGATAGTACAAGACCTATATTCACAGGAACTCTGATAGAAATAAAGAATAAAATAGTGAATTTTGTTTCTTCGGATACACATAGACTTTGCCATACCTATATTGATGAAATGGAAACCAATACAGACAGATGGGAAGCTATAGTACCAGCAAAATCTTTAAAGGAAGTATCCTATATAATCGATGAAGATGATGATATAGAAATACATTTTACCAATAACAGGGTATTATTTAAAATAAAAAATATTAAAATAGTATCAAGGCTGATTGAAGGAAAATTCGTTAATTACCAGCAAGTAATACCTAAAGAATTCAATACAGACATCAATATAATTAAAAAATCCTTACTTGATTCCTTAGAAAGAGCTTTTGTTTTGACCAGAGATGAATTAAAATCAAGGCTTAATACAGTTAAGTTCAATATTAAAGAAAAGGTAATGATTCTTTCATCAAGAGCTTCAGAAATAGGAGATATCTATGAAGAAATACCAATTTACCTTGAAGGAAGTGAAATAGAATTAGGATTTAATAGTAAGTATTTAATAGAAATTTTGAGAAATATTGAAAGTGATGAAATAAAGATCAAGTTAAATGATCCACAAAGTCCAGGAATAATAATGGGAAATGAAGCCAATCAAAAATTCATATATTTGATTTTACCAGTAAGGCTTCAATAATTAAGGAAAGCATCAATGATTCTAAAAGATATAGAATTAGAAAATTTTACTAATTATGAAAAGGAAAAATGTTTTTTTTCAGAAAATGTAAATATATTTATAGGAGATAACGCTCAAGGAAAAAGCAACTTATTGGATTCTATCTACTATCTGGCAAATATTAATTCCTCAAGAGGAAATAAAGAAAAAGATTTAATAAAATGGGGCAGAGATTCTTTTAGTATTTCTGCTCATTTTTTAAATAGAATTGGTTTTAATAAAGTAGAAGTTAATTTTATCAATAAGAAAAAAGAAGTACACATAAATAGCTATAAAATTGAAAAAAAAAGAGAATACATAGGTTATCTTATAACAGTAATGTTTAGTCCTGAAGACCTTAATATTATTAAAGGAGACCCTTCCTTAAGAAGAAAATACCTGGATGAAGAACTTATTGCCACAGATATAGAATATTTTCTAAGTATTTTAAAATATAGAAAAATATTAGAGCAAAGAAATAAGCTTTTAAAGGAAGCTTACAGAAGAAAAATAAATGATCATGTTATGGAAGCCTGGGAAGAGCAGTTAGTTAAGTATGGAACCATAATCCTACAAAAAAGAATAAATATGGTTAATAAAATAAAAATAATTGCCAATAAAATCCATTACCTAATTTCTGATAACAAGGATAATTTAAATATTGAATATAGCACAAAATTAGATCTGAAGTTTTTAAATAAAAATGATATTGATATATTTAAAAAAAAATATTTTAAAAAACTAGTAGAAAGCAGAAATAAGGATATAGAAAGAGGCTATACTTCAATAGGTCCACATAGAGATGATCTGGAAATAGAGATAAATAATATTTCAGGAAAAAAATTCGCTTCACAAGGACAACAAAGAACTGTAGCTTTGTGTCTTAAAATGGCAGAAATAGAATTTATCAAAGAAATAATAGGAGAATATCCTTTACTTTTATTAGATGATGTTTTATCAGAGCTTGATAAAAAAAGAAAAAATAAGCTTTTAGAAGCTATAGGAGAAAATATCCAGACCTTTATCACAACCACAGATTTAAATGATATAAATGATGATCTATTGAAAAAAGGGAAAATAATAAATATAGTTGAGGGAAGGATAATATAAATGAGCTACATTTGCGATCGTTGCGGTGAAATGATAAAAGATAATGAATTATGTACTTGCCTCATATCTGAAAAAAAGGAAGCTTTAAAAAAAAGAAATAAAAAGTACTATTTAAGAAAAAAATTTACTGATAATTTAACTGCAAATATCTTAAAAAGCAGAGAAATAAAAGAAGAAATAAATGAATTTTTAAGTATAGATTTTAATAAAATAAGTGAAGATAAATATTTAAATCAGGAAATTGCTGCTGATATAATCTATAATAAAATAAAGGAAAACAAGTTGATTGGCATCTATGGAGATTATGATGCTGATGGAATCACTGGAACAGCAGTAGGCTACAACATCATCAAAGCTCTTGGAGGCAGAGTAACTTACTATATAAATGATAGATTCAAAGAAGGTTTTGGAATATGTGTAAGTGGTGTAGAAAAATTAGCTGCCGAAAAAACTGATTTAATTATAACAGTTGACAATGGAATATCAGGAGTAGAAGGTGTAAAAAAAGCTAAAGAGTTAGGAATAGAGGTAATAATCACAGACCATCATGAACCAAATGAAGAATTGCCTGATGCCTTGATCATCGATCCAAAACAAAAAAACTGCCCTTCTAAAAACAAGGAAATAACTGGTGTTGGAGTTTTGTTTAAAATACTGCTAGAGGTTTGTAAAAAATTCAACAAAGAAGTAATTGCAAAAAAAGAAATGGATCTTGTAGCTTTAGGAACTGTAGCTGATATGGGACCTTTAACTGGAGAAAACAGAACAATCGTCAAAGCAGGATTAATGATCTGGAATCTCGATAAAGGCAAATCTGGAATAAAAAGATTAATAGAAAAAATTGGAATAAACAAAGAAATATCCACCTACGAGCTAGGTTATGTAATAGCCCCAATACTTAATGCAGAAAGTAGATTAATGGGCAGACCAGAAAAAAGTATCAGACTATTAACGAACAAAAATACAGATTTGATTGATAAGGATATAGATTATCTGATAGAAATAAACGACAAAAGAAAAAGCATGGTAGAAGAGCAAATAGGAATAGGAGATCAGCTAATTGATCCAGATAAATATCTATTTTTCATCTATGATCAGAGAATAACCGAAGGTATTGCTGGTCTTATTGCCAGCAGACTAATGGAAACCTACCGAAGACCAACAATAGTTTTAGGAAAAACCAGGGAAGGCTTCTATAAAGGTTCTGGAAGATCTACAGCCAAATTCAATCTGAAAAAAGCACTGGATAAAAATAGTAAATTGCTGTTAAACTATGGAGGACATAATTTAGCCTGTGGTTTAAGTGTCAATGAAGATAATATCAGTCTGGTTAAAAGCTTTTTAGAAACTGAAGGTAAAATGCTGCTAGAAAAGGAAAATAATGATGAAAAAATCATTATTGATTGGCAATTACAAACAGAAGATATCAACAAGAAAACAGTTGATGAGCTTTGTTCCTTAGAGCCTTTTGGTATAGGCTTTAATAAACCTGTTTTCATTGTTAAAAATATTGACATTAAAAATATATCAGTATTAAAGGAAATACATAGTAAATTCAATTATCAGGGAGTTGATTTTATTGCTTTTAATCAGCTTTTACAAAGAGGAAGATACCATGTCATAGGTTTTCCTCAAATCAATAAATATAATGGTAGAGAAAATTATCAATTTTTAATCAGAGAGGTTATAGCGGAGGACACAGAAATTTGCGAGTTAGAAACATAAGGGGTATTGAAAAAAAAATAGAAGAAACAGCTGGAGAAAAATATATCATCGATCCTTCTTCCAACAAAGGTAGATGGAAAAAGGTTTTTAATAATAATAATCCAATTCATATTGAAATTGGCTGTGGTAAAGGTAAGTTCATAACTTCTCTGGCTCAAAAAAATAAAAATATAAACTATATAGCCATAGAAAAGGTTGAAGAGATACTATACAAAACAGTATTAAAGCTAGATAAAGAAGAAAGTCTTAAAATAATATTAGGAGATGGCAATGATCTGTTGGAATATTTTGCTGAAGATGAAGTAGAAAGGATATACCTTAACTTTTCCGATCCTTGGCCGAAAAAAAGACATCATAAAAGAAGACTTACATCTGATGTCTTTCTGGATAAATACAGAATTATATTAAAAAACCAGGGTAAACTAATACTTAAGACTGATAATACCATTCTTTTTGAATATAGCCTGAATACCTTAAATAAAAAATGGCTATTGGAAAATATTTCCCTGGATTACCACCATTCAGAGGAAATTGAAGATTCTCCAACAGAATATGAAGAAAAATTCAGAAAAAAAGGAATTAGAATTTACAGGCTTGAAGCCATAAATCAAAAATAAGGAGTAAATGATGTCAAACAAAAGAATACTGGTAGTTGAAGATGATAAGGATATTCAGGAACTGGTAGAGGAAATACTAAAAGCAGAAGGCTATGTGGTATTTACAGCAGCTAATGGTCTGGAAGGTTATGAACTATTCAAAACCAACCAGGTGGATCTGATAATTCTTGATGTCATGATGCCGAAGATGGATGGATATCAGATGGCCAAACTGGTTAGACAAAGAGATGAAAAAGTACCGATCATCATGTTAACTGCTTTAGAAGGAGAATATGATGAAATCAAAGGCTTTGAGATAGGGGTAGATGATTATATAACCAAGCCTTTTTCCTTTAACATATTAATAAAAAGAGTAAAGGCCATTATAAGAAGAAATGAAAAAGAGGAAGCTAAAAGCCTTGAATTCAAGGAAATATCCTTGGACGTGGCAAGCTTTAAAGCTCAGGTCAATGATAAAGAAATAGAACTGACCTATAAAGAGTTTGAAATCATCCACTTGTTGATGAAAAATAAAAACAAGGTCATTTCAAGACAAAGCATTTTGGATGAAATCTGGGGCAAAGAATATAAAGGAGACACAAGAGTTTTAGATAGCCATATAAAAAATTTAAGGAAAAAGCTTAATATACCCTATATAAAAACCTTAAAAGGCATTGGCTATAAATTTGAAGCTTGATAAAAAAATGAAAATCATCAAAAATAGTCTGAATATTAAAAACTTTCTATTAACCAGCATAGTATTATTTATTAGCATAATTTCAATATACCTGATACTATATATTTTCATTCCACCTTTTTATGCAGACTACAAAAAGAATTTTTTGGAAACAGAATCTGAAAAAATTATAAACCAGATAATAAGTAACGAGTATGATTATGTGGAAGGCTTTTCTATTTTAAGAAAGTTTTCTCAAGAAAAAAATATTTCAGTTATCTTGTTCTATCAGGATAATCCAGTATATATTTCCTCATCCAATCTACCATATTCAAGTATTGTTGGAGCCATCAATAATGATACAGATATTAGAAAAATATTAGAGGAAAGCAAAGACTATTACTACTTTTACAATGATATGATTATTTTTAAGGATGGTTCATATACAGCATATTTTAGTACTCCGATCCAACCTGTTGCAGAAGTAAGGGAAATATTATTTGATTTTTTCCCATATATCATCTTCGTAATTTTTCTAGCTTCCATCATTGTCTCACTTATATACTCAAAGATGATAACCAAGCCTTTGATCAAATTAAACGATGTTGCTAAAAAAATGGCAGATATGGATTTTAACATTAAAACCTCAATAACCAGTAAGGATGAACTTGGAGAACTTGGTGCCAGCCTTAACAGCTTATCTTCAAATCTCGAAAAAGCCATGCTTGATCTTAAAGAAGCTAACCAAAAGCTTTTAAGCGATATAGAGAAGGAAAAAATAAGAGATAATCAAAGGTTAAGCTTTATTGCAACCATGTCTCATGAACTTAAATCTCCGATTACAGCAATAAGAGGTCAGCTTGAAGGTATGATCCATAATATAGGTGTCTATAAAAACAGAGATAAATATTTAAACAGATCTCTTAGCATAGCAGAAGAATTAGATAGCCTGGTTAAGGAAATAATAGTAACCTCAAAGCTTGATAATATTGATTTTCAGGTGAAGCCAGAAAGGTTCAATTTAAGCCCTAGGCTAGATGATATAATTAAAAACCTCGACTATTTACAGCTGGAAAAGAAAATCAAGGTTAGAAAAAATATTGAGAAAAACCTCTATATCGAAGGTGACTGGAGCTTGTTGAAAAAAGCCTTCGGCAATATTATGGAAAATGCACTAAAATATAGTGTGCCTAACGGCTATATTTCAGTAACAGCCAAAAGGGATGAAAACGGCAAGGTAATTATTGAAGTTTTCAATAAAGGAGACTTTATTTTAGCAAATGACCTTGAAGATGATAGAATATTTGATGCCTTTTATCGTACTGAAAAATCCAGAAACAGAGAAACAGGCGGCAGTGGATTAGGACTTTTTATTGTTAAGAAAATCATGGAGCTACACGGCTTTAGCTACAGTATCAGCAATATGGATGGTGGGGTAGTATTTAAAGTAGAAATATAGAGTGAAAGGCCTTGAAATTTCTAACATTATATGTTAAAATCATAAAGGTATAATTATTACAAATAATAATTAAATATAAATATAGATAGAGAGGTGAGAATTCATGAAAAAAGGAATTCACCCAAATTACAAACAAACCAAGATTTCTTGTGCATGTGGCAATGTAATTGAAACAGGGGCTACTAAAGAAGATTTGAAAATTGAAGTTTGTTCAGCATGTCATCCATTTTATACTGGTGCTAAATCCAGATTAAGTGACAAAGGCGGTAGGGTAGAAAGATTTAAAAAGAAATACGAAAACCAATAATATAATTCGTAAAATGATTAGGGGAAGCACTTCAAAGGGCTTCCTTTTAATTTTAGAAGGAGAGTAGGTAAATGCTACAGAAGCTTGAAGAAATACAAGAAAAATATGAAAAAATAGGACTGGAGCTAAGCAAGCCTGAAGTTATCAGCAATCAGAAAGAATTCCAAAAACTTATGAAGCAGCATAATTCTTTAGAGCCTGTGGTTTTAGAATATAGAAAATACAAAGAAACTAAAAAAGCAATTGGCGAAATCAAGGAAATAATCAAAGGTGAAAAGGATAAGGATATGCTGGAAATGGCTCAGGAAGAGCTTGCAGCTGAAGAAGTAGAATTAGTTAATAGTGAAGAAAAACTTAAATTACTTCTATTACCAAAAGATCCTAATGATGATAAAAGTGTTATTGTGGAAATAAGAGGAGGAGCTGGTGGAGATGAAGCTGCCCTTTTTGCTGGTGATCTCTTTAGAATGTACAGCCGCTTTGGTGAAACCAAAGGCTGGAAAATCGATATAATGGATTCCCATGAAAGCGACTTAGGAGGCTATAAGGAAATAGTATTCTCTATAGAAGGTAATGGAGCATACTCCAAGCTTAAGTATGAAAGTGGAGTCCACAGAGTACAAAGAATACCTACTACTGAATCAGGTGGAAGAATACATACTTCTACAGTAACAGTAGCTGTACTTCCTGAAGCTGAAGAGGTAGATATCGATGTTGATCCTAATGATGTCAGAGTCGATCTGTTTTGTTCCAGTGGCCCTGGAGGTCAATCTGTTAATACCACCAAGTCAGCAGTAAGGCTGACCCATGAGCCTACTGGGATCGTTGTTTCCTGTCAGGATGAAAAAAGCCAGATCAAAAACAAGGATAAGGCGATGAAGGTATTAAGAGCCAGGCTGTATGAAAAGGCCATGGAGGAAGAAATAGCCAAGGTAGCTAGCGAAAGAAAAAGTCAGGTAGGAACAGGTGACAGAAGTGAAAGAATCAGAACCTATAATTTTCCACAAAACAGAATAACCGACCATAGGATCGGTCTGACTTTACATAAACTTGACTCTATTCTGGAAGGCGGCATGGATGAGTTGGTAGAAACCATCATAACCACCAAACAGGCAGAAAATTTAAAAAACCAGGAATAAGCTATGACCATACAGGAAGTTCTTGTTAAAGCCAGAGAAATATTAAAAGCTAGCAAGTATAATAGTTTAGAGGCAGAGGTTATTCTAGGAAATATTTTAAATAAAGAGAGAGTTTATCTACATATCAATTCGGATATAGAATTAAAGAAAAATGAAGAAAACAGATTCTTTAAAGAACTCCAGGAGTTAAAAGAAGGTAAGCCTCTACAATATATTACTGGACAAACCTATTGGCAGGGTCTAGATTTTTATTGTAATGAAAGTACCCTTATACCCAGAGAGGATACCAGAATTTTATATGAGGAAGCAACAGAGCTGATAAAGCTTATGGGAGAAAAAAAAGTAAAGCTGGTGGAAATAGGTACTGGAAGTGGTATATTACCAGTTTTGCTTAAGAAGGAGAACCCCACGGTCCAAGTCTACACAGTAGAAAAAAATCCAGTTACCTTAGAAACAGCTAGAAAAAACTTTCAAAAGCATAAAGTGGAAGTAGAAAGCTATTTAGGAGACTTGCTGGAGCCTATAAGAAAAAGAGGACTTAAAGCTGAAATCATAATTTCCAATCCACCCTATGTCAGCCATAAGGAATATCTGGAACTAGATAAAGAGGTAAAAAATGAACCTTATGAAGCTTTAGTTGGTGGAGCAGATGGTTTAGACTTTTATCGAAGAATAGGCAGAGAATATAAGTATGTCTTAAATAAAGGTGGTTATCTGGCTGTTGAAATTGGCTGGCAGCAGTTTGAAGCAGTCAAAGAAATTTTTGAGAAATGTGGATTGACCCTGATAAAGAAAGCTGTAGATGATGGTGGTAGAGACAGAGTAGTTGTCTTAGAATATAAGGATAAATAAATGAAAACAAAATACTACATTAGGGATAATATGCTTAAGGAAGAGGAACTGGAAGAAATCATAGCAGCCTATAAGGCTGGTGAGATAATAGCTTTTCCTACAGAAACGGTTTATGGACTTGGAGCCAATATATTTTGTGATGAGGCAATAAAAAAAATCTATCATGCTAAAAGGAGACCGATGGACAATCCTTTGATTGCACACATAGGCAAACAGGAGGATGTAGAAAAAATAGCTTCTTTGATCCCTGCAAAAGCCAGGAAACTAATGGAAGTCTTTTGGCCAGGTCCTTTAACTATAGTTTTAAAGAGAAAAGAACTGGTTTCCAGTCTGGCAACAGCAGGTCTTGATACTATAGGTATCAGAATGCCTGATCATCCCCTAACTGAAAGTATTTTAGTTAAAGGTGATCTGATACTGGTAGCTCCTAGTGCAAATTTATCTGGCAGCCCTAGTCCTACTTCTTTTAAACATGTAAAGGAAGATCTTGATGGTAAAATATATGGTATAATAGATGGAGGAAACTGTGAAGAGGGCATTGAATCCACAATTATAGATCTTACAGAAGAAATACCTCTTATCCTAAGACCAGGCACTATTACCAAAGAAGAAATTGAAGAAGTAATAGGCAAGGTGGCTTTTGACCAGGCGCTTTTTACCAAGGAAGTTGTCAAAGCCAAAGCTCCAGGTATGAAATACAAACACTATGCACCTAAAGCTAAAGTCTATATAATTAAAGAGAAAGAAGACATTGAAAATATTCTGACTGAGGTAGCTAAGTCAAGCCTTGGAGAACAAACCAAAGCATTGATTTGTTTTAGAGAAAATTATGGAGCATATTTAGCTCTTGATTTTACTGAAAAAATCATAATTGGCGATAAAAGCAATATAAAAGAGGCAATAAGAAACTTATACCGAATTCTAAGAGATTGTGATATATTAGGTATAGAAAATATTTTTATAGAAGAAACTGAAGAAAAGGGCTTAGGCTTTTCCTATATGAACAGATTAAAAAAAGCTGGAAGCTATAACTATTTAAAAAGGAGTTAATAAATTGAATATATTGTTTGTCTGCACAGGAAACACTTGTAGAAGTCCTATGGCTGAGGGAATAGCTAAAGAGCACTTTAAAAAAATCAATAAAATACATAGAGTTTTATCCAGAGGTTTACAAAATATAGAAAATGAACCAGCCAGCTCCAATGCTGTAGAAGCATTAGAGGAGCTTGATATAAATATTTCCAGACATAAAAGCAATCTGGTCACCAGAGAGCTGATGGAAACCTCAGATCTTATTTTAACAATGACTATAGCTCAAAGAGATCTGTTGAGGATAGCCTATTTCGATATAGAGGACATAGATGATAAGGTAATGACCTTAAGCTACTATTCTATTGGTGAAGATGAGGATATTGAAGACCCTTATTTTCAAAACCTCGATGTATATAAGCAAGTAAGAGATGAAATAAAAAATCTAATTGAAAAAGGGAAATGGGGGGTATAATATGAAAATTATCATTGGATCTGATCATGGAGGCTTTGAATTAAAAGAAATCATCAGAGAATATATACTAAAAAAAGGTCTTGAGGTTCAAGATGTAGGGGTTTTTGCTTCTGAATCAGTCGATTATCCGGATTATGCTAAAAAAGTTGGTGAAGCTGTAGCTTCAGGTAACGGAGATTTTGGCATAGTTGTTTGTGGAACTGGAATAGGTATGTCGATAGCTGCCAATAAGATCCCTGGAATCAGATGTGCCTTATGTAACGATGTATATACAGCTAAAATGGCCAGAGGACATAATGATGCCAATGTACTAGCTATTGGAGGAAGAGTAGTTGGCAAAGGTGTAGCTTTAATGATCATCGATACCTTTTTGAACTCTAGCTTCGAAGGAGGCAGACATAATACCAGATTAGCTAAAATCAGAGATATTGAAGGAGAATAAAATGTTAAAAGAAATAATCGGAGCATTGGCTAGTTTATTTGTTTTGCTACCTTTTTTGTTCATCAATTCCAGTGTAGTTAGAATAAGACAAGCTAGTAAAAGAAGATTTATCTTTTTTTTAGTTAATATTATTCAAGTAGCTATGCTAAGCTATTTAGCCTATAGCCTATATTTTGTCGGACAACAAACACTATACGGACTGATTATTGTTGTCTCTGTTTTCTTGTTTCTTGAACTTATGATCTGGATAGTGATCAGAAAAAAATATGCCAGACTACAGGCAGAGGAAGAAGAATCCATAGATTTTGCCAATACCCAAAGCCTTAGCAGCCAGGATATCAAGGAAGAATATAGTAAAACTGTTGATGAAGATACTATTTCTTTGGATAAGGAGCAGGAAGATTTAGTTGAATCTGAAGCCGAGGAGGATATTATAGTTGTTGAGGAAGAGCTGATCTTAAAAGATGATCCAGCTACTAAAGAAGTTGCTGCAGAGACTGTAAAAACAGAAAAAAATAATGAGGTCATAGAAACCTTAGAAGATATATTTAGGATGAGATAATGATAGATGAAAAAAAGCTTATAGAAATTGCTTCATCCTTGATTGCTATAAGAAGCAACACAGGAGAAGAAGAAAAAATTGTCAAAAAAATAGCCAGCTGGATGGAAAAGCTTGGCTATGATGAAATATCTGTTGATGAAGCAGGAAATATTGTCGGTGGCATTCATGGAGAAACAGAAGGGCAGACCATCCTTTTTGATGGACATATCGATACTGTAGAGGCCGAGAATCATACAGAGTGGCAGAATGGAAATCCTTATGAACCACATATCAGTGAAGACAAGCTCTATGGCCGAGGCACTTCAGATATGAAGGGAGCCTTTGCAGCAATGCTCTATGCTTTAAGCCAGATCGACCGAAGCAAGCTAAAGGGTCAAGTATATTTATCAGGAACAGTAAATGAAGAGGTAGCTGAAGGCTATACTATCGAGTTGGTTACAGATAAAATAAAACCTGATCTGGTAGTGGTTGGAGAAGCTACCAATCTGAATATAAATATCGGTCAAAGAGGAAGAGGAGAAATATACCTTAAAGTATTTGGTAAAAGCGCCCATTCCTCTAATCCTGCTGTAGGTATCAACAGTATTCTTAAAATGAATAAAGCTTTAGCAAAAATAGAGGCAGAATATCAAGCTGATGAGGATGTATTAGGAAAAGGAATACTGGTGCTAACTGATATTATCTCAACTCCATATCCAGGAGAATCTGTAATACCAAGGCTTTGTACTGCAACCTTTGATAAAAGAATAATTCTTCAAGAAACTAAAGAAGGCATATTAAATAATATCAGAGAAATCCTGGATCCTATTAAATCACAAGATAAAGATTTTTCCTACGAGTTAGGTTACAGGGAAAACCAGATCAAAACCTATACAGGCTATAGCATTAAGGGAGATAAATTTTATCCTCCCTGGAGGATCTCTGAAGAGGATGCTGTAGTTAATAAGGCAATTGATTTATTAAAGGACATAAATCTTGATCCGGAAATAAATAGCTACTCCTTTTGTACCAATGGTAGTTTGACTTGTGGGGTTAAAGGTATCAAAACCATAGGATTTGGACCAGGTAGAGAAGAGGAAGCACATATTACCAATGAATTTATAACATTAGAAGGCTTAAGAAAAAGTGCAGAAGGTTACTTGTCCTTAAGCTATATATTAAGTTAGGAGATGAAAGATGAAACTTTGGGGAGGTAGATTTAGCAAGGACTCTAATCCGCTGATGGAAGATTTTCATTCATCTATAGCCTTTGATCAAAGGCTATATAAGGAAGATATTGAAGGTAGTATAGCCCATGGTACCATGTTAGGGAGCATAGGTGTTCTTAGTGAGGAAGAAGCACAGTTGATCGTAAGAGGCTTAAAGGAAATTTTACAGGAAATAGAAGAAGGTAAAATTGAATTTTCCTTGGAAGCTGAAGATATTCATATGAATATCGAAACAATCTTAACAGAAAAAATTGGAGTTGTGGCAAAGAAGCTTCATACTGGAAGAAGTAGAAATGACCAGGTTGCTACTGATTTAAGACTATATGTTAAAAAAGAAATCACTATTTTAAAGGACTTGGTGCTGGAACTGATCAAAGTTTTAGTAGATATAAGTCAGGCACATAAAAAAACAATTATGCCAGGTTATACCCATCTACAAAAAGCCCAGCCAATTACTCTGGCACATCATATGTTGGCATATGTGGAAATGCTTAAGAGAGATCATGGCAGACTAGAGGATACTTTTCAAAGAATGGATGTTATGCCTCTTGGTTCAGGTGCCTTGGCTGGAACCACCTTTCCTCTTGATCGTGAATATACCAGAAAGCTGTTAGGCTTTAGAGAAATCAGTTTAAACAGCCTTGATGGAGTAAGTGACCGAGATTACCTGGTGGAGCTAGAAGGGGCTTTGTCCCTGATTATGGTCCATTTAAGCAGACTTTCTGAAGAAATCATCATCTGGTCTACAGATGAATTTAAATTTATATCATTAGATGATGCCTATTCTACAGGTTCATCAATCATGCCTCAAAAAAAGAATCCTGATGTAACAGAATTAATTAGAGGTAAAAGTGGACGTGTCTTTGGACATCTTATGGCTACTTTAGCTATGCTCAAGGGTTTACCTTTAGCCTATAATAAGGATATGCAGGAAGATAAGGAAGCTGTTTTTGATGCAATTGATACAGTGAAAAAATCTCTGATGATCATTGCTCCTACCATAGGAACAATGACAGTCAACCAGGAAAAAATGCGCTATGAGGCTGCTAAAGGCTTTACCAATGCAACTGATGCTGCAGACTATCTGGCTAAGGCAGGTCTGCCTTTTAGAGAGGCTCATGAGGTGATTGGTAAAATGGTTGCCTATTGTATTGAAAAAGGCGAGTCGTTAGAAGAGCTGACCATAGAAGAATATCAAGGCTTCTCGCCATTTTTTAAAGAGGACATATACCAGGCCATCAGCCTTATGACCTGTGTCAATGACCGTAAGGTAACAGGTGGTCCTAATATAAAGGTGGTAGAAAGTCATATAGAAATTATCAATAAATGGATAGAGGAGATCAAATAATGGAAGAGCTAGTAATCAACGGAGGCAAGAGGCTGGAAGGCAAGGTAACTATCAAGGGTTCTAAAAACTCCATACTCCCAATTTTAGCAGCTGGTATTTTAGCAACTGAAGGAAAATCTGTTATACATGATGTCCCGAACTTAACAGATGTTGATAATATTATGGAAATAATTGAATATTTGGGTGTTGAAGTACAAAGGGATGGCAATATTGTAACTCTTGATGCCATTAAAATGAACAGACATGATGCTACTTTGGATTGTGTTAGTGAATTAAGAGCTTCCCTTTTTCTTTTAGGTCCCATCATAGCCAGATTTGGGTTTTCTGAAATAAGTCAGCCAGGTGGCTGTGCCATTGGTACCAGACCAATCGATTTGCACTTAAAGGGTCTTGAAGCCTTAGGTGTTACCTTTGAACAAAGCCATGGATTGATAAAAGGTAGAACCAATGGTCTTAAGGGAGCCAGAATATATCTGGATTTTCCAAGTGTAGGTGCTACAGAGAATTTGATGATGGCAGCATCAATTGCTGAAGGTCAGACGATATTAGAAAATGTGGCTGAAGAACCTGAAATTGTTGATTTAGCTAATTTTCTAAATAATATGGGTGCAAAAATATCAGGTGCTGGAACCAATATGATCAAAATAAACGGTGTCAAATCCTTAAAGGGCACTGTTCATACTGTTATTCCAGACAGAATAGAAGCAGGAACATATATGGTAGCTGCTGCAGCTGCTGGAGGTAATGTTCTTTTGGAAAATGTTATCGCTGATCATCTAAAGCCAGTTATTGCCAAGCTAAAAGAAGCTGGAGCCCAGGTACTGGAAGAAGATGATGGTATCAGAGTAATATCAGAGGGCAGCATCAACTGCAAAGGTATAGTGATCAAAACCATGCCTTATCCAGGATTTCCAACAGATATGCAGGCTCAGCTTCTGGCACTATTGTTGTCAGCTAAAGGAAGATCCTATGTTACTGAAACTATTTTTGAAAGAAGATTTCAGCATGTTGAAGAGTTTAGGAAAATGGGTGCAGATATTGTCATGGCAGGAAATACAGTAGCCTTAAGCGGTGTTGATAAAATTTATGGTGCCAGTGTATTGGCTACAGATCTAAGAGCAGGTGCAGCCTTGGTAATTGCCGGACTTTATGCTGAAGGGGAAACCAGAGTTGGCAACATCCACTATATAGACAGAGGCTATGATGGATTAGTGGAAAACTTAAGAAGCCTAGGTGCTGATATTAAAAGAGCTGTCAGGTAAGATTTGACTAGTTGAACAAATTCTGATAGATTAAATAAGTGATTAAAAAGATTAGGGGTATAGTATATGGGTCGAGTGGAAAAAAGACATAGTAGTAAGGATAAAGCTTCAAAAAAAGCTTCCAAGGAAATTCTTGGTAGTTCAAAAATAGAACAAATAAAGAGAAATGATCAGGAAGCTTCAAAAAAATCTGGAAAAAAAGGTAAAAAGAAAAAGCAAAAAAATTCTATGAAGCTTATTAACAAGATTCTGATAATTCTTGTCTTGCTTTTTGTTGTAGTAATTGGCTCTTCGTTAGCCTATCAATTTTTGACCAGAGGCTATATCAGCAATATTATTCCAGTAGCAGGTGAAGAACAAGCTCTGTTTAATAATGGCGAAGTCAATATCCTGATGCTAGGAGCAGATGCCCGACCAGGTGAAGATACTTCAAGGTCAGACACTATACTTGTTGCCCATGTTGATTTTAATGAGGGTACTGCTAAGGTTGTTTCTATACCAAGAGATACAGTGGTAAATATTCCAGGTAACGGTAAAGCAAAAATAAATGCTGCTTACGCCTATGGAGGATTAGAATTAACCAAGGAAACTATAGAGGGATTTTACGGCATTAAAATAGACAAGACTATCGAAATCAATTTTGATTCCTTTTCAGATACTGTCAACATGCTAGGTGGAGTAGAAATCATTATGGAAGAACCACTCTATGATGAAGACTGGCAGCTAGATTTAAAGGCAGGTTCCAATACTTTAGATGGTGAAACAGCTTTAAGGTTTGTCAGGTTCAGAGGTACACCTACAGGTGACTTTGGTCGTATGGGAAGACAACAACTATTTTTAAAATCTTTGGCTCATGATATTAAGGCCAAAGCAAATATTTTTGAGCAAACCTCAATATTAACTAATTTACTTAAGGATATCAAAACTGATATCAGCTTAAATGAGCTACTATATATGTTTAGTGCCTATAAAAAAATTGATGATTTTAAAATAGATACCTGGACTTCTATTGGTAATGTAGACTTTATGGAGGATTTAGGCTCAGTAATCATACCAATAGCCGGAGTAGATAAAATGGTTCAAGGATTCCTGGCAGGTGACCTGGTAGTAGATGATACTCAGGTGGAAGGTGTTTTACCAGAATTGATCACTATAACAGAAAAAGCCCAGCTTGATCGTGATGAAGCAGAAAAACAGGCAGAATTAAACTCTGAAAACAGCCAAAGTTTTAATTAAAAGATATTTCAAAATATTAAGGAAAAAATAAATAATTATCTGAGGTAAGGTTAAACCTTACCTCATTATTTGTTATAATAAGTAATGAGAACTTTTTGGAGGAAATAATGAAATATATTGTTGTTTTAATAGATGGAGCCGCAGATGACAGAATAGAGGAATTAGGTGATCTTACTCCACTTATGGCTGCTAAAATGCCAACAGTCAGAGAATTAGAAAAAAAATCTCTTATTGGCCAGGTCAAAACAGTACCTGATGGCATGACTCCAGGAAGCGACATTGCCAATTTAAGCGTTATGGGCTATAACCCTGCAGTTTATCATACTGGAAGGTCTCCACTTGAAGCCTTGGCTATGGGAATAGCAATGAAGGAAGATGATATTGCCTTACGTCTTAATCTGGTTACCTTAAGCGATGAAGAAAATTTTCTGGAAAAGAAAATGATAGATTATAGTGGTGGAGAAATTTCCACTGCAGAAAGCAAAGAGCTGGTCCAAGTATTGATAGATCAGCTAAAAGACTATAAAGAGTATGATATTTATCAAGGAGTTAGCTACCGTCATGCTTTTATCTGGCATGAAGGAAGTCTGGAGGTCAATCTTATTCCTCCTCACAATATTACCGGACAAAAAATTGCCAAATATCTCCCAGAAGGGGACAATCACGAATTTTTCATAGATTTTATTCAAAAAGGCTATCAGCTCCTTAAGGACCATCCTATCAATCAGAAAAGAATCAATGAAGGCAAAAGGCCAGCAAATAGCCCTTGGCTATGGGGAGAAGGTAAAAAACCAGCCCTTGATGATTTTAAAGAATTAAATGAACTATCAGGTGGA
The DNA here is from genome assembly GCA_022615965.1 of Fusobacteriota bacterium. Taxonomy (GTDB): domain Bacteria; phylum Bacillota; class TC1; order TC1; family TC1; genus WTXA01. The sequence goes on from JAKEGG010000034.1 coordinate 18,075, forward strand.
GTTATAAGCGCAGTAGACCTGATAAGAGGCATTGGTACAGGAGCAGGTATGAAAGTGATCATGGTTGAAGGTGCTACTGGTAATATTCATACCAATTTTAAAGGTAAAGGTGAAGCTGCTGTTAAAGAATTAAATAGTGGAACAGACTATATCTATATCCATTTAGAGGCTACTGATGAATGTGGTCATCAAGGTGATATTGAAGGCAAGGTCAGATCTCTGGAAATAATCGATCAGGAAATAATCAAAAGACTTATAGACAAGGTGGAAGATGATTTCAGACTACTTTTAGTACCTGATCACAGAACACCTTTGAAAACTGGCAAGCATGATGCAGTGCCAGTACCGTTTATGCTTTATGACAGCAGGAAAAATTTAAGTAATGGATTAAAATATAATGAAGAAGATGGAAGTAAGGGACTCTATGTTGATTCTGGAGTAGCTCTGCACCACCTGCTTATTGAAAAGGACAAAAATTAATGCTATATTTATTTAAATACAATTTCGTTAATCATTTCTTAGGGTCCAGATGATGATCCCTATAAAAATCCAACTAATAACTGATGAAGAAAATTTTTCCTATAGAGGCTATCTAAAAGAAAATATTGATATGAGGATAATCGAGTATCTTGATGAAAATCAGGATACAGTTAAAATCTAT
>JAKEGG010000006.1 GCA_022615965.1 Fusobacteriota bacterium
AGCAGGTATATCAAAAGGAGACAAACCAGGAGGCTTATTATTACTTTTCCTATTATAAAAACTAATTCTTTGTTCAAACCCAGCTCCGCCTTATTAATTAATTTCCATTTCAAATTCAGGTGGATTGATCAGGTGTTTTTTTACAGTACAGGTATCTAGTACCTTTATCAGTGTACTTCTATATTTTCCCGGAAAATCTTTTGGTGTATCCACAATGATTTTGATGCTGTTTACTCGATTAGCTTCTTCATCATAATCTGGAACCATTCTTATTTTTAAACCTTCGGTATCTATATTTCTTTTTCTTAAAAAGCTTAATGCCACAATACCACTACAGGCAGCTATTGATGCCAGAAAAAGACTAAAAGGTGACATAGCAACATCATCCCCACCATCTTCTATTGCCTGATCTGTTAAGACACTATGATCACCGTTTATGATTTCAACTTTTTTCCCACCAGGAAAAGCAACAACAAATTCTTCCATAACACACTCCTAATATAATATTTTAATTTTCCTCTAACTTTGATTATATTATAATAAGTAACACATAACAAGTTAACAAAAATAATAACTGACCTATTTCAAGGATAGCTCCTAGCATATCCCCAGTTAAACCATCAAGCTTTCTAGAAATCAGATAGGCAGTGAATAAAAACAAACACCCACTTACAATAGCTATTATTAACCCTGTTGAACCGAATAAAATCATCGCAGCTAAGCTAAATAAAAGAAGAAAAAAAAGAGTATATCCAAATTTTTTTCTATCTTTAAAAAATGATTTAGCTGTTCCTTCTTTTATTTTTTCCGGATATGAAAAAATTAAAGGTAGCAAAAGTAAATAGCTCCTGCCTGCCACTGGCCATAACCAAATAACAAACAGCATTGCAGGCAAGTTAAGTCCAATAATCAATTCCTGTAAAATTGCTGTTAATATAAATAGAAAAAGTACAATGGCTACAATACCCCCTGTACCTGTTCTGCTATCATGCATTACCTTAATAAAATCATCACCTGATTTTTGAGATAAAACGCCATCACAAAAATCACCTAGACCATCTATATGCAAAGCTCCTGTTAAAACTACGTATCCTACTACTACCAACAAGCTGGTGATCAAGGCAGGAAAAAAATAATTACCTAACAAAAAAATCAAACAACTAAATAATCCAATAAGTATACCCGATATAGGAGCATACCAAATAGATTTTTCAAAAGCATCTTCCTTAAGGCCCTTGATATTCCCAACAGGCAACCTGGTAAAAAAACTAATAGAAAGCCTGATATTATTTAATAAATCAACCATATTAACATTATTCCTTATTCCTTTAACCTTTGATTTTTACTGGTATTCCAGAAAGACAGAAATATACCTCATCTGCCTTACTGGCAAAAAGCTTGTTAGCTCTGCCTAATACATCCCTGAAATACCTGTTGCTAAGTGTCTCTGGCACCAAGCCTAGGCCTATTTCATTACTTACAATGATTACAGTCCCCTTAAATTTTTTAATTAAGTTTAACAAATACTGATATTCTTCATTCAGCTTATTTTCAACTATTTTCAACTCCTGGAAATCATGATAATCAACATAGTCCAATCTTGAAAAATCACCTAGATGATCATAGAGTAAATTCGTAGTCATAATAGTAAGGCAATCCAATAAAATGACAGAGTCTTCTTTAATTTTAGAAAAATCTAAGTTTCTATATGCTTCAATCAGCTTCCAACCTTGAGGTCGTCTATTTTGATGCTCCTTGATCCTATCATTCATTTCTTCATCTATAGGCAAAGCTGTAGCTATATAGGTTACATCGTTACCTATATCCTTAGCAAGCTCTTCACTGAAATAACTTTTGCCACTTCTAGCTCCTCCAGTTATAAAAATCAATTTAGCTATAATTCTCACTCCCTGATATCAACTAATATTTCTTTACTGATGTTACCATCAGCCAAACGTCCCATATTTTTTATAATTGCCATTGAGCTATCGATGATCTTAAACATTATCGGACAACCTGAGCCTTCCCCAAGTCTCATTTCCATCATCAATGGGGCTTTTAAACCGATAATTTCTTCGATTATCTTAAAACCAGGTTCTGTTGAGGCATGGCTGAACAGCAGGTAATCTTTAACATTTTCATTGAGCTTATAGGCTAATAACGCACTAACTGCTGAAATAAAACCATCTACTACTACAGGTATCCTATAGTAGCTGGCTGCTAAAAAAACCCCTGTCATACCGGCAATATCAAACCCTCCAAAGCGACATAATATTTTAATTATATCCATTTGTTCTTCTTCATGAGCATATCTCATCAGCACTTTATTAACTACATTGATCTTGTGTTGATAGTCTTCAATACTTAAACCTGCTCCATATCCTACTGTATCCTCTCCTGGTAATTTAGCAACAGCTGATAAAATTGCACTGCTGGTAGTACTATTTCCTATCCCCATTTCTCCAGTACCAATCAATTGATAACCATTTTCCTTAGCCCAGTTAACTGCCTTGATACCCACTTCAATAGCATTGATCGCCTCAGATATTGACATAGCATCTTCTTCTAAAATATTTTTTGTGCCATAAGCTATTTTTTCTTTGATAATTGAATTTTCTTCTACATTGCCATCTATGCCAATATCTATAACTCTGATATCGGCACCTGCTTCTTGAGCCAGAACACTGATACCTGCCAAGCCTTTGACCATATTTATGGCTTGTATATGGGTTATCTCCTTTGGTGAAGCAGCAATACCCTCCTGATGTACCCCGTTATCAGCTGCAAAAATCAAAACAATTTTTTTATCAAAATCATTTTCAAGTTTACCTGTGATTCCAGCAATCTTCATACCTATTTCTTCCAGTACACCTAAGCTTCCTGGGGGCTTGATCAAAGAATCAAGATGTTCCTTAGCTTCTCTTATTTTTCTTTTATCAGCTGCCGATATTCCTTCTAGCACTTTTTGTAACATAATCTTTCCTTTCCTGTTAATTATTCTCGTAAATTATATGTGGTTTACCTGTTAGTTGATTTGGTATCACCTCAGAATCAACTCCATAAACATCTTTGATCAATGTTTTACTTACTACCATCTCTGGTCTGCCTTGGGCATATATACTGCCTCCCTTGATAAATATCAACTCATCACTAAATGAAATAGCCAGGTTAATGTCGTGAAGAACACAAATAGCCAACTTATTTTCCTCATTAGCCATTTTCCTGATTATCCTCATTATTTCCAACTGATGCTGAAGATCAAGTTGTGAAACAGGTTCATCTAATAAAATAACATCAGTCTCCTGAGCCAAGGCTCTGGCCACTACCAATCTTTGTTTTTCTCCACCACTTATTTTATTTATGTTTCTGTTTTTTAGATACTCAGTATTCGTTTTGTTCATTGCCTGATAGGCAATTTTAAAATCCTCGACTCCTTCTTTTTCAAATCTTTTTAAATGGGGGTATCTTCCCATTATTACAATTTCTTCTCCAATAAAATCATATTGCCAATTATTCTCTTGAGGTACTATCGCTACTTTCATGGCTATATCCAGATTTCTCATAACAGTAATATCCTGTCCATCATAAAATATACAGCCCTTAGGAACCTTAAGCCATCTATTTAAAAGCTTCAACAGAGTAGATTTTCCTGTTCCATTTGGTCCTAATATCGTATAAATCTTGCCTTGTTGAAAAGTAAGGTTGATATCCTTTAAAACTTCTTTTTGATCATATTTATAGCTTAAATTGTTGATTTTTATTTCCATTTAATAACCTTTCTTTCGATTTAATAGGATGAAGATAAAAAATGGAGAACCAAAGAGAGCTGTAATAGCTCCAATTGGCAATTCGCTAGGTCTAATAACCGTTCTGGCTATAGTATCGCTTAGCAACAGAAAAACAGAGCCATATAAAAAGCTCATAGGCAAAAGCTTACGATAATCAGAACCGACTATAAATCTTAGCAAATGTGGAATCATCAAGCCTACAAACCCAATAATGCCACTAGCTGAGACTATTACTGAAGTAATTATAGTTCCAATCAATATCATTAAGTTTCTGGACTTCTCAACAGATACCCCAAAGCTATGAGCTTCTTTTTCTCCTAGCACCAAAGAATTCAAGTCTCTGGCAAATAAGCCCAATAACATTGAACCTATAACCACTACTGGTGCTAAAAAAAACACCTTATCCCATGAAGATGTTGAAAAAGTACCGAAGGTCCACATGACAATTTCCTTCATCTTGTCATATCTGATAAACATCAATAAATATATGATTGATGAAAAGAAAAAATTCAAGGCAATACCCATCAGCAACAAGATACTATTTTCTTTTCTACTTCTAATACTAGAAACCAGATAGATAGCGGAAACAGTTAATATTGCACCTGTAAAGGCCAGAACAGACACTCCGGTAAAGCCAGCAATGGTTAAACTGATACCTGAAACTATAGCTATACTGGCACCTAAAGCTGCGCCTGAAGATATACCTAAGACAAAGGGATCAGCCATAGGATTTCTAAATATGCCTTGAAAGGTACAGCCAACTATAGCTAAACCTCCTCCAGCTAATATGGCTTCAATTATTCTGGGAACTCTAATTGACCAGATAATAGTATTTTCTGTATCTGTTCCTCTTAGCAACAAGCCTGTAAAAGAAGCATACGGATCCATACTTGAACCTCCTATGCTTATAGCAATTATCAAGGATGCCAGCAACAGTAAAATACCTGTTGCCAGCACCATTTTTCTTTTAAACTTTAGTTTTTCCATATTTTCCCTTATTATTTAAATAGTTCTGGATGAATGATTTTTGTCAGTTCCTCTAAGCCTTCAGCCAATCTTGGTCCTGTTCTTTCTAGCAGGCTAGAATTGATTTCATAGACCTTACCTGCCTTAACAGCTGATAAATCCTTATAGCCATTACTTTTGATCAATTCATCCTTCAAAAGCATGTTGGAATAAATTATCATATCAGGGTTTTTCTCTATTATTTTTTCTAGAGAATAACTCCAATTCTGACCATCAGCTGCAATATTTACTCCACCTGCTATTTCAATCAGTTCATTGATAAATGTGTCCCCTGTTGCAGTAAACTCTCCTCCTGCACCAAAAGCAACAACATAATATGCCTTAGGTTTATTTTTAATACTTGCAACTAGCTCCTTGATTTCTTCAACCTTAGCTTTCATATCCTTGACTACCTTTTCTGCTTCAGCTTTATTATTTAATATTTTACCAACTGTTGCAATATCCTGATAAGCACCTTCCAGGTTTTCTTCGCTATATACTGTAATAACTTTTATCCCTGCTGATTCCAATGTTTTTTTGCTATTGTCATCAATAAAAGCAGAGCCTAAGACGATATCTGGTTTTAGTTCAATAATTTTTTCTACATTGATTGTCATCAAGTCCCCGATAACTTCAATTTCCTCTACTGATTCAGGGTAGTCACAAAAGCTGGTTCTGCCAACAAGCTTTTCTTCTGCTCCTACTGCTGCAACGATTTCCGTGATCACCGGTGATAGGGAAATGACTTTTTGTGGCTCCTTATCAATTGTTACTGATTGACCTGTTGAGTCGGTAATAGTAAGTGGATATCCCTCATTTCCTATTGCATCAGCACTTTTATTACAACCAACCAAGAATGTTGATACAAGTATCAAGCTTAACAAAAAAGTATTTTTTATAAATTTTTTAAACATTTTAACCTCCCCAAAATAAATATTCCTCTTTTTCAATGAAAAAGAGGAATTATAATCTTAGAAAAAATTTTCTGATCATAAAGGTATACCTCCTTCCGAAATATAGCTATTCTTTTTAACAATCGGTCTCCTGGCTCATGCCTAAAACTTAAATTTCTCCTTCCCATCAATTTGACAGTGGATAATGAAATTCAATCAGCACTTACAGTAGCGGAGGCTGCAACAGATTTACACTGTTTTCCCATTATTGTTAAAAACAAATAATATTTAGTTCTTGTTAATCTTATCATAATATTATCAATAGTTAAATAGCTACCCTCCTTCAAATATGTTAGAATTAGTATTATGTATTTTTGAGGTAATGATGTTAAGAAAACTATTTTATATTATATTGGCAATTTTTATTCCTTTGTTGGCTGTTGGAGCTCTAGATTATAGTGGCAGATTTTGGCATACTGAAATATTCACTAACACATATGATGTAAGAGGCATAGATGTCTCGCATTATCAAGGTCTTATTAACTGGAATAAAGTTGCTGATGATAATGTTTCTTTTGTATATATGAAAGCAACTGAAGGTACAGGTCATATCGATTCCTATTTTTCCTATAATTGGGAAGAAAGTAAAAGAGTTAAGGTTTTTCGTGGTGCTTATCACTTTTTTTCTATGAAATCCTCAGGCCAAACTCAAGGCGAATATTTTATTTCTGTTGTTCCTAAGGATAAAAACAGCCTACCACCTGCAATAGATGTTGAGGTTTCTCTATCCTATTCCAGAGTCGAAGTGTTAGGAGAGGTTATGGCCATGTCATCTGTGCTAGAAGAATATTATGAAAAAAAGCCTGTTATCTATATGGATATGAATATTTATAAGGCTTTTTTTGAAGATTCTTCTATAGCAAATAAAATTTGGATCAGGGAAATATATATTCATCCAGATTTTTTCGCAAGAACAAATTGGAGATTCTGGCAGTATAGCGACAGAGGCGATGTCCAGGGTATTACAGGTCCTGTTGATCTCAATGTATACCGTGGCAGTTATGAAGATTTTCTCAAGGAGTTTGACCTGAATCAATTATAATATTTACTATTTTTTAGATGGTATCTTTATCTGTCAAAGATAATTTGATAATAAAAAAAGAAGCGGGTACCCGCTTCTTTTTCATTATCAACGATTATTTATGAAATTAATCTTGTTGATTGTAGCCTGATCTTCTTTGTTGCTTTTTAGCTTTTCTACATTCAGGGCATCTTTTAGGCTCGTTTGAAAAACCTTTTTCAGCATAGAACTCTTGTTCTCCTTGAGTGAAAACGAAATCAGCTCCACAATCAACACACACTAAAGTTTTGTCGTTCATAGTTACCTCCATATTATTTGATTTGGTCTTGTTTTTCAATTCTGGTACTTCTCAAATAAAAGGAGACACTGATCAAAAACATCCATATTTCTCGCTAATTATAACATAAAAAAATAAAAATAAATAGCAAAATAAATGTTTTCATTGAATAATTATTAAAAAATTTATAAAATGATTAACATAATAGTTTTTAAGGAAAATGGAGAAAAAATATGGCAAATGTAAATTTTTTTTTACGGAAATGCAGTTCCCTTAGAAATGCATAAGGTCAGGATAGTGCAAAAGCTGTCTCTGCTATCTATTTAAGAAAGAATCAAATGTATCGAGAATGCAGGTAACAACACCTTTCTTTTACAAAACAAAGATGTCTATCTTGATATGCTAACAGACAGCGGAGTTAATGCTATGAGCGACAAACAGCTTGTTGCAATGATCGAAGCTGATGATAGCTATGCCGGTTCCGCAACATACACTAAACTTGAAAATAAAGTCAAGGAAAATGGTCCTGAAAGAATAGCTTTTGTCAGGCTGGAAGCTGGAACCAACCAGATTGGTGGACAGCCTATTTCATTAGAAAACATGAAAGCTGTTAGAAAAGTTTGTGATAAATATGATCTTATGCTGGTCATGGATTCTTCACTTTTAGCTGATAATCTATACTTCATAAAAACCAGAGAAGCTGCATATAAAGATAAAAGCATCAGGGAAATCAATAAAGAGATTTCCGATCTTTGCGATATAATATATTTCTCAGCCAGAAAAT
>JAKEGG010000035.1 GCA_022615965.1 Fusobacteriota bacterium
AGTGCTGGCAATATAGTCCCGGCTATTCCTATTAAAATTATTATCAAAGATAGTATTAAAGCGAATATTTCCATTATTTGATCAAGGATCCTAAAATACCTCTGATCAAAGTTCTGCCAACTTCACGACCAATAGTTGAAAGAGCTGAAGAGACCACCTTGGCCATATTAAGAAGTCTTAAGCGTTCTTGCAACTTTGGACTCTCTACTCCTGGAACTGAAAGGCTAGCCAGATCCTCTTTGACATCTGCGAAAAATAATGGTATTCCTAGGGTACTAAAGTATTCGGCCATGACCTTCAAGGTCATGGTTTTATCAGTTCTTGTAGCACTGGCTATAAAGCCATAATGGTTAGCCATTTGAGGTAACAGGTAGGCTGGATTGTTTTCAGTATACATAATCAATACCTCTCTAACTTCATAAAATTTTATCATTTTATAGTAAGGTTATTAAATTTAAAAAATCAGCTTCCTTTTTTCTGTAATCAGGGACTTGATCTGCTGATCTTGATCATCTGTAGGAAGGTTATTAAAAAGCTGAAAATCAAAGGCTATGGCAGCTGTATATGAATCAATCCTTAGTTTTAATAGAAGACGATCATAATAGCCTGCTCCAAAACCTAGACGATTGCCATGATAATCAAAGGCCAAACCAGGAATCAAGAGAAAATCAACTTCCTTTGGAACTATTATCCTGATTTTATCAGGTTTAGGCTCTAGGATACCCATGGTTCTTTCAGCTAAATCTTCTTCAGGTGAAAATATTTGGGAAAGAGCTATATTTTTTTGACCTTGAATATCCAGGATAATGGGAACTACGACTTTTTTACCAGCTTGAAGAGACTTGTTGATAAAGTTTCTGGTCATTACCTCTCCTTTAATATTAACATAACTAGCTACTATTTGAGACTCCTGGTATTCAGGGAGGTCCAAAACCTGCGCAATGATTTTCTGGCTGTTTTTAGTTAGAAAATCAGCAGCGAGCTTCTGCCTTTTCTGAAGTATATTTTTTCTTAGCTGCTGTTTCTTTTCGTAGATAGTTTCCTTCATATTTACTCCTTGCTTGCTCCTTGATTTATGGTTGTCCTTTAGAAATAGTATACTATTATCTATGAAATCTAAAAAGAAAATAATCATAAATAAATAAAATTATGTTAAATATATGCCCAAACAATGCTATAATGTTGCTAAATCGTAACAAGAACCTAGTTCAAGATGAAAATGTAGGAGGAGGATATCATGAAAGGATATACTACTAACAAGATCAGAAATTTAGCATTGGTAGGACACAGCGGTTGTGGGAAAACAAGTTTAACTGAGGCATTGCTTTATAAGACAGGTGTTACAAACAGATTAGGAAGGGTAGAAGATGGCAATACAGTATCAGATTTTGACAAGGAAGAAATGGCCAGAGGAGTTTCCATCGGACTTTCGATCATTCCTGTTGAATGGCATGATACTAAAGTCAACTTTATCGATACCCCAGGTTACTTTGACTTTTCCGGAGAGGTGTACAGTGGCTTAAGAGCCAGTGAGGCAGCTTTAGTGGTAGTAGATGCTACAGCAGGAATAGAGGTTGGTACAGAAAAGGTTTTATCTTATACAGAAAGCATAGACCTGCCAAGAATCATCTTTGCCAATAAAATGGATAAAGAAAATATCGCCTTTGATCTTTTAGTAGATAACCTACAAAATAAATATGGTAAAAAAATCATTCCTTTTACTTTAACGATAGAAGATGATGGAGTATTTAAGGGCATCATAGATGTTGTTAATAAGAAAGCCTATAAATATGATGGCAGTAAGGCTACAGAGGCTCCTATTCCAGAAAATAGGATGGAAGAAGTGAACAGCATCTATAACCAGATTGCTGAAGTAGTTGCTGAAACTGATGATCAACTAATGGAAAAATATTTTAGTGGTGAAAACTTCAATCATGAAGAATTTATGAAGGGCATAACCAAAGCACTACTTGATGGCAAGGTTGTTCCGTTGATCGCTGGAAGCGTAATAAAGGATATTGGTATTGACGTGCTTATGGATATAATACTAGACTATATGCCAGCTCCTGATTATGAAGGTGCTAAATATGGTTTCAGACATGATCTACCTGAGTTTAGAAAGGTTGATGCTAATGAGCCTTATTGTGCAGTGATCTTTAAAACTATAGTAGATCCTTTTGTAGGTAAGATTTCTATTTTTAAAGTGATTTCAGGCAAGGTCAGAAAGGATATAGAATTATATAACAGTACTAAGGATAAGGTGGATAAAATAGGTGGACTGTTTTATTTAAGAGGTAAAAATCAACTAGAAGCCAATGAAGTGGTAGCTGGTGACATAGGAGCATTTTCCAAACTAACTTTTAGTCAGACTGGGGATACGTTATGTGATAGAAAAAATCCAATTGTCTTTAAGCCGATAAAATATCCGGTGCCAAATTTATACATTGCGATCGAAGCAGTGAAAAAAGGTGATGATGAAAAAATAACAGCTTCTTTACAGAAACTTCAGGAAGCTGATCCAAGCTTTGTGGTAGAAAGACATCCAGAAACAAAACAGCTTAGAATAGGTGGTCAAGGGGATGTCCAGGTCCAGGTCGTTTTAGATAAATTAAAAAACACCTTTGGTTTAGAAGCTAAAACAGTGCCATTGAGAATTGCCTACAGGGAAACTATCAAAGGTAAATCAGATGTCCAAGGCAAGCATAAAAAACAATCTGGTGGTGCTGGACAGTATGGTGATGTTTTTATAAGATTTGAGCATAGCGATAAGGATTTTGAATTTACTGAAGAGATTTTTGGTGGTTCAGTTCCTAGAAACTATATACCGGCAGTGGAAAAAGGATTAAGAGAGTGTTTAGAAAAAGGTATAGTTGCAGGCTATCCAGTAGTTAATGTTAAGGCTACCTTGTATGATGGCTCATATCACACAGTTGATTCTAATGAGATGGCTTTTAAAATGGCTGCACACCTGGCTTTTAGAAAAGGTATAGAGGCTGCGAATCCAATACTTTTAGAGCCTATCATGAGAATTGAAATCCAGGTTCCTGATGATTATGCTGGTGATATCATGGGAGAGATCAATAAGAGAAGAGGCAGGATCTTAGGTATGGAGCCTTTGGATCAAGGAGGTCAACAGATCATCGCAGAGGCACCTCATGGAGAAATGTTTGATTTTGCTGTTGAGCTAAGGTCAATGACTCAGGCCAGGGGCAATTTTAACATGGAGTTTTCCAGGTATGAAGAGGTACCTCCTCATATAGCTGCAAAAATCATTGAAGAGGCTAAAAAGCTGGAGGCAGCTAAGAGCCAGCATTAATTGAAATTTTAATATCCAAAGGCTACAAAGGCCTTTGGATATTTTTTTATAAAACAAATCATTTAAAAAATAGTAAATGTAAGAAAGAATGAAATACATTGAAATAAATACTGAGGCTCAAGAATTATATATAAAAGATAGTAAAGGAAATACATAGACCTTGCTGTATTTAAAAATCAAAAAAATGTCTACCTGGTCTTTAACAGAGGCTTTATGTGACCTTACTGCAAAAAGCATATGATGCAGTTGCATTAGGATCAGGATAAATTTGAGAAAGCCAACACCCAGATTTTAGTTGTAGCACCAGAAAACCAATTGAGCTTCAATAAATTCTGGAATCAGCACGAGTATAAGTTCATAGGCATACCAGACCCTGAAGGTAAGGTAAGAAGCCTCTATGGTCAAGAATTTAAAATACTGAAGCTAGGAACTATGCCTGCCCAGATTCTAATCGACAAGGAAGGAATAGTCAGACTAGCCCTCTATGGCAGGTCGATGGCTGATATCATTGAAAATAAAGAGGTTTTGACATTATCAGATAAAATCAACAAAGGGCAGGAGCAGTAAATGTATCGAATCAATAAGCTTTTTAAAATTTAAAATAGCATCTTTTATTTAAACAATCATATTTTTCCTGTCGTACTGCCTCCAGGATCTTACTATAATACCAGGCCGCATTTTTAAGTGGGATTCTGGAATCCAGGTCAAACTCTTTGAGGTGCTGATCAAAATCTTGATAGTAGCCTTCTGCTGTACCAGCCAAGTCTTCCCAAAGGTCAATAAAGGCTTGATTTATATTTTTAGCATATAGATCATCATAGGAGTAACCGTGTTTAAGAAAATAGCTTTTAGGAATATAGATCCGGCCAAGATTCAAGTCTTCCCCGATATCCCTGAGGATATTGGTTAGCTGCATCGCGTAGCCTAGCTTAATTGCAGGTTCTACAAGTTTTTTATGATTTTTAGTTGCCAGGATAGGCAACAGCATCAAGCCAACTGTAGAGGCAACATAATAGCAATAGTTTTCCAATTGTTCATAGGTTTCAAAGCCCTTGAAATTTGTATCCATCAGTTGTCCTTCAAGTATTTGATAAAAAGGTTTGAGCTCAAGCTCATACTTGTTGAAGCTATCCTTTAATGCTCTGAAAACAGGTGAACTTAGCTGATCTGTTAGCAAAAAATCATCTAGCTGTTTTTTAAGCTGCTCTAATTCTGTCAGATCATTGTGGAGGTCGATCGCATCATCTGAAAGTCGGCAAAAAGCATAAATAGCATAAACTGCATTTCTCTTATGAGCAGGAAGCAGAGAAAAAGCCTTGTAGAAAGACTTAGAATTATTTTTGATTATTTCTTTACAATAAAGATAGTCATCTTTGATTCCCATCTGATACCTCCTTGCACATAATTGTAGCATATTTAACATTACTTTATCTCTAAAAAGTATGAAAACAATCGTGATTTCAGATAAAATATAGTTTGAAAAAAAGAACCAGAGGAGGTGATGATGAAAGCCATAATCGTAGGAGGTGGAGTAGCTGGTCTGGCTGCTGCCATCAGACTGAGAGCAGCAAACTATGAAGTAGAAGAAATCGTGATCGAGAATAATCAGGTTCAAGGCATAATGGTAAGAGAGACATTTATTCCTGCTGATCAGGTCCTTTGTAATGCTGATTTTCCTTATGGGATCTCTGAACTGGTTAAAGATAAAAAAACTAAAGGTAAGTATACAGAAAAGAAAATCAAGGAAATGGATTACTCCTGCTCAGGTTATCTGCTCTATCTGGGATTATACAGGAAGATTGAAAATATGGAGCCCCACAATGTTATTTTTTCTAAGGATTTCAAAGGTAAC
>JAKEGG010000007.1 GCA_022615965.1 Fusobacteriota bacterium
ATCTGGACGTACTAAACATTTTTATAGTATTTATAATAAAATGAAAAAGAAAGGTCAGGAATTAGATGAAATTTATGATCTTTCAGCAGTAAGAATCATTGTTAAAACTATTCAAGACTGTTACAGTTCACTTGGAGCAATACATATGATTTTCACACCTATACCAAATAGATTCAAAGACTATATAGCTATGCCAAAACCTAATATGTATCAGTCTATTCATACTACTGTTTTAGGTCCAAATGCTGAACCTTTTGAAGTGCAGATCAGAACCTATGATATGCATAAAACTGCTGAATATGGAATAGCTGCTCATTGGAAATATAAAGAAGGTGGCAGGTTCTCCTATAAAGAATTCCAGAAGGAAAGCACCTTTATTGAACAATTAAGAGAGATACAATCAGAAACAGCTGGTAGTGCTTCAGAATTTATTGATTCTATTAAAACTGATTTGTTCACTGATAGAATATATGTTTTCACACCTAAAGGTGATGTGATCGAACTGAAAAATGGCTCAGTGGCATTAGATTTTGCCTTCAGAGTCCACTCGGATGTTGGTACACATTATGCAGGAGCAAAAGTTAATAACCATATCGTTCCAATAAATTATAAGCTTCAATCTGGAGATATTTTAGAAATTCTTACTAACAGACATGCTAAACCAAGCTTAGATTGGTTGCAATATGTAGCAACAAAGCATGCACAGCATAAAATAAGAAATTGGTTTAAAAATCAGAATAGAGCCATGAAGATAGAACGAGGTAAAGATAGCTTTGATAAAGAATTTAGAAAAGAGGCTATAGATGAAGTACATCTGGAGGAAAAATATCTTGAAAAACTCTATAAATCCTATGGCATGCATAGTATGGAGGATCTTTATGCTTCAATAAGCGATGGAGCTTTTCAGGTAAAGCATGTTTTAAATAAACTTAAAGATATAGTAAATCATATTTTAAATAATGATAAAACTGAAAAAATGATTGTTAAACCATGGGAAGGCTATGGCAGAGGTACTCATGGTATCAGAGTTCAGGGATTTGATAATGTCGATATACATATTTCCAAATGTTGTAATCCTTTGCCAGATGATGATATTGCAGGCTACATCAACAGAGGTAAAGGCATATCTATTCACCGAACAGACTGCCCTAACTTTCTTTATTTAAAAACGAAAGAACCATATAGAATAGTCGATGTTATCTGGGAGAAAAAGGAAGTTAAAAACTTGATAGCCAACCTGATCATTACAACACCAGATCGTAAAGGCATAACAGCTGATACTATTGGTAAATTCCATGAATTAAATGCAGATGTAATAGAAATCAATTCAAAGGTAGCTACAGGTATAGTTACTATGAAAATAAAAGTAGGGGTACAAAGCGCCAAACATTTAGAGGATATATTTTTCAGACTAAATCAGGATCCTGAAATAATTAGCATAGTAAGAAGAATAGTAAGGGGCAAGGTAAGAAATGAAGGGGATTCTGCAAAGAGCAAATAATAGCTTTGTAAAAGTTGAGGATAAAATTGTAGGACATATCAATACCGGATTAGTAGTTTTTCTTGGAGTATCAGAAAATGATACTCTAAAAGAAATTGATTTGTTAGTTAATAAAATAATCAACCTTAGAATATTTGAAGATGATGAGGGTAAGATGAATAAGAGTATCTTAGATATCAATGGTGAAATACTATTAGTATCTCAGTTCACCTTATTAGCTGATACTAAAAAGGGTAGAAGACCTAGCTTTATCAAAGCTGCTCATCCAGAAAAGGCTAAAGAATATTATGAAATATTTATTAGTAAACTCCAACATACTGGATTAATTATTGAAACTGGAATATTTCAGGCAAATATGAAGGTACATATAGAAAATGATGGTCCAGTTACAATAATCTTAGACACAGAGGAGTTGGGAAGAAAAATATGAAGTATATTAGATCGGTTAATGGGCCTATAGCTGAAAATGCCTATATTGTTTATGATGAACTATCAAAAATTGCTGGAATAATAGATCCTGGCTTTATTGAATTAAGTGAATTGGCTGACAAGATTGAAGAATATCAACTAAACCTTAAATATATCATTAATACTCATGGGCACTGGGATCATATCAAAAATAATTATTTTATTAAGTCTAAATATAACTGTTTAGTATTAATTCATAAACAAGATGAACATTTTATACAAAAACCTGAGAATATGAATACCTACTATTTTGATGGTGAAATATTGCCAGTTAAAGCAGATGATTACCTTATTGATGGGGAAGAAATTGCTTTTGGAAAATCTTTATTAAAGATTCTACATACTCCGGGCCATACCAGAGGTTCAGTAATACTATATAATGATGAATTAGCTTTTACTGGAGACACCTTGTTTTATGGATCTATTGGCAGGTGTGATTTTCCTACAGGTAATAAAGATGTGATGATCGACACTTTAGAGAAAATAAAAAGAGTATTACCGGCTAATGCAATAATCCTGCCAGGCCATGGAGTTCAGGAAAGTCGATTTCAGGAAGAATTGGTAACAAACCCTTTTTTAACAGGAAAAATGAAACCAAGATAAGGAGAAAAATATGAAAATTACCGGACCTAAAGGTACTCATGATATTTTATATAAAAATATTTATAAATGGCAGTTTATTGAATCACAACTGAAGAATTTAGTTGAATTATATGATTACCAAGAAATGAGAACACCAATATTTGAAAATACCGACCTTTTTTTAAGAGGAGTTGGAGATACTACTGACATTGTAGATAAAGAAATGTATACCTTCAAGGATAAAGGAGATAGAAGTATTACTCTAAGACCTGAGGGTACAGCTGGAGTAGTAAGATCATTTATTGAACATAGCTGCTATAATGAGGTTTTACCAGGTAAATTTTACTATTATGGACCGATGTTCAGGTATTCAAGACCACAGGCTGGAAGGTATAGACAATTTCATCAGTTTGGAGTAGAGGCCTTAGGTTCAGCTGATCCATTTTTAGATGGTGAGGTTTTGGAACTTATGATGAATATGTTTAAAGCCTTAGGTCTTAAACAATTAAAATTAGAAATAAATAGTGTTGGTTGTCCTGTATGCAGGCCAATACATAAGGAAAAATTGAAAGATTATTTAAAATCACACTATGATCAATTATGCCCGACCTGTCAAAGCAGATATGAAAAAAATCCTCTAAGAATATTTGATTGTAAAAGTTTAACCTGTCAGGAAATTATTCAAAAAGGTCCATATGTCACTGATAATTTATGTGATGATTGTGAGAATCACTTTATAAAAGTCAAAGAATATCTTGATATGGTAGAGTTAGAATATGAAGTTAATAAGAAGATGGTTCGTGGTTTAGACTATTATACTAAAACTGCTTTTGAGGTTTCAGCAGGCAGAGAAGGTTCTCAGAGCTCCATTGGTGGCGGAGGAAGATATGATGGACTGGTAGAAGAATTAGGTGGTCCAGAGCTTTCTGGAATTGGTTTTGCTATAGGTTTGGAAAGAATTGTCATGACAATGGATGAGCAAATGCTATTTGAGGGAAAATTTGAATCAGTTAATAAGGTTTTTATTGCTTCAGTTAGTAGCAATGAAATACCTGAAACAGTCAGATTAGTCTCATTGTTAAGAAAAAATGATATACATGCATTAAGAGATACTATGAACAGGAAACTTAAAGCTCAATTTAAATATGCTAATAAAATAGGAGCAGACTATGTAATTACCATTGGTGATGAAGAGGTTAGTTCTAAAATTTATACATTAAAGAATATGAAAACTAGTAAAGAAGAAAGTTATGTTGAATCAGATCTGATAAACATTTTGAAGGGAGAAAATAATGAGTTTAAAAAATAGAAGAGCTTGCGGACTTTTATCAGAGAATAATATTGGAGAAACAATCAAGGTTTCAGGCTGGGTCAATAGGAGAAGAGATCATGGAGGTTTGATCTTTATTGATTTAAGAGATAGAAGTGGCTTGCTGCAATTAGTGTTCGATGAAAATTTTTCTGACTTTACTATTGTAGAAAAACTTAGAAACGAATATGTGATTGAGGTAGAAGGTGAGTTAAGGAATAGAAGTGAAGAAGCAATAAATGATAAGCTAGCAACTGGACGTATTGAACTAGTTGGTCAGAGCATTAAAATATTGAACACCTCAAAAACACCTATTTTTGATATTAGTGATGATACTGCTAATGTTGATGAAAATGTCAGATTAAAATATAGATATATGGATTTACGTCGTAAAGAAATGCAGGATAACCTTATCTTAAGACATAAAGTTACTATGGCTATGCGTAAATTTTTAGATTTAAATGGCTTTTTGGAAATTGAAACACCTATGCTTGGTAAAAGCACACCGGAAGGAGCCAGAGACTATCTGGTACCTAGCAGAGTTAATCCAGGAAATTTCTTTGCCTTACCTCAATCGCCCCAAATATACAAGCAACTTTTGATGGCTTCTGGTATGGAAAAATATTTTCAGATTGCCAGATGCTTTAGAGATGAGGACTTAAGAGCTGATCGCCAACCAGAATTCACTCAACTTGATATAGAAATGTCCTTTGTGGAAAAAGAAGATATTATCAACCTTGTCACAGATATGATCAAAGAAATATTTAAAGAAACTATGTCTGTTGATCTAGCTGATAGCTTTCCTAGGATAACCTATAAAGAAGCTATTGACAAATATGGTTCTGATCGACCAGATTTAAGATTTGATCTGGAGTTAATTGATATAGGTGAAATAGTTAAGGACACAGAATTTAAAGTTTTCCAGAGTGTTTTGAAAAAAGGTGGAACTATTAAAGGTATTAATGGTAAAAATTGTGGTAATATACTGTCTAGAAAGGAAATTGATGGCTTAACTGATTTCGTAGCTCAGCATGGTGCTAAAGGTTTGGCTTGGATAGCTATTAGGGAAGATGGTATCAGTTCAACTATTGCTAAGTTTTTATCTGATTCAGAGCTTGAGAATATTGTTAAAGCAATGGATGGTCAGATTGGTGACTTATTAATGTTTGTAGCTGATACTAAAGAAGTAGTTAATAACAGTTTAGGTGCATTAAGACTTGAGCTTGCTAAAAGACTAGATTTAATTGATGAGAATGAATTAAACTTTGTCTGGGTAGTAGATTTTCCACTTTTTGAATACGATAAAGAAGAAAATAGATATGTAGCAATACATCACATGTTCACTGCCCCACAAGAGCAGGATCTAGAATTGTTAAAAACTAATCCTTTAGAGGCCAGAGCAGAAGCATATGACTTAGTATTAAATGGTACGGAACTTGGTGGAGGTAGTATCCGGATCCATGACTATAACAGACAAAAAGAAATTTTTGATCTAATTGGCTTTAGTGAGGAAGAGGCTAAAGTACAATTTGGTTATCTACTTGATGCATTTACCTATGGTGCTCCTCCTCATGGAGGCATAGCATTTGGACTAGACCGAATTATTATGTTGATGAGAAAATGCAGCAGTATCAGAGATGTTATTGCTTTTCCTAAAACCCAAAGCGCATCTGATTTGATGCTTGGAGCTCCTTCTTATGTTACTGAGAAGCAATTAAAGGAGCTTTCGATCAAATCTGACCTAAAGAAGGATAAATAATAGTTTATGGATTTATTTGATACTAATGTTGCTTCTTCAAGATATATTCCTTTAGCAGAAAGAATGAGACCGCAAAAAATTGAAGATATTTTAGGACAGGATCATCTACTTAAAAAAGGCAAGCCCTTATTTGAAGCAATTAACAAAGATGTGGTTCCTTCCATGATATTATATGGACCTCCAGGTTCAGGTAAAACTACAATAGCCAGAGTAATTGCAAATTATACTAAAAGTAATTTGGAAAGTATGAATGCAGTTATTGATGGTATACCTAAAATCAAGGAAATTGTCAACAAAGCTAATGATGACATAAAGTTTTATGGACAAAAAACGATTTTATTTATTGATGAGATACATCGCTTAAATAAAACACAACAAGATGCCTTGTTGCCTTATTTAGAAAATGGCTTGATAGTATTAATAGGTGCAACAACAGAAAATCCCTTTGTAGAGTTAAATAGTGCTTTAATATCCAGACTATTGTTATTTAAATTAAATAAGCTTAAAAGTAGTGATTTGAGACAAATAATAGAATTAGCTATTTTAGATGATGAAAGAGGCTTTGGTAAGCTGGAAATAAGCTTTGAAAATAAAGATAAACTATTTGACTATCTGGTTTTTATTGGTTCAGGTGATGTTAGAAAAAGCTTGAATGCTTTAGAACAGCTTGTGAATATGACATCTGTAAATGGTGCTGGCTCATATTTATTAAGTTATGATAAAGCTAAGATGTTAGTAGAAAACAAAAGCTTGTATTATGATAAGTCAGGTGATAATCACTATGATATAATTTCTGCCTTTATAAAAAGTGTAAGAGGATCAGATGTTGACGCTGCATTACATTATTTAGCTAGAATGATTGAAGGAGGCGAGGATCCTCTTTTTATAGCCAGAAGATTAATAATATTAGCCAGCGAAGACATAGGTTTGGCTGATTCACAGGGACTTACTCTAGCAGTTAGTTGTGCTGAGGCCTTAAAACTGATTGGCATGCCTGAGGGTAGACTGGTACTCGCTCATACTACTATTTATCTGGCAAAGGCTCCTAAAAGCAATAGTGCCTATTTAGCAATAAATAAGGCTCAGGAGGACATCAGATCCAAAGATATAGGGCATGTACCTTTATATCTAACAAACAAAGGTGATGGGTATGTTTATCCTCATGATTTTGAAGATAAAGACTTTATAGTTAAACAAAATTATCTACCTGGAGAATTAATAGGAATAAAATACTATTTCAATAAAAAATTTGATAAGTAAAGTGTAAGTTGGGAAGGGTGGTTTGTAATGCTATTCACATCATGGAACGTTAACGGTTTAAGAGCTGCAATAGGAAAAGGTTTTATGGATTTTTTCTTCAAAAACAATTCAGATATATTTGCCTTACAGGAAACTAAAATGGAAAAAGGGCAGGCAGAAATAGATTTGCCAGATTATCTGGAATATTGGAATAGTGCACAGAAGAAAGGCTACTCTGGTACAGCTGTTTTTACTAAGATCGAGCCTTTAAGTGTTGCTTATGGTCTTGGTATTGAAGAACATGACACTGAAGGTAGAGTCATTACTTTAGAATATGAGGATTTTTATTTTGTGGATGTTTATACTCCAAATTCAAAAGAAAAGTTAGCCAGACTGGATTATCGAATGATTTGGGAAGACGTTTTTAGAGAGTATCTCCTTAAGCTTGATAAAGTTAAACCAGTTATAGTTTGTGGTGATTTAAATGTTGCTCATAATGAGATTGATTTAAAGAATCCTAAAAATAATAGAAAAAATGCTGGATTCTCAGATAAGGAAAGAGCTAAATTCACAGAGCTACTTGAAGCAGGTTTTGTTGATGTTTTCAGAACATTAAATCCCGAAAAAGAAAATGCATATACTTGGTGGTCATATAGGTTTAAGGCAAGAGCTAATAATGCTGGTTGGAGAATTGATTATTTTATTATTTCTAATAGAATCATGGATAGAGTCAAATCATTTACTATACATGATGATATTTTTGGTAGTGATCACTGTCCAGTTAGTTTAGAAATTGATTTAGGATAGAGTATTTTTAATGAAAAAAATAGTCATTGATTATTTATATCTAGATTTGACATTATGTGAAAGATGTCAAGGTACGTTAAAGGTTCTAGAACAGGCCATTCAAGCAACACAAAAATTACTGGAAGAAAATAACTACATTATAACATTAAATAAAATTAATGTTATAAATGAAGAGCTAGCAGAAGAATACAGGTTTTATAGTTCACCAACAATTAGAATAAACGGTAACGATATTTCTTATGATAGGAATGAATCAAACTGTAAAGAATGTGGTGACCTTTGTGGAGATAATGTTGATTGTCGTACATGGATATATAATAACCAGTTATTTACGACTCCACCTATAGAAATGCTAAAAGAAAAAATTATTGAATCAATAGATTCATATGTTGAAAAAGAAAAAATTTTTGAAAAATATGAATTACCAGAAAATTTGAAAAAATACTTTGATGGAAGAAAAAAATAGAATTACTATCATCATGTATATAATAACATTCAAAATATGACTTTTTTAAATTAAAAATAAACAATTTGCTTTTTTTTTCAATAATAATGTTCTATAATGTAATAGTAAAATAAATCATTATAGGGGGTAAATGATGATAAGAATAGGATTAATTAATAATTATGATACTTTAAATTATTAAAATCATAGCATGAAGCTAAAAAAAGTAGAATAAAAAATATTTACAATATTACTAAGTAGGAGAGATTCACATGACAAGAGATACTATGATTGCTAAAAGATTACAAAAAGGGCTTTCTCAAGAAAAACTAGCACATAACATTGATGTTACAAGACAAACAATTAATTTGATTGAAAGAGGAAAGTATAATCCTAGTTTGAAAATAATGAAAAAAATAGCTAAGGAACTAGATTCTTCACTAGATGAACTATTTGGTGATTAAGATTATTTAAATAATAAGAGGCAAAGTTACAGCCTCTTTTTTATTTACAATTATTAGTTTACATAATATATATTATCGGTATATTTTAAATCTTTAAAAAAAGGTATAGACATATTAACTATATCTATACCTTTTAATATTATATCAAGTTATAACAACTTAATCATTTTTCTTTATTATCATTACTCCAGCTAATAAAATCAATGAACCAGTTAAGATAATGCTAATGCCCACAAAAATCCAGCTGCTATTACCTGTATTAGGTAGCTTAACTGATTTATCACCTAATGCTATATCCCATTCATCACAATAGCTAGAATAACTATTATTTAAATCATAGCCACTCACCCTCACCTGGTTCAATATTGCATTTTCTGTACTTTCAGATTTTACAGTACCAGATAGAATAATACTATCTTCTAGTCTGAAGCCTGGTCTCACCTTATCTTGAAAAATTATATTTATTTTTTCAATCACCTCACCTTCTTTTAGTTCATCAGTATCATAAAGTGCTTGGAGATCTATTCTTTGCTGAATATTACTTTTTAGCATATTACCTAGACAAAGTTCCTTTCTATAATTTGTGTCTACTAATATGTCATATAAAGGAATATCATGATTATATACTTCTATATTGCTGACTTTTTCTAGCTTGAAAGATTTGATGTCTACAGGATCATTAAATACGACCCTATACCCAGTTATATTTTCAACTGTAAATTGATGAGCTATGGTTCCATCAAGATTTTCAGATAATAATTCATCTCCGTTTTCCCCTTGTATATATAATGAGCAAGTACCAGTTTCAAAAACAGGAGTAATAATGTTATCCGTTGTTGAAGCTTCAGTTAACTGGAAGCTTAATTCTACAATGTCATCCCTTTCAGTAATAATATCATAGGAATTATCACTTAAAAATATACTATTAACATTATTATGATTCTGTTCCAGAAGATATGTTGACCAATTAACAATAAGTTCATCATTTTCATCTTTTAAAAAATTGTTGACCTTAATAGTATTACCTTCCTTATCAGTAAGATAAAGCTCATAAGCTTCACTATTTACAAATTTATCAACAGTTAATTCCTTATTTAAAGTAAAAGATGAATATGGTAAAAAGTCTTCTATCATAAAATTATTTAATGAAGAATTACCTGCGTTGATGATATTTGTGATCTGATATTTAGATTCCTCACCTTTATCTACTAGATTGTCACCTCTTTTCTGGATAAAAACTACAGGATCTCGACTTTTATTATTTGTTATGTTACAGGTAAAATCATGCTTAAACTTGTCAATTACAATATTTTCTGGTTCTTCTTTTATTTCATACCCTGGCTTTGCTTTTATTTCTTCTAGATGATAGATTCCTAATTCATATATATTATCAATCAGTATTTCCCCTTTTTCATCTGTTATGTACTTACTAACCCCTTTTTCCTTATTGAATAATTGAAGTGAGTAATCACTATTATTGATTGGTAGATCTTCTCTCCAAATATTATATTCAACACCTGACAACGGGTGACCTGTAGTTTCATCCGTCTTTTTAATTAATAAGCTAGAGGCTTGAGGCTCATAATTAAAGCTTTTGCTAGCTGTATTGTTAATGATCGGATTAGAATAGGATATGTAGCTTTGTTTATTATCATCAATAGCTTTTAGAAAGACAATTGAATTTGGACTATGTTCATAAGTTGCAGTTACTGTTATTTCACCGAACATTTTTGCTTCCTTCTTAGGTAGAGTAATCCAGAAGCTTTCCCCACTATTGACATTTTCAGGATAGGAAATTCCCGGAGTTATGTCACCTGTAACACTGATTTTAATATTATCTATATATTTATCAGTATTAACATCAAGAATATATTCACAACCAATGACTGAATCATCATAATTATAACTGAGAAGATTATTGTTTAAATTAATAACTATATTCTCATTATTAAAACCTTGGTTCTTTTTAGCTTCAACTATTAGATTAGAACAAACTTCCTTAGCAGCTAAATCACCCCATTGCTCGCTCACATACTGTTCAGCACTTCTACCTCTAGATAAGCCGAGATACTCTAATCCTAGTGCTCTAAAAGCCATGGCTGTTATGGTTTGACTTTCTGCCACATTAAAGCCAGAAAAAACTCTGTTGGGATAACCATTTTCCAAAAGATAATTAAGAACTCCTTTGGCTACAGGTAAAACTGGATCGTATTTAATAACAACATCATATGCTGATTCTTCAGTACCAGATTTTTGTGGTTCTAAGCAATAGGCTATTTGCCCTTCAGAGGTTCTGGTATCAAAAAAATTATGTTCATAAAACAAATCAGGTAATTCCTCTGATCCTGATACCATTATACTACTGCCATAATTCCCTCCAAAAATAGGACTAGTACCAATAAACAATAAAATAATAATAATAGTCAATAAGATTTTTTTAAACATCATATCTCTCCCTTCTTTATCTTGGGTTTCGAGATATGATTTATTAATATTTTTGATTAGTTAAATTTTACAATCGTTTTATAAAGTGTTGAATCTGGCATTGATTATTGATAAACTAATTAAAGTTGAGGTGAAACAATGAATAAATTAAAATATTTAACACTAAAAATAATATTGCCTATATTGATACTTTTTCTCTTTCAATACATTGGGATTTTGATTAATAAGTATTTTATTAATTATGTTCCAGGAGCGATAATAGGTATGCTGCTTCTTCTCGCTGCATTAAGGTTGAAAATTGTACCATATATTATTATGAAGGATTTCACTAATATATTTATTAAACATATCAGTTTCTTTTTGATACCAACAACAGTCTCTATTATTAGTATCTTTAGCTTACTTAATAATGAATTACCAATAATTATTGGTGTATTGATCATATCCTTGATTATAGTTTTAACATCAGTAGGATATTTTGTAGTATTTTTAACTAAAAATAATGAAAGTTACATAGAGGATAAAGAAATAAAATGATCAATATTATTATCATAATCATTCTAACAATCTTGCTATACCTGTTATTCTATAATATTTACCAAATAAAGCCTCTGGTTTTGCTACATCCTAATATTACTACTTCACTGACAATAATCATCATTCTTTTAGTCTGGAATATACCATTTTCAACTTATAATCAGGGTGGACAATATATAACTGAACTATTAGGTATCTGTATTGTTGTCTTAGCAGTTCCAATGTATGAAACCTTTTCTGTACTTATGAAAAACTTTAAGATCATTATCTTATCCAGTTTATTTAGTATCTATGTTACCTTTATATCTATGTTTGCCTTTTTGAAAATGTTTGGAATAGATAAGGAAATCATCTTAGGACTCTTACCAAAATCAATTACTTCTGCTATGGCTATTGAAGCAAGTAAAATAATCAATACCTCTGAATCTTTGGCTGTACTAGGTGTAATCATAACAGGAATTTCTGGAGCTATTATAGGAAGGTTGATATTAAACCTATTCAGGATAAAAAATCCAATTGCCAGAGGTTGTGCTTTAGGTATGGCTAGTCATGTGATGGGTACATCACAAGCTGTTGAAGAAGGTCGCATTACAGGATCGTTTAGTTCGTTGAGTATACCTATAACTGGTATATTAACTATTATTCATCTACCTGTTTTTGTATACCTTGTAAATTTACTATATTAAAAAGAGATGTTCTATCAAACATCTCTTTTTTTTTCTATAAGCTCATCTCTATAGCTATCTATTGCAATTTTGGAATAATGCCAGCTAACTCCACCTTGAAAATAGGCTACATAAGGTTCTTTGATTGGAGCATCAGCCGACAATTCAGAGGAACTACCAGATATAAAGGACCCAGAGGCCATTATTACCTGATGATCATAACCTGGCATATCCCAAGGTATAGGTTTAACCTGACTATCTACTGGAGAAAATCTTTGTAAAGTCTGAACAAAAAGAATAAGATCTTCCTTTTTATCAAAATAGATACTTTGAATAATATCAGTTTTTTTCTCTTTGAAATCTGGATCAACTTTATAACCCAAAGACTTAAACATCAAGGATAAGTAATGTGCAGAAAGCAGACTTTCTTCAACTAACTTAGGAGCTAGAAACAAACCTTGATACATTAAACGTAAGGCTTCACTACTTTCACAGCCAATTTCTCTTCCAATGCCAGGAACAGTAAAATTATCAGCAACCTTGCTAATCAAATCTTTCCTCCCAACAACATACCCTCCAGATAAAGCTATTGTGCCTCCAGGATTTTTTATCAATGAGCCTGCCATTATATCTGCACCTGCTTCAAGTGGTTCTTGATCTTCTACAAACTCACCATAACAATTATCTACAAATATTATCGTCTTTGGAGAATACTTTCTGATCAAGGCAGCAGTTTTTATGATTTCAGCTATGGTAATAGATTTCCTATTACTATAACCTCTGGATCTTTGGATTATTGCTAATTTAACATCACTTAAGCGACCTTCCTCTATGCTTTTACAATCAATATTTCCGTTATAAAGATCCCATTGTTCATAAGTTATCCCATATTTTTTAATTAGTCCTTCATCATCTTTAAGAGCCTTATCCATAGTATCATAGAGAGTCCCCGTTAAAGATACAAACTTATCACCAGGTATCAATAGACTATTCAAAGCAGAATAAATGGCATGAGTTCCTGAAGCAAACTTGCTACTTACAAGTGCATCCTCACCCTTAAAAACTAGGCTATAAAGAAAGTTAAGTTTTTTTCTGCCATAGTCATTATAGCCATAACCTGTAGAACCATTAAAAGCTTCAGTAGTAATCCCAGCTGTTTGAAAAGCTTTAAGAACTTTTTTATGGTTTTTCTGAGCAATTGGCTGATAGGCTATTCTAAACTCCTCAAGCTCCTTGAGAATAAAATCTTCTTCATATAGCATTTACTGATTTAAACTCCTGTTAATTGCAGATACAATTGCCTTGATTGAAGCTGACGTAATATTTGGTGAAATTCCAACTCCAAAATACTTCTTGCTATCAGATTTATTTTCTAATTGAACGTAAGTGATAGCTTGAGATTTCTCCCCTTCTTCCCTGGCATGTTCATCATAAGAAGTTACATTATACTTTTCTACACCTATTTTATTTAAAGCATTTAAAAAAGCAGAAATCGGACCATTTCCTTGTCCAATAAGTTTATAGTGTTCCCCTTTAAAAATTGCTTCTCCTTCCAAGGTGACAGAATTATCATCAGAACCATCTGTTGAGTTTTCTTCATTCACCTTATATTTAACTAATTCTAATTGCCCTTTAATATCCAGGTAATTATCTTCAAATAGTTTAAGAATGTCTTCTTTTTTTAATTCCAAACCTTTTCTATCAGTTTCTTTTTGAACTATTCCTCCAAATTCTGGGTGCATAGTTTTAGGTAGCTTAAAACCATACTCTGATTCCATTATAAAGGCTACTCCACCTTTTCCTGACTGACTGTTGATTCTTATCACAGCTTCATATTTTCTGCCGACATCACTTGGATCAATTGGCAGATATGGTACTTCCCAAATATCTCCAAGATTTTCATTTCGATATTTTAAGCCCTTATTTATTGCATCCTGATGAGAGCCGCTAAAAGCTGTATGTACCAGATCACCTACATAAGGATGTCTTGGATGAACTGGTAACTGCGTGGAATTTTCATAAACTTCTTTAATTTCTTCAACATCATAAAAATATAACTTTGGGTCAACACCTTGTGAATATAGGTTTAAAGCAACAGTAAGTATATCAGTGTTTCCTGTTCTTTCTCCATTTCCAAATAAGGTTCCTTCTACTCTATCTGCACCTGCTAATAATCCTAGCTCTGTTGCAGCTATACCTGTTCCTCTATCATTATGAGCATGCAGACTTATCTGAACATATTCTCTATACTTAATATTCTTAGAAAACCACTCAATCTGATCAGCATAGATATTTGGAGTAGACATTTCAACTGTTGAAGGTAAATTAATTATAGCCTTGTTCTTTTCATCTGGCTGCCAAATGTCAAGAACAGCATTAGCTACCTCTAAAGCATAATCTAATTCTGTTCCAGTAAAGCTTTCAGGAGAATATTCTAAGGTAATATTAGTTCCTTCAGCTCTGGCTTGTCTGGCCATAGCTTTTACCAACTTGGTTCCTTCAGTAGCTATTGATTTTATTTCATCTTTATTTTTATTAAAAACTACTCTTCGTTGCAATTCAGAAGTAGAGTTATATATATGTACTATAGCATTTTTCACTCCTTTTAAAGCTTCAAAGGTTCTGGCAATAAGATGTTCTCTGGCTTGAGTTAAAACCTGAATATTAACATCGTCAGGAATCAAACCATCATCTACTAGTTTTCTTAAAAATTTATATTCAGTTTCAGAAGCTGATGGAAATCCAACTTCAATTTCTTTAAATCCAATTTTTAATAGTGTTTTGTATAAGTTCAACTTTTCATCTACTCCCATAGGAACAGGTAAAGCCTGGTTACCATCTCTTAAGTCTACACTACACCAAATTGGTGCTTTAGTTGTAACCTGATCTGGCCATGTTCTTTCTTTAAAATCAAATTTTGGATATGGTTTGTACTTTTTGTGATTCATTGGCATTTGATTTTACTCCTTTCATATAAAAAAGCTTTCTCTCTAAAATAGAGACGAAAGCTTCGCGGTACCACTCTAATTCATATTATAAAATAATTTGATTACAATACTTCTTATAATATGCACTTTATTCGTTAACGGTGAATACCGGATTTTCTTACTTTATTCAGAAAACCTATTCCAAGGTGAGTTCCCAAAAAGTCTTAGATTATTTTCCACCAACCAATAATTCTCTAGGCTTTAACTTTTAAGTACTATTCCTTTTCATCATATTTCAATAGTAATTGTATCATTATCTTATATTTAATTCAAGGGTTGACATGCAATATGAAAAACTGATCTATTTTTTGTTAAAAAAATCCTTTTAGACCACAATGTGCCAAAGTTTTTTAATTCCTGTTCTTCTAGATTACTATACTTAATTATATTAAGTCCGGCTTCTTGAAATTTCTCTCTTAGACTTTTATCTATGTATTTTAAAGAAAGTTCTGGCAGTTTTCTTCTTTCTATCTCACCAGCTTCATATATGCTGCTATAGGTAAAAGTCATCTGTATTTCAGCTGCTTTATTTGCTATTTTATAAATATTTGTTAATAAGTTATACTCACCTTTAACAATACCTTCTAACAAGCTTCCCCAAGGAAAATTAATATGAATTTCATCTGCAATATTAAATAATTCTTCAGGTATAGCTTCTATTGAAGAAATAACAAATATATAATTTTCGTTACCATGTAGCTTGAGACTTTTTTTCTTTTTACGTAAATAGGCTGAAATATTATCTGCAACCGGATCTATACCTATAAAAAAATTCAATGGTTCTTTCTTAGCTCCTTCTATAACAAACTTACCATTACCTGTACCTAGATCAATAATGATTTTCTGATATCCGGAAACTAAATCTTTAATAGATTCAAATTCAACAACATCTTTATTTTTTAATGCTTTCAGCAAGATATCTATCTCCTTCGACAAATATTTTATTTAATAGATCTTCTTTATCGTAATTTATATTATTAAAATAATTTTCAACAAGAAATTCAGCAATATGGATAGCAAATCTGTTTTTCTCTTTATTATCAGCTATTTCATATTCATAAAATACCTGGTCATAGTCAAATAATACCAAATAAAAAAGTTGTAGCAGATATTGGTCTATATTTTTTAAATCATATTTTTCAACTACTAAGGTAAGAAGTTTATGATAAACATCTGCTTCTGCTATATACTCTAATGCTTCTTGTTCAACTAAATAGCTATCGATATTTTGTTGGTTCATAGAACTTAAACCTTGGCAAAAGCTACTATTACTGTTATAAAATTTACCGTTCTTTCTGATTAGTGGAAATAACCTGCAACTCAATGGTCTTTTTTTATGAATCTGGCACTTTTTATCTTTGTTGAAATCACAGTAAGTTGTTCTTGCTTTGTAAAATATTGGTTTTTGTAATCCTTGTTGCTTATTCTCTAAAAAAATAAGATGTTTATTAATAATTTCTGTAGTTGTAGTATTTAGTGAGGTTGCTATTTGTAAAATATCATATGGATTAAGATATATTTCCATTTTATTACAGCAATTACCAGTCATCTGGCAATTAAAGTTAAATACTTGTTTATTTGATAGAATTACTTCTGACATATTACTCCTCAATCATTTTAATACTATATGTCAATTCATAGCTGCCAATTTCATCAATTGTTTTGTAGACATAAGCTTCTACACCATAGGATAAAGCTTTAATAAGTGTTTGATGAAATATTGGATCAGCTTCTTTATTGATTTTAAACTTATCAGCTCCATTATGCTGGGCAATAAAAAAAACAATTGCTCTAGAGCCATTATTTTTAATTCTTATCAACTCTTCTAAGTGTTTGGTACCTCTTTTGGTAGGAGCATCTGGAAATTGTAAAAAATCATCTTCTATTAAGGTAACACCTTTTACTTCTATATAGATATCCTGACCTTCTGATTGACAAAAAATATCAATTCTTGAATTACCATAGGTCACTTCCTTCTTGATATTATATGGTTTAGTAATTTCTTTGATATGATCAGCTATTAGACTATTGTATAAGGCTTCATTAGCTGTAACTGATATTAAGTTTACGTACATTCCATTATTCTCCACATAATGTAGAGTATATCTGGTTTTACGATTTTTATTATAACTCTCTTTTAATATAACTGGTATACCTTTTACAAGTAGTTCTTTACATCTACCAGTATTTGGCAGATGGGCTTCATAGACTTCACCATTTATATCTACATGTACAATAAATCTATTTATTCTTTCAATAAATATGGCATTAATAAATATTCTATTCAATAATCTGGTCCTGATACTTTGCAAAAGGAAATTCAACACCTTGAGCCATATCAACTATATACTCAGTTAACTGATCGAAGTCGATTCCAATTGCTTTAGCAGCATCAGGTAATAAGCTCATTTCAGTAAAACCTGGTATGGTATTGATATCTATCAAATAAATATCTTCACCTTTAACCATAAAATCTGCCCTGGCAAAACCCTTGCAATTTAAAATTTTATAGGAATCTACAGCTATTTCTTTTGCCTTGTTTCTCAATTTACTGTCTATTCTAGCTGGTATGATATGTTCACATAAGCCTTTAGTATATTTGCTGGTATAATCATAATAACCTGTTACAGTTGTGATCTCTAAGGTTGGCAAAGGAAATACTGTATCATTACCTAATAAACCAATTGTAATTTCATCACTTGGTGTAATCATTTTTTCTATTAGTAGGTGGTTTTCTAATTTAAAAGCTTCTTTAAAGGCTTCTTTTAATTGTTCTTCATAGGATTTGTCTTCTTTATTAATAAAATATATGCCTAAGGTAGAGCCTTGTGAAGGAGCCTTGACTAACACGGGGAAACCTATTTTATCACTTATTTCCATAGTTATTTGCTCTATATTACCTTCATTATAGTCTCTTTCTCTAAGTGTAATAAATTCAGGGACCAAGATATTATTATCTCTTAAAATAGATTGTGTATAAATTTTATTCATAGTTAAGGCACTGGCTAAAACATCGCTACCTGTATATGGAATACCCATTATCTCCAACATTCCCTGGATTGTGCCATCCTCTCCACCTTGACCATGAAGGGCAATGAAGATAAGTTCAATATTATTATTATAAATAGTCTGATATATATCATCTGTTTTAGGGTCAATTTTATGAACCTGATAGCCATTTCTTATCAAGCTGTTATAAATTGCTTCCCCACTTTTAAGTGAAATTTCTCTTTCGGTTGAATTTCCACCTAAAATTACTCCAATTTTTTTTAACATTAAATTTTTCCTCTGCTTTCATATAAATCATTTCCCCATAAATCATTGACTACAATTACAGGGAAATCTTCAACCTCAAGCTTATATATTGCTTCGGGACCTAATTCTTCAAAGGCTACAGGTATTATGCTTTTTATTTTTGATGCAAGATAAGCACCAGCTCCTCCATAGGCAGCACAATAAATAGCTTTATATTCTACCAAAGAGTCTATAACTTCTTTACTTCTTTTGCCTTTACCAATTACAACTGATAAGCCTTGTTTAAGTAAATCAGGGGTATACTTATCCATTCTATAACTTGTAGTTGGGCCTATTGAGCCAACTATATTTCCAGGGCTAGCTGGACTAGGTCCTGAATAATATATTATTGCTCCTTTTAAATCAAATGGCAGTTCTTTATTAAGGTTGATAAGTTCTGCCAATTTTTTATGAGCTGCATCTCTGGCAGTATATATAGTGCCAGAGATGTATAGGAAATCACCAGACTTAATTTCATTCAACATAGACTTAGATATAGGTGCTTGAATCTTCATATTCTCTCCTAGAACTCTATTCTGGCATGTCTTAATACATGACAATTGATATTTACAGCAACAGGTAATGAAGCTATGTGACAAGGTTCCATTAGTATTTTAACTTCGAAGACACCTGTTTTACCACCAAAACCTTGAGGTCCGATATTTAAGTTATTTAACTCATCTAAGATTTCATTTTCTAATATTTCATAATCATTATGATAAGATAATTTATCACTAATCAAATCCTTGACTAATGCTTGTTTAGCAAGTAAGGCTACTCCTTCAAAATTACTTCCTATACCAATGCCTAATGAAATGGGAGGACAAGGATTTGGACCTGCTTTTCTGACTGTATCTATTACAAATTCTCTGATTCCATCTATACCTGAACTAGGTGCCATCATTTTTAAGCTAGACATATTTTCACTACCGGCACCCTTGGCCATAATGATAATTGTTAGCTGATCATCATTGGTTATGAATGTATGAACAACTGGTGGCAGATTATTATTAGTATTTATTCTTTCTATTGGATTATTGACAATAGACTTTCTTAGATAGCCATCCTTGTATCCTTCGCTAACACCTTGACATATAGCATCAAGCAAAAATCCTTTATCCAACTTAATATCTTTACCTAAATAAACTAAAGCTACTAAAGTGCCTGTATCCTGACAGATAGGAATCATCTTTTCGCTGGCAATCAAGGAATTTTCTTTAAGAATACATAAAATATTCTTGCTTCTTCCATCAGTCTCATTATGGATTCCTTTTTCATATAGATCCAATAAATGTTGACTTGGCTTACAATTAATATTAATTACTTCATTTTTTATTTTTTTGACAATTTCATCATAAAATACTGTTCTCATTTTACACCTTAATGTTTATGAGGTTTAGCTTTCACTAAACCTCATAATATTACTCTTCTTCTTTAGATTTAAATATATCTCCTAAGGTTACTTCCTGTGCATCATCATTATATACCAGCTTATCTTCAGCTATTGGTTTTTCCTTCTTCACAGGTTTTTCCAGAGATTTCATGGATAATGAAACCTTTTTATTATTTTCATCAATATCTAATATTTCTACTTCTATTTCATCTCCAACTTTTAGCTTATCTCCTGGCTTTTCAACCTTATCATGGGAAATTTCAGAAATATGAAGTAAACCTTCAACCATTTTTGCTACATTGACAAAGGCTCCGTAATCTACTAAGCTAACTACTTTACCTTTTACTATATGACCAGCTTTGTGACTCTTTAAAAATTCTTGCCATGGATCTTCTTCCAATGCTTTTAAGCTTAGACTGATTTTATTCTTTTCTTTATCAATACCTATTACTTTTACATTGACTTGATCACCTACTGCTAATAAATCCTTGATATTCTCTCTTTTATCCCAAGATAATTCAGAAATATGTAATAAGCCATCTAAATAACCTAGGTTAATAAAGGCTCCAAAATCTGTCAGCATTTTAACTGTGCCATTTATTACTTTTCCAACTTCTATGTTGTCCCAGAAATCATTTTCTTTGACTTCATTTTCTTCAGCTAAAATTACTTTTTGTGATAAAACTATTTTAGGAAGTCTTTTCTTTAAGTCTAAATCAATAATTCTAACTCTTAATGTTTTACCAGCATATTTTTCTAGATTTTTTGCATAACCTCTTAATAAAATTTGAGATGCAGGTAAAAATCCATCAATCAAATCTTGAATTCTAACAATCAAACCAGACTTAGCTACACCTACAACCTTGCCTTCTAATTCTTCTTTATTCTCAAAAATAGTTGGTAAAGTTTTTAAAGCATCTCTTTGTGCTTCTCTATTTTTACGCTCGATCAGCTTTCTTTTGGAGAGAACTGGAACTCCTACAGAATTTGATTTTTGTAGCAAAACAGCTACTATTTTATCTCCAACCTTTGGTAGTTCTTCATCTTCATACTCATCTATTGAAATTATACCTTCAGCCTTTAGGCCG
The DNA here is from genome assembly GCA_022615965.1 of Fusobacteriota bacterium. GTDB lineage: Bacteria > Bacillota > TC1 > TC1 > TC1 > WTXA01. The sequence continues at coordinate 20,984 of JAKEGG010000007.1, forward strand.
ATATCAACTATAACATTTTCTTTATTTACCTGAATCACTGTTCCTTCAACAACTTCTCCAGCTTGAACATCTATTTCAACTTCCTGCTCAAGAAGTTCTTCCATAGTTTGTTCTTTTTCCATTTTCTCTTCATTAATCATTTTTTCAATGACCTCCTCAATTATCCATCCAGGTGTGGAAGCACCGGCGGTTATACCTATTTTATTTTTACCTAAATACCATTCCCTTTCCAGTTCTTCACTGGTTGCCACAAAGTAGGTATTAGGATTAATAGCTTTAGCAATTTTATATAATTTAAATGAATTAGAGCTTTGTCGACCACCAATAACAATTACAGCATCTGTTTCTTTGGCAAGTTTCACAACCTCTTTTTGTCTGCTTCTGGTAGCGCCACAGATCGTATTTTTTATTACAGCCTCACTTTGTTTTGATAATATTAATTGTTCTATCTGTTTAAAATCCTCAATTGACTGCGTTGTCTGAGATAAAAATAATATAGGTTTAGAAAAATCAACATCAAACAAGTCATCAGGTTGCAATATAGCAATACTATTTATTCCCCCCCAGTTTAATATACCTTTAACTTCAGGGTGCTCAGAATTACCAAATACAATGACCTGATATCCTAATGAAGAATATTTTTCTGCATATTTATGAGCTACACTAACATTAGGACAAGTAGCATCAACTAAATTTTTTCTTCTTCCATATTTTTCGTAGAAGTCCTTGCCTACCCCATGTGATCTGACTACCAAAAAATCATCTTCTTGAAGACCATCAATCTTTTCAACAGGAAAAATATTCTTGTTCTTTAATCTGTTGATTTCTTGTTCATTATGAATAAGTTCACCATAAGTATATATAGGTTTATCTGAAGTTATATCCTCAGCCACCTTGATAGCGTTTTTTACACCATAACAGAAACCTGCATTTTTAGCTACAATAATTTTCATTAGGCCCTCCAATTTATTATAACAAGAAATAACATTAAATTAAACTATTTTTTTATTTATAATAGATAAAATAACCTCAACAACACCTTCTATATTTAAGTTATCAGTATTTACTTCAATAGCATCATAGCTTTTGACCAGTGGTGCTGTTGCTCTTTTTGAATCTATTTCATCTCGTTTTATGATATCTCTTTCAATTTCTTCTATAGTATGTATCTCATTTTTTTTCAATAATTCATTATATCTTCTTGATGCTCTTACTCTGGTACTAGCTGTTAAAAAAATCTTAACCTCTGCATCAGGAAATACTACTGTACCTATGTCTCTGCCATCCATGATTATATTTTTAGCTTGATGTCCGATTTTTCTTTCTATCTCTGTTAGAATAGTTCTTATATATTGCGTGCTGGCAACAGCAGAAACCAATTTTGATATGTTATTTTTCCTGATTTCTGTTTCAACATTGTTACCATTGATAAACAGGTGATTATTATTAAATGAAAATTTAGTTTTTTTAATTAAATCAACTACCATATCTTCATTATTTAAAGAAAGATCATTTATATATATAAAATAGGTGACGCCTCTATATAAGGCACCAGTATCTAAATATTCAAATTCTAATTTTTTACTTATTAGCTTGGCAATAGTACTTTTACCAGATGCAGCAGGGCCATCAATCGCAATTATCATTTTTTCTCCTATAATTTAGGAGGAGAATTACTTCTCCTCCTTGATCTGTTGCTTTATTTAGCTTTTTTACCAAGCCATGGCATCATTTTTCTTAGATTTTCACCTGTGGTTTCAATTAAGTGATTCTGATCTTTTTCATATAATGCATTGAAATTTGGTCTGCCATTATTATTTTCATCTATCCATTCTTTTGCAAATTGTCCTGATTGGATTTCTTCAAGGATTTTTTTCATCTCTTTTTTAGTCTCATCATTAACTACTCTAGGGCCTCTGGTTAAGTCGCCATATTCTGCAGTATCACTTACTGAATATCTCATATTGCTGATACCACCTTCATACATAAGGTCAACAATAAGTTTAAGTTCATGCAGACACTCAAAGTAGGCCATTTCCGGAGCATAACCAGCTTCAACCAATGTCTCAAAGCCTGCTTTAACTAATGCCGAAGCACCACCACACAATACTGCTTGTTCTCCGAATAAGTCTGTTTCAGTTTCTTCCTTAAAAGTAGTTTCAATAACACCTGCTCTTGTACAGCCAATCCCTTTAGCATAAGATAAGGACAAATCCTTAGCTTTACCTGATGCATCCTGATAAATAGCTATTAATCCTGGTACGCCTCCACCTTGTGTATATGTTCTTCTCACTAAATGTCCTGGACTCTTTGGAGCTACTAAAAACACATCAACATCTGCAGGTGGTACGATTAAATCATAGTGTATATTAAAACCATGAGCAAAAACTAAAGCCTTACCAGCAGTTACATGTTTGGCAATTTCTTCATCGTAAATGCTTTTTTGCTTTTCATCAGGTAAAAGCAACATTATAACGTCTGCATTAGCACAAGCCTTATCTACTGTAGCAACCTTTAATCCATCATCAATTGCTTCCTGCCATCTACGGCTGTTTTCTCTTAAGCCAACAGTAACATCTGCTCCACTTTCCTTAAGATTAAGTGCATGAGCATGACCTTGGCTTCCATATCCAAGAATAGCAATCTTTCTAGATAGAATTAGATTTAAATCTGCATCTTTATCATAGTACATTTTTACCATTTTAATTCCTCCAATATTCTATTTATAATTTATTTTATCATATATCTAAAGCTTTAGTAATTTTTTCAAGGCATAAATTTCATCCTTGCTTAAAAATCTATATTGACCTCTTTTTAAATTTTTAAGATCTAAAAAACCTATTCTATATCTTTTCAAGGCAATAACTTCATGACCAATAGCTTCAAACATCTTCCTTAGCTGTCTGTTTTTACCTTCTTTAATGCCAATAGATACTAAAGTATTAGTATCTGAAAACCCGACATTATATATATTTGCTTTTTTAGTTAAATAGTTTTTATCAATTACTATTCCATTTTCTAAAAGTACCAGTTCATTTTTATTGATGCGTCCCTGGCATTTTACTTTATAGAATTTTTCTATTTCATGTCTTGGATGAGTAAACTTATTGGTTAGCTCACCATCATTGGTCAATAAAAGAAGACCCTCTGTATCATAGTCTAATCTTCCTACCGGATATACTCTTTCCTTAACATCAGATACTAGACTTAAAACAGTCTTCCTACCTTGAGGATCATCTGTTGAGGTAATATAGCCTTTAGGCTTATATAGAAGTATATATACTTTTTTCTCTACTAATTTTACTCTATTATTATCAACTATTACCAGGTCTTTTTTTTCATTGACCAGATCGCCTGTTGCTGCGATCTTATCATTGATTTTTACTTTTCCTTGTGCAACTAGCTCTTCTCCTTTTCTTCTGGAACAAAAGCCAGCTAAGGACAGATATTTTTGTATTTTCATCTAATAATCCGTTTCAAGAAACTTTTTCTATGGTAGTAACTTATACCATATTCCTCAAGCTCTTCATAATGTTCTTTTGTTCCATAGCCTTTGTGTTTGGAAAAATTATATCTACCATCATATTGTTGAATATAATCCATGATCATATCTCTTTTTTCTTTAGCTATCACTGAAGCTGCTGATATTGAAGGTATAAGCTGATCTCCTTTAACTATAGTTTCAGTGGCATATTCCCATTTTGGACTTTTATTACCATCTAGTAGAACCAGGTCTGGTTTTAAAGGTAATTTAACTATAGCTCTTTTCATGGCTAAAAAGGTAGCTTCTAAAATGTTATATCTGTCAATTTCCTCGACAGATGCAAAGCCATATGAATAAAAATATGAATTTTTTATTATTTCAGAACATACTTCTTTTCTGATATCAGGCTTCAATTTTTTAGAATCATCTAGCTTTGGAATATATAAGCCAAAAGGAAGTGCAACGCAGGCAACACATACAGGTCCTGCCAGAGGACCTCTTCCTACCTCATCGATACCTACAACTATTTTATTTTTTTGCCTGTATTGATGTTCATTTTCGTATAAATGAAATAATCTAATAGCATCTTGTTCTTTTAAAGCAATTTCTTTATATGGATCCATAGTCACTTAACCATTCTATTGAATAATTCCCTAATTTACCTGTTCTAAAATCCTTAAGATATAACAAGGCTGTTTTATCAAGGTCAACACTGCCACCTCGCTCTAACAAACCTCTTTTTTTACCATAGTTTAAAAGTAGTTCAGCTGTATCTTCATTGGCAATATATTTTTTTTGGACTAATATTTCTATCAGATATATTGCAGCCTCAGATAATTCATATACATTATCTGAAATCGAACCAGTTAAAGCTAAATTATTGCCAATATTACCCTCAAACTTTGGCCATAGTATCCCAGGAGTATCTAAAAGCTCTATTTTATTTCCTATTCTGACCCATTGATTACCTTTGGTGATACCTGGCTTGTTACCTGTTGCAGCAACTTTTTTTATTGATAATGAGTTTATCAAGGATGATTTACCCACGTTGGAAATTCCTATTACAAGGCACCTGACAGGTCTATCAAAAAAGCCTTTTGCTCTTCTTTTTGTAAAGACCTTATCTCTTGCTCTTTCAATTAACTTTAGGATTTTCTTTACTTCTGACTTATCAGTACCTCGAGTGGGAATACACTCTATACCTTTTTGAGAAAAGTAATTGATCCATTCATTGGTCTTGTTTTCATCAGCTAAATCTCTTTTATTTAATACAATTATATGTTCTTTGCCTCTGGCTAATCTGGAAATATCAGGATTGCCAGAACTATAGGGAATTCTGGCATCTCTTATTTCGATAACTATATCAATAGATTTAATTATGTCTTCAATTTTTCTTTTTGCCTTGGTCATATGACCAGGATACCATTGAACTGTAAACATTATAGTTTTTTAATGTTTGAAATCGGGAAAAAAACAAACATAGCCTTACCTATTATATTTTCATAGGGCACAGTACCCCATTGCCTTGAATCATTGCTATTTTGTCTGTTATCCCCTAAGACAAAATACTGATTTGAAGGTACAGTGTATGGATATTTTATATTACTACTAGTTATGTTAGTAATATTTTGATTTTCCAAATAAGGCTCATTGATCATTTCACCATTGACATATACCTTGCTGTTTTTAATATCGACAATATCACCAGGAAGACCTATTATTCTTTTTACATATTCTTCTTCGATATCAGCAGGCTTCTGAAATTTAAGTAAATTACTGATCACATATTTTGAATATTCAAAAGTATTCATCCTGATTTTTTGCTCCCCTGTTTTCATATTAGTATCAGGGAAGACAAAAACTATGATATCACCTCTTGCTGGTTGTGTAAAATATCTGGAAACAACTTCAGTAACTACTCTATCTTGAACCATCAAGGTATTTTCCATAGAACCTGATTCAACAGTATAAGTTCTAATCAAAAAACCTTTGATCAATATATTGATCATTAAAGCAATAATGACTATTTTTAATAATGAAATTATTTTTTGTCTAAATGGCTTTTTATCCTGGTTATTTTCGTTGTAATCCATACTCGACCTACTTCTTATCCTTAATACGAGCTGATTTACCAATTCTGTCTTTTAAGTAATATAGTTTGGCTCTTCTCACTCTACCTCTTCTAATAACTTCAATTTTATCTATTCTAGGTGAGTGAACAGGGAAAGTTCTTTCAACTACTACACCGTAAGCTACACGCCTAACAGTAAATGTTTCTGTTGCACTTTTGCCTTGTCTTTTAATAACAACACCTTCATACACCTGAATTCTTTCTTTTTCACCTTCAACTACTTTAACATGAACTTTTAAAGTATCCCCTGGTTTAAATTCTGGTAAATCGCTTTTCAAATATTCATCTGTTATTGAATTAATTATGTTCATTCGGTTTTCCCTCCTTTATTTATATATTCTTCCCATAAATCTGGGCGTTTATTTTTTGTTCTTTCAAAACTTTTTTCTTTGCGCCATTTGGCAATATTCTCATGGTGTCCGCTTAAGAGTACCTCAGGCACTTCTAGTCCTTCAAATGATCTAGGCATAGTATATTGAGGATACTTTAACAAGCCGTTTGATAAGGAATCTTCTAAGACAGATTCTTTTGATCCTACAACTCCATCAACATATCTGCTAACTGCATCAATCAAGACCATGGCCGGAATTTCTCCACCTGTCAAAATATAATCACCAATAGAAATCTCCTCATCGACTATCAGCTCGATAACTCGTTCATCTATTCCTTCGTAATGACCACAAATAAGAATAAGCTGATCATATTGACTTAATTCTAGTACTTTTTCTTGAGTTAGCTTTTTTCCAGCAGGTGATAAAAAAATAGTTTTTTTATTTTCTAATAAGTTTAAACTATTATAGGCAGCTATTATTGGTTCTGGAGATATTACCAGACCTTTGCCACCTCCATATGGATAGTCATCAACCTTATTGTGTTTGTTTTTAGAAAATTTTCTAAAATCGTGCAAATTAATTTCTATGATATCTTTGGCAATAGCTTTTTTGATCAAGCTTTCTTCTATGATTCCTTCAAACATTCCAGGGAATAATGTCATAACTTCATATTTCATCAATCTAACAACCCTGGCAATACTTTTAGAGTAACTATTTTGTTTGTTATATCTTTGGAAATAAGAACCTCTGGAATTATTGGTATCAGAATTTCTTGCCCTTCATGTTCAACTACATAAATGTCATGAGCACCATTTGAAAATACATCTTTTATTAGTCCTAGATATTCTCCTTCAGCACTATAAACCTGACAATCAATAAGTTGGAAAACATAGCTCTCTTCTGGGTTTAGTTCTGGTAAAGAAGACTCTTCAATGAATATATCCTTCTCAATTAAATATTGACCTTCCTCTATAGTTGTTATACCTTCTACAGTCAGCAAGAACATATTTTTATGTAGTCTGATATTATTGATCACAAGCTTATTATAAGTACTTGATTTTGATAAAAAATATAATTCATCAAAATCAAAAAACATCTCAAGATCATTTGTATAAGGAAATAACTTCAACTCACCCTTTATGCCAAAAGAACCAACTATTTTACCTATCTTAATCATATTAACTTTCTTTTGCAACTATATTGATATATACTTTTTTAGTTTCTGTGGATAATTTAGAATTGGCAATAAGTCTCATTGCTTTGGCTATTCTACCATTTTTACCAATGACCTTACCCATATGTTCCTCAGGTACAGTTATAGTAATTTCTTCATTTCCACTTTCTTTTTTACTTTCAATATCAATATTTACTGATTCATCAACAATATTATCAATAATATAACTTATTAATTTGACCATCATGCTCTCCTTAGTCGTTTAATTTAGCTAAAACTCCAGCTTTTTTCAACAAACTTTTAACAGTTTCAGATGGTTTAGCTCCAGTTTTTAACCAGTAAATAGCTCTTTCTTCGTCAATTTTTAAATTGTTTTCATCTTCTTTACCAATAGGATTAAAGTAACCAATCTCTTCTATGCTTCTACCATCTCTTGGAGAACGAGAGTCAGCTACAACAACTCTATAAAAAGGCGCTTTCTTAGCTCCCATTCTGCGTAATCTGATTTTTGTTGCCATATAATTTCACCTCCTAAAAATATTTATATCAAAAAGCTAAAAAAATTTAGGCATAAAACCTTTTCTTTTTTTGCTCATTGTACCAAATTGTTTCATCATTGTTTTAGTATTTTCAAACTGTTTTAGCAGCCTGTTGATATCCTGTACCTGAGTACCACTACCTTTTGCTATTCTTTTTTTTCTACTTGCATCAATAATTCCAGGTCTTTGCCTTTCATCCTTGGTCATAGAAAAAATTATTGCTTCTATTTTATCTATATCCTTTTCATCTACAGAAACATTTTTTAGCTTATTGCCTCCAGGGAGCATCCCCAATATTTCTTCAAGTGAACCAAGATTTCTAATTTGTTTTATTTGAGAAAGAAAGTCTTCAAAAGTAAAAGATGCTTCCAATATTTTTTTTTGGACCTCTGCAGCCTCTTTTTCATCTATTTGCTGGTGTGCCTTTTCAATAAGAGTTAAGACATCTCCCATACCTAATATACGACTAGCTATTCTGTCTGGATGAAACTGTTCCAACTGATCTATTCTCTCGCCCATACCAATAAATCTTATAGGTTTGCCAGTAACTGCTTTTAGAGAAATAACTGCTCCTCCTCTGGCATCACCATCAAGTTTGGTAACAGTTAAGGAGTCTATTCCTACCTTATCATTGAACTCTTTACCAATATTTACTGCATCCTGACCTGTCATGCCATCAACGACTAATATTGTTTCATCAGGTTTGACAAAATTCTTTACTTTGATCAACTCTGACATCATATCATCATCTAAATGTAATCTACCTGCAGTATCGATGATAATTACCTCTGTATCATGTTGTTTCCATGACTTTAAACCTTGATCAATAATTTCTATGATGTTTTTATTATCATATTCGAAATATATAGGTGCAGATAATTTACTGGCTAGTGTTCTTAATTGATCTATTGCCGCCGGTCTGTATATATCTGCAGCAATGAAGAAAGTCTTTTTATTCAGACTTTTTAATAAATATGCCAATTTAGCAGCAGTAGTTGTCTTACCAGAACCTTGTAAACCAGCCATCAAAATCATATATGGCTTTTTGCCAGTTATGTTCAAACTTGTATCTTGTGATCCACCAAGAACCTCAATCAATTCCTGGTTAACTATATCGATAACTTGTTGTCCTGGTGTCAGGCTTTCAAGTATATCCTTACCTACTGCTTTTTCCTTGATTTTACCAATTAGATCTTTTACTATCTTAAAGTTAACATCTGCTTCTAAAAGTGCTATTTGCACTTCTTTTAAGGCGCTTAAAACATCTTCTTCTGATAAGCGACCTTTTCCTGTGATTTTAGCAAAGGTTTTTTGAAGTTTTTCAGTTAAACTGCTAAAAGCTCCCATTTTATTCTCCTGTGTAGTAAATTAATTGTTTTATCTCATTTTTAATAATATCTATATCCTTCAACTGTAATATTTCATGAATTTTATTATCCAGATAAAACTTTTCTTTTAGTATTCCTAAGGCAGATTCATAAGTTTGCAGCTCATTTTCACCTTTTACTAAAAAGTCTCTTACACCTTGTTTGGTAATACCATAGATTTCTGCTATTTCTGTAAGTGAATAATCTTCATTGTAATGAAGATTCAACACTTCTTTTCTTCTGCCCTTTATTAAATTTCCATAAACATCCAGCAATAATGCTATTTTAGTGAATTTCTCCATTTTTACCTCGTAAAGTTATTTAGCTTTACCTATGTCATTATATATGATATCGGGGTTTAAGTCAAGAACTTATATAGTATCTTTTAGAAAAGCAAAAGGCTTCTTTCCTTCTCTGACCATTCTATCAAACTGTTTAAAGGTAAAAGTGTATATCTGATCATATAGAGTTAAATGGTACTCATCAAGCTGAAACCTGGAATTATACCTCATCTGAAGAACATCAGAAGGATTTTTATTACCGTTGTAAATAACAATGCCCACTTTAGGAAGTTTAAAAAAGTCTAATTTATTGAATTGTATATTCTTGTTTTTTAATATTTTAGCCAGAATAATATATGGACCTTCAGCAAATTTCAACCTTAGATTTCTCTTTTTATCAGGAGTATCCAGCCTTCCATTTTTAAACTCAATAAAATAGACCTTATCAGCAATATATATAGCATCAGGTGAACAAGGCATCAATTCCTGGTTCAAGCTATATACGCTGTTTGCAATAGCATCAAAATTGAACATTTTGTTTCTAAGATTGCTTGGATATTCATTATTAGCTGAATCAAAAGCTATTTCCTTTAAGGACATATAATATTTATGATAATGTTTATAAAAGATAGTATTGATTTCTTTCAACAACTTATTTACCCTCCGTATAATAGAGTTTAAGATCATCAAGTTTTTCATATGGTTCAAGTAAGGTTGAATAAATTAATTGTAAGTTATTATTCTGGTTAGTAAAAGTATAGCCGTTTTCCAGTTTTTCACCTAAATAATAATCAGTATTTAATTCATAACTTTTACTATACATTTCTAAAGCTTCAATAAAATAAAGGCTACAGGTATTGATCATCACCTTAACTTTAAAATACTTGATTATCTTGCTGATAATATGAGCATAGATCAATTGCCATGAAGCATGTGATAGAATTTCTGGTTCATCTAAGATTAATACCATATCTTCTTGAAGATATCCATTATTTAGAAGTTCCTTTAATATCAAGAATGATTTTATTCCATTCGGCGACTTGTTCATAGAAAGAATAAACTTATTAGAAAGCTGTAAACCTAAACTATTTGTTTCATCTATATAAACTAATTTGTGTTCTTCGATCACTTCATCAAATAAAAGATTCAATTCTGCTATTTTTTCTAAATCAGCTTTATTGGTGATAGGAACCTTATTGATTAATTTACATTTCAAATCATTATCATGATCGATTTCACATTTGCTAATTAAAGGCTCATTGACAATCAAAGGTCCACCAACATAGGTGACGCATTTAATTTCGTTAGATAAGGTTGATTTTATTCTTAAAGGATTGAATGTCAAATTTAATCTTTCATCATTATCAATTAATAATGAAACTGAAATATTTTCCGAATCACTATACAGCTGGGGCTTATAAACTTCAGCGTTAATCAATTCTGTAAAACTATCATCATCAAGGTTTAAACCTCTCAGTGTGATGTAGGTACTTTTGCTGATTAAGCTTTTACCAATTGAATTTGCGCCAACAATAATTGAAAGATTCTTTAAATTTACTTTCGCTTTTGTTATTGGTCCGATATTTTCCAGTAATAGTTGAATTTTCATATTTTCTCCTTAATGTTTAAAATGTCTTCGATTAGTAAAAACCATTTTAATTTTATTTTTATTGCAGAATTCAATCAAAGAAGAATCGTTTTTAGACCCTCCAGGTTGAATAATTGATTTTATACCATTATTGCTGGCAAATTCAACACTATCATTAAATGGGAAAAATGCATCTGATGCCAGAACTGAACCTGAAATATCTAAAAGTGAATTATCTATTGCAGCTTTTAATGCATATACTCTGGCTGTTTGTCCACCTGATACCCCGGTTAAAACCTTGTCTCTGACTAAAGCAATACCATTTGATTTGATATTTTTAACAATTTTATAGGCAAAAAGTAAATCATCCATTTCAGAATCGCTAGGCTTATTGACAGTTACATATTTTAATTCTTCATATAAATCAAAATCTCTTGTTTGTTTAAGGAGATATCCATCTAAATCTTTATAGGAAGATTTGTTGAAATAATCTAGAGAAAAATATTTAAGTATCCTGATATTTTTTTTAGTTTTTAAGACATCCAGTGCTTCTTTGGTAAAATCTGGTGCAATAAGTATTTCTATGAAAATTTTATTGATTTCAATAGCAACAGCTTCATCAACCTTATAATTTAAGGCAACAATACCTCCAAATATACCTATAGAGTCACTTTGATAACATTTTTGATAACTATCAAGATCATTTATTCCTGCAGCAGCTCCACAAACAGTACTATGTTTTATTGAACATGAAAAGTATTTTTCATCTTTAAAATCATGTAACAGTTCTAATGCTGCAAAAGTATCATTATAATTGTTATAGGACATTTCTTTTCCCCATAACTGCTCTAAATCCATCATGGACTGTTTATTGAAATCAAGCTTATATATTTCTGCTTCCTGATGAGGATTCTCACCATAACTTAGTTTTTTATTCTCCTCCAACTGCAGATATTCCATATTTTTATTAAAATAACTTGAAATACTTATATCATAGTTAGCAATTAATTTAAAAGCCTTAGCTGCAAGTCCTCTTCTATATGTTAAATCCAAAGTATTGTTTTGTATCTTATTGATAATATCTGGATAATCCTTAGTATCTGTAACTACCACTACATCCTTGTAATTTTTAGCAGCAGCCCTGATTAAGGTTGGACCTCCAATATCAATTTCTTCAATCAGCTTTTCTTCTTCCAACTTTTGTTCTACAGCTTCCTGGAATTTATAGAGATTTACACAAACCAAATCTATACTTTCAATACCAAATTCCTTAATAGTATGTTGATCTTTTTCTAAATCACGTCTATATAGTATTCCACCATGTACAAAGGGGTTTAGTGTTTTGACCCTTCCATCTAATATTTCTGGAAATTTAGTTATATCTTCAATATTTATAACTGCAATACCAGCCTTATTTAATACAGCAAAGGTTCCTCCAGTAGAAATTATTTCATACCCAGAGTCTATCAGACCCTTGGCAAATTCTATGATATTTTCTTTATCAGTTACGCTTATAATTGCTTTTTTCATAAAAACCTCCTTATACTAATAGGAAGTAATAACAAGAGTTACTACTTCCTAAAACATAACAAATTAAATTTTTTCTTTCAAGTATTTCAACAAATCCTCTTTTATATCTTCTCTTCGCAATCCAAAATCTACAATGGTCTTCAGATATCCTAGAAGATTCCCAGTATCATACCTTTCTCCTGGAAATATATAACCATACATCTTTTCAAAGGCAACTAAATTATTCATCGCATCTGTAAGTTGTATTTCTCCTCCTTTTCCAGGCTTTGTTTCTTCGATCAAATCAAATATTTTAGAAGTAAAAACATATCTTCCCATCACAGCTAAATTAGTTGGGGCTGACATTGGATCTGGCTTTTCTACCAGAGACTTTATTTCATAGGTAGACTCATCAATTTTATAACCATCTATGATCCCATATTTATTGACATCTGAAAAATCAACCTTCAGCAAAGCAAAAACACTACTTTTCCTTTTTTCATATTCAGAAATTAAGGCTCCAAGACAGTTTTTTTCTTGATGATAATAGAGATCGTCTCCTAATAATACAGCAAAAGGTTCATTTTTAACAAACTCTTTAGCTATACCAACTGCATGACCCAACCCTTTAGGTTGCTGTTGTCTGATAAAATATATCTTAGCTAATTTACTGATAGGCTTTATAATATTTAATAATTCTTCATTACCTTTTTCTGCTAATATATTTTCTAATTCATAGGAAACATCAAAATGATTTTCAATAGCTTCCTTGCCTCTGTTTGTAATAATTAGTATTTCTTCAATACCTGCCTCAACTGCCTCTTCAACAATATATTGAATAGCTGGTTTATCTAAAATTGGTAGCATTTCTTTAGGTACTGCCTTGGTTGCAGGTAATACTCTTGTTCCAAGTCCAGCGGCAGGGATAATTGCTTTTCTTACTTTCATCTTATTTATTTTTATCTCCTAATTTAAATTTATCATGAATGATTTTTACAGCATCTTTGGCATTGGCGGCATCAACAATACAAGATACCTTGATTTCAGAAGTACTGATTAATTCAATATTAATCCCAGCATTTGCCAAGGCTTCGAACATAGTGGCTGCAACCCCAGGATTTGACTGCATACCTGCTCCAACAATACTGATTTTTGCTAATTTATCTCTTGTATTAATACCTTCAGCATTAACCTCTTCCTTGATCTTTTCAACAACCTGAACTGCCTTTTTTTGCTCTTCTTGACTTACTGTAAAAGAAATGTCATTTATTGTACCTCTAGGATTGCTTTGAACGATCATATCAACATTGATATTATTATCTGCTAGGGCTCTAAAAAGGCTTCCTGCTATTCCTGGAACATCTGGTACTCCATATATTGTAATTTTAGCCACATTTAAATCATGAGCTACCCCACTAACCAATCTAACTCTTTCCATTGCTGAACCCTCCTCTACTATTGTACCTTCATTGTTGTTAAAACTTGACTTTACAGCTACTCTTACTTTATGTTGTTTTGCATATTCAACTGCTCTGGTTTGTAGTACCAATGCTCCAAGACTAGCTAATTCAAGCATTTCATCATAAGAAACAAAGTCTAACTTACTGGCATTTGGGACAATTCTTGGATCAGCTGTATATACTCCATCTACATCAGTATATATTTCACAAACATCTGCTTTTACTGCTGCTGCAACTGCAACTGCTGTAGTATCAGAACCACCTCTGCCCAGAGTAGTAATTTCACCACCTTCTGTTTTACCTTGAAAGCCTGCTACTATAACTATTTTTCCAGCTTCTATTTCTCTTTTTAATCTAGTATTATCTATTCTGGTTATTTTGGCCTTTTTATGTACAGTATCAGTATATATTCCTGCCTGTGCTCCTGTCAGTGATACCACCTCATAGCCTTTTTCTTTAATTGCCATTGAAAGCAGGGAAATTGAAACCTGTTCACCTGTAGCCAGTAACATATCCATTTCTCTACTTGAAGGATTTCTAGTAATTTGGGCAGCTAAATCTAATAGTTCATCAGTTGAATCACCCATAGCTGAAACTACTGTAATTACAGAATTACCTTTATTTTTAGTAGCAATTATTCTTTCAGCTACATTAATAATTCTTTCTGGTGAACCTACAGATGTTCCCCCATATTTCTGTACTATTATTCCCATTTTTCAACTCCTTAATATTCTTTTTCTGATCTTATCAATGATTTAATTTCTTTTACAACTTCCAGGTTTTCAATTTGAACTTTTGCATTCATCATATTTTTGTTTAAGACTTTATCAGTTAAAATAACTAGCTCAGCTAGATTATTTTCTAGTTTTTTCTGAATAACAGAATCGATGCTCACATCATTATCTGCAAAAGCTTCAGTGATTTTACTTAAGACTCTGGTTCTATCTAGAACTATCATCCTGATATAGAAATGTGTCAAAGTATCTTCAATTTCCATGATTTCTGTATCCAGATAACATGATCTGTTTTCATAGCTGAAAATATTTCTGTTCATATCTTTGACAATTGATAATAAGTCAGCAACAACAGCGCTTGCTGTAGGCAGACTTCCAGCTCCTTTGCCAATTAAGGTCAAGTCACCAAATGCGTTTCCTTCAATGTATATGGCATTATAGACATCATCTACTTTAGCTAAAGGATGAGACATAGGTAAAAGAGTTGGATGTACTCTTACTTCTATGCCTTGTTCATTGTTGACAGCAATACCTAATAGCTTGATTGTACTATTGAATAATTTAGCATAATTAACATCATCCACACTAATTGCAGTAATACCTTCTACATAAACATCATTTAGTACCACACTTCTATTAAAAGCAATTGAGGCTAACACCGCAATTTTCCTTGCTGCATCCAAACCTTCTATATCTGAAGTTGGATCTGCTTCCGCATAACCTAATTCCTGAGCTTCTTTAAGTACGTCCTTTAAATCTCTATCTTCATTGAACATCTTAGTCAGGATAAAGTTGGTAGTTCCATTTATTATGCCCATTACTTTGGTGATCTTATTGCTGAGAATATTCTCTTTTATTGTGCTGATGATAGGAATAGCACCAGCAACACTAGCCTCGTAACGAATTTGTCTACCTGCCTTATTTCCTAAGTCCAGTAATTCCTGGGCATTTATTGCCATAAGATCTTTATTTGCTGTTACTATGTGTTTACCATTTAATAAGGCTTTTTTTATATAATCCTGGGCTTTGGTTGTGCCTCCGATAACTTCAATTATTATATCGATATTTTCATCATTTAAAATTTCATCAGGATCAGTAGTTAAGAGCTCCTGAGGTATATTTGGTCTTTTTTTATTAATATCATTAACCAATATTTTTGTGATTTCCAAATTAGTATTATTTAACACTGGTTGATACTTATCTCTATTCATCTGTAGAAGATTGTAAACACCTTGGCCAACTGTTCCACAGCCTAATAAACCTATTTTAATATTTTGAACCTTATTCATCTTATTACTCACTTTCCATTTTCATTTCCCTGCTCATCAAATCTTTAAAGCTGATAAGAGGGTTTTTACCCTCGTATATAGTTTTATATACTTCCTCTGTTATAGGAAGCTCAATATTTTTTTTCTTGGCAATTAAATAAAAGGCTTTGGTAGCGTATACACCTTCTGTAACCATTGAAGTATTAGCTAATATCTCCTCACTTTTTAAGCCTGAGCCAATCTTTTCACCAAAACCTCTGTTTCTGCTATGTTTACTCATACAGGTTACAATCAAATCTCCAACACCAGTAAGACCATTAAAAGTATTTTCATCTGCTCCTAATATTCTACCTAATACTTTCATTTCATGAAGTCCTCTGGTTATCAAAGCAGCCTTAGCATTATCACCAAACCTTAGTCCATCAACTGCACCTGCGGCTATGGCTACTACATTTTTAAATGATCCACCTAATTCTACACCTATGGTATCTGTGCTAGTATAAACTCTTAGAACATTATTATTGAAAATCATCTGTATTTTTTTGGCAATATTGATATCATCACTGGCTGATACAATTGCTGCAGGTAATTCTCTGGCAACTTCTTCAGCATGAGTTGGCCCAGAAAGTACACAGTACTTATATTTATTATCAGATACTTCTGATACAATCTCTGAAATTCTCTTGCCTGATTCAATTTCAAAGCCTTTGGCTACGTTGATAATTATCTTATCTTTACTGGTTATATTAACAATTTTGCTTATAAATTCTCTAATGTATGGTGATGGAACAGCAATAACCAAATATTCATTTTCAACTGCCTCTGCTAAGTTAGTTGTGATATTTATTTCACTTGGTATGTTGATCCCCGGTAAAAAAGGATGACTTTTTGTTTCTCTGATCATCTCTGTATTATCTTCAACTCTACCGTAGAGACAAACCTCATGACCATTTTTTTGAAGATGAATAGCCAGTGCCGTACCCCAGGTGCCAATACCTATTACTGTAAGCTTCATTTCTATTTTTCTCCCTTTTTATTCTGAAAAAACAATCTTATTGGCGTTCCTTTAAAACTAAAGGCTTCTCTAAATTTATTTTCAATATATCTTTTATAGGAAAAATGTACCAAATTATCATCATTGACAAACAAGGCAAAAGAAGGTGGCTTGATTTTAATTTGCGTAACATAATATATTTTAAGATTTTTACCTTTATCCTTTGATGGTGGATTATATGATACTATCTCTCGAATCAATTGATTCAATAATGAAGTTTCAATCTTTCTATTACAATTCTCATTTACTTCATCAATCAAAGGAAATAAATCATAAATTCTTTTACCTGATAATGCTGATATAAAGACTATTGGAGCATAGCTTAAAAATTTCAATTCATCTCTTATGTCTTCTTCAAAGGCTTTCATGGTTTTACTATCTTTAGTTACCAGATCCCATTTATTAACAACTATAATGATACCTTTACCTTTTTCAAAAGCAAAGCCTGCAACCTTTTTATCCTGCTCTGTAACTCCTTCAAGTGCGTCAATTAAAAGTAAAGTGATGTCTGATCTTTCTATAGCCTTTAATGATCTGATGATAGTATACCTTTCTATAGGATCTCCAACTTTAGATTTTCTTCTGATACCAGCTGTATCAATAAAGGTATACGGTTTGTTAAAATACATTATCTTTTGGTCAACAGCATCTCTGGTCGTTCCTGAAATATTGCTGACAATTACTCTGTCTTCATTAGATAATTTATTTACTAATGAAGATTTACCGACATTTGGTCTGCCTATGATAGCTACTTTTAATGATGGATCATCATCTTCATTTTTATCTATTTCAAAGAAATGGCTGGTTATCTCATCTAATAAATCACCCATATTTGCTCCATGAACAGCAGAGATAGGAATTGGTTCTCCAAGTCCTAAGGAGTAAAATTCATAGGCATTGCTTTTATTGAAGTTATCCGTTTTATTTACAGTAAGAACAACAGGTTTATTAGTTTTCTTTAAAATATTGGCTATCTTTTGGTCATCTGATGTGATACCAATAGTATTATCAACAACCATCAAAATTACATCTGCTTCAGTTATAGCTATTTCAGCCTGCTTAGTAATCGATAAACTAATATCTTCTTTTTCCCATTGGATTCCACCAGTATCTATTACTATAAAGTTATGCTTTTGCCAATTTGCTTCATCATATAATCTATCTCTGGTCACACCTGGAAAATCATCTACAATTGACTTTCTTTCACCAACAAATCTATTGAATATCGTTGACTTTCCTACATTTGGCCTTCCTACTATAGCTAATACTGGTTTCATTTTTTTCTCCACTTCATTTATTCATACTATATAATTGTATCATAATTTTCTATATTTTCACATAAGCAAAAACTTAACTAATGACCTTGTAAATTAGTTTTTCACAATTGTTTTTTGTTATTGCAATAGCAAAGGCTCTGCTATAAATTTCCTCGCATTCTCCTATGTCAATTAAGTTAGAGCTATAATACAGCCTACCCATCAGCTCTCCCTTTTCAATCTGTTCTCCTACTTTTTTAGGTATAAAAATTCCTGCTCCATAATCTATTTGATCTTCTTTGGTCGATCTGCCAGCACCTAATCTAACACTTACTTCTCCAATCAGCTGGCTGTTTATTTTATTTATATATCCTGATTCCACAGAATATATTTCTTTAACATATGCTCCTTGAGGCATCTTTTTGTAGTCTGCTATAACCTCTTTTTCTCCACCTTGAAACTCTATTAATTCAGCTAGTTTCTTGAGTCCTTGTCCGTTATCAATAAGCTTGCCAATTATTGATTTTCCTTCTTCATGATCCTTAACAATACCTCCGACCGTAAGCATATAGCTACCAATTTCTTTAGTAAGCTCAACTAAGTCAGATGGTCCATTACCTTTTAAGGTTTCCAACACTTCCATGATTTCTAATGAATTACCTATATAATGACCTAAAGGAGAGTCCATATTGGTAATAACTGCAACACTTTTGCCACCAAACATCTCAACCAGTTTTGCCAAGGTTTTAGCTA
Organism: Fusobacteriota bacterium; assembly: GCA_022615965.1. Taxonomy (GTDB): domain Bacteria; phylum Bacillota; class TC1; order TC1; family TC1; genus WTXA01. Next base: position 39,914 of record JAKEGG010000007.1, read on the forward strand.
ATATTTCTGCTTCAGATAAATTTTTCATAAAGGCACCTGAGCCTGTTTTAACATCAAAGACAATATTTCTATTACCAGAAGCAATTTTTTTTGAAACTATAGATGAAGCAATTAAAGGAATGCTTTCAACTGTACCTGTAACATCTCTTAAGGCATAAAGCTTTTTATCTGCTAATGCTACCTCTGTACTTTGTCCGATTATAGCTATTCTGATTTTTTTTATCTGTTCTTCTAATTCAGTCTCTTTTATGGTAGTTTTAAATCCTGGTATACTTGCTAGTTTGTCTATAGTACCACCAGAAAAGCCAAGTCCTTTACCTGACATTTTACATACAGTGAGTCCAGCTGCCACAACTAAAGGAACAACAGTCAAGGTTAACTTATCTCCAATACCTCCTGTACTGTGTTTATCAACAAAGTTATCATCCTGGTAGAATGCTATAGTATCACCAACCATATATTTAGTTAATAAATAGGTTTCTTGTTCTGTCATCCCATTTAGATAAATAGCCATCATCAAGGCTGAAATCTGATAATCTGGTATACTATCCTCTAATATACCTTGAATAAAATATGAAATATCTTTATCGTTTAGTGCAAATTTATCTCTTTTTTTCTTGATTATATCAATGAAATTCATAATTTTATTTCCTCAATTACTGAAGCTAATAGTTTGCTGAAATCCTGACTTACTTTAGCTGTTGTAGCTACTACTTCTTCATGTGATAAAGGCATTTTACTTATACCTGCAGCTGAATTGGTAATACAAGAGATCCCTAAAACTCTAATACCACAATGTTTGGCGACAATAGCTTCTGGAACAGTGGACATGCCTACTCCTCCCACTCCTATCATTTTCAGAAAACTAATATCGAAAGGGGTCTCATATGAAGGTCCAGTTAAATAGGCATAGACTCCGGTTTTAGCACTAATATTTAATTGCTTGGCTTTATTAATTGTCATTTCTATAAGTTCTTTTGAATATATCTGACTCATATCAGGAAATCTTGTACCTTGCTTATCTATATTCGAACCTATTAGTGGGTTTGGACAAAATACATCTAAATGATCTTTAATAACCATTAATTCACCTGATAAACCTTGTATTCCACCTGCAGAATTTGTTAATATCAAAGTGTTGATCCCCAATTCCTTCATCACTCTAATAGGAAAAGTAACTTCCTGCATATTATACCCTTCATAGTAGTGAATGCGACCTTCCATCACTAAAATCTTCTTGCTGCCAACATATCCTGTTGCCAACCTGTTATTATGACCTATTACTTTAGATAGATTAAAACCTGGTATCAGATCAAAACCAACTGCTCTTTTTTCTTTTAAAGAATCCGTAAAAAAACTTAGACCTGAACCTAATACCAAAGCCAGAGATACATTATCTAAGTCCAGATTTTCACTGATGAAGCGAGCGCTATTTAATATTTTATTATAATATTCCATTCTGATCTCCTTATGCTCTAGGATGAGTATTATTATATATTTTTTTCATATGTTTGATTGTGAGATGTGTATACAGTTCAGTTGTAGATATATCTGAATGTCCAAGCATTTCTTGGACACTTCTTAAATCAGCACCATTTTCTATTAGATGTGTAGCAAAGGAATGTCTTAAAGTATGTGGTGATATTTGTTTGCTGATGCCTGCTTTTTTACCATAATGTACTAAAATTTTATAAAAACCCTGTCGACTCATTTTATTTCCTCTAATATTTAAAAACAAGGTTCTTTCTCTATTGTTTTTTAGTAATGCTGGTCTATATTTTTGAATATACTCTAAGAGATGATCTAAAGCTATTTCACCTATAGGGATAATACGTTCTTTACTGCCTTTACCAATACATTTTATAAAGCCTAGTTCTAAATTAATGTCATCCATTTTCAGTGAAAGTAGTTCAGAAACCCTTAGACCAGAGCCATAGGCTACTTCTAACATTGCTTTATCTCTATTACCTATTGTAGTCTGAAGATCAGGACAATCAAGTAAGCGGTCAATTTCTGATATTGTTAATATTCCTGGTAATTTTCTAGAAGTTTTTGGACTTTCAATAGTTGAAGTAGGGTCTAAGGTTATAAGCTTTTCTCTGATTTGATATCTAAAAAAGCTTTTGATTGCTGCCAGAAATCTGCTTTGGCTTTTTTCACTTATACCCTTTTTTTCAAGTTGTTTAAGATATTTTATGATAGCTTCTTTTTCAATATTATTTAAGCTATCCTTTATATTGAATTCTAAATCTAAATATCTTAAAAATGCCTCAATATCCCTTAAATAAGCTTCAATAGTATTGTCACTTAAACCCTTTTCTATTGCTAAGTAATGAACATAGTCATCTAAGTTAACTATCATATCTATACCTTACTTAAGATTTCCATCTCTAAAGCATTATTGCTTTTTTCAATATCATCATTGCTGATGTTATCTTCTTCGAGAATCAATTCAGGTAAATCCTCCAAAGAATTTAGACCTAGCTGAATCAAAAACTTATCTGTTGTTCCATAGAGATTAGGGTGTCCAGGAACTTCCTTCCTGCCAACTTCAATAATCAGCTCTTTTTCTAATAGCTTATGAACCATAGCATCAACATTGACTCCTCTTATCTCTTCAATTTCACTTCTGGTAATAGGTTGCTTATAGGCGATTATAGCTAATGTTTCCAGAGCGGGTTTTGAGAGCTGTCCTCCTTGTGGCTTGACAACTTTTTCCAAAATATTGCTATAACAGTTTTTAGTCATAAGTTTATATCCTCCTGCAACATTAGTCAGGACGATACCTCTTCCTGGTAAAAGCAGTAGCTCCTTAAATTCACTTATTATATCCTTGGCTTCATTTTGATTAATTCCAAGTATTTCTGATATTTTACTGATATCAAGTGGTTCTACTGAAACAAAAAGTGCAGCTTCAAGTATACCAAAAAGGTCTTCTTTAAATAACATGATCAGCTCCTGTATTCTTGGTGATTTTTAATGGTGAAAAATTATCGATTTGAAAAAAATCTATCTTCTCTTGTTTATATAAGCTTAGAATAGCTAAAAAACTGATTACAATTTCATTTTTGCTTTTTGTGTTGATAATATCATCGAAATATATAATTTCACACTCCATCAAAAGATTTAACAATTCACTTATTTTTTCTGTTATAGTGATTTTTTTACTTTTTATTTCATATGGAGGCAATTGACTTTCTTTATGTCTTGTCAATATATATTCCATAATATTTAAAAAATGGTTAGTATCAATGTTTTCCAGCGGATTTGTATTTTTGGAAATTTCTTCATAAAGCTTTTCATCTTTATTTCTAAAGTAGTTTTTACCTTGACTGAGAAAAATTTTTCCTATCTCATCAGCAGCTTTTTTGAATTTTTCATATTCAAGAAGTCTTCTGACCAACTCAGAACGTGGATCTTCTTCCTCTTCCTTATTCTCTAAATCATCATCTTTAGGTAATAACATTTTTACTTTTATATTGATTAAAGTTGAAGCTAAAACAAGAAACTCGCTGGCAATTTCAATGTTGTATTCATTCATTTTATTTAAATAATTAAGATATTGTCTTGTAATGTCAGAAATAGGTATATCATAGATATTGATTTTATGTTCTTTAATCAGATGTAGCAATAAATCTAATGGTCCTTCAAAGGATTGTAGTATAACTTTTTCCATTATATTAGATTCATAGCCTCCTTAATCTTTGTCATAGTTTCTTGAGCCTTTTGACCTGCTCTTTTATTACCATCTGCAATAACATCATCAATGTAATCAGGGTTATTTTCTATCTCAAGCCTTCTCTCTCTTATTGGTAAAAGATGAGTGTTTAATTTTTCAAACAAAAGTTTTTTACATTCCATACAGCCAATTTTCCCTGCCTTACAGTTTTCGGAAATAACTCCTGAAATATCTTCATTATAGATTTTTTGGTATTGATATACTATACAGATATCTGGATGACCATGGTCATCTTTTCTTATACGCTCTGGATCTGTTATCATAGATTTAACTTTTTTGTTTAGTTCATCTTCTGTTGACATGATATTAATGTAGTTATTATAGCTTTTTGACATCTTTCTGCCATCAGTACCTAAAAGTAAAGGAATTTTAGCTAGCAAACCTTCTGGTTCTGGAAAAAGCTTAGTCCTGAAGATAAAATTGAATCTCCTGGCAATTTCCCTGGTTATTTCTATATGCGGTAACTGATCTTCACCTACTGGAACATAATTTGCCAGGTAAAGTAGAATATCAGCTCCTTGTAGCAACGGATAACCTAAAAATCCATGTGTAGTTATATCCTTACCACTTTGTTCTCTGAATTGTTCAACCTGACCTTTATAGGTAGGACATCTTTCAAGCCAGGATAACGGTGTTATCATAGAAAAAAGTAAATATAGTTCTGCATGCTCAGGTATTTTTGATTGGATAAATAGTGTTGATTTTTCTGGAGATAATCCTATTGCCAGCCAATCTATCATCATATTTCTGATATTTTTCTGAAGCATAGCTGTATCATCAAACTGAGTTGTCAAAGCATGATAATCAGCAATAAAAAAATTAGTTTCATATTTTTCCTGGAGTTTCACCCAGTTTTCAATGACACTTAAATGTCCGATATGTAATTTTCCAGTTGGTCTCATTCCACTTAAGACTTTTTTCATTTCTTTCTCCTGTCCTTAAAATATATTAGCTACATATAGTAGTAAAATACTAAATAAATTATATATTGGATACCAAAGAGTAGACAATGCTCCAGTAATCAGTAAAACCAATAGCAAGATAAATCCATACTTTCTTTCAAATTCATCAACTTTATAAAACCAGCTGTCAGGTAATACTCTACATAGAACCTTAAAGCCATCTAATGGAGGTATTGGTAAAATATTAAATGTAGCCAAAATAAGATTAAGCATAATAAAATACTGAACAAAGGTATTAATTGGTTCAGGAATATTGAAATTTAATAATAATGAACCCAATACAGCTAACAAAAAATTAGATAAAGGTCCTGCAAGTGCAGTTAACATTATACCATCTCGTAAATGTTTAAATTTATAAGGATTCATCATAACAGGTTTAGCCCAACCAAAGCCTACTAACATAATAGCTATAAATCCAAATGGATCGATATGATGCAAAGGATTCACAGACAATCTTCCTTGGCTTTTAGCAGTATCATCACCTAGCTTATAGGCCACAAAACCATGACTAAACTCATGAATAGTCAATCCTATTATCAGACTGATAAGAATATAAATCAAATTTAAAGTTGAGAGATCTCCATTGATCCATTGGAATATCATTATTTTAGTCTTTCTAGAAAAATATGATTAGTCATTAAATCATCATATGATTGTCTTTTAATAATCAGGTCACTTTTGCCATCCTTTACTAACACAACGGCAGATTTGCCTATCATATTATAATTGCTGGCCATAGAATAGCCATAAGCACCTGTTGATGTCATTACCAGAGTATCTCCAGATTCAATAATTGGCAGTTCGATATCTCTGGCTAAAATATCTCCAGATTCACATAGTTTTCCTGAAATAGTAATTACTTCTGAGTTGCTGTTGGCATTCATTCTGTTTCCTATACCTACTTCATATTTCGCACCATAAAGTGCTGGTCTTATATTATCAGACATTCCTCCATCAACAGCTACATATTTTCTTATTCCTGGAATATCTTTAATAGAACCAACAGAGTATAAATTACTACCACATGGTCCTATGATCGATCTTCCTGGTTCAATATATATCTTTGGCATGTTAAGTTTATACTCATTGACCTTATTTTTTAGTACTGTAAAGATAGCTTGACTATATTCTTTGATTGGTGTTGGATCATCTCCTTGTGTATAATAGATGCCTCTGCCTCCTCCAATATCAAGATCAGTTACCTCCAGCATCAATTCATTGTTGATTTCAGCTATAAATTTAACCATTACATCTACAGCATGTTCAAATGACTCTGTACCAAATATTTGTGAGCCTATATGACAATGTAGCCCTTTAAAAATCAAATTGGAATAATTAGCAGTTTTAGCAACACCAGCAAGTGCATCTCCATTTTGTAGGGTAAAACCAAACTTAGAATCAATATGACCTGTCTTAATGAAGTCGTGAGTATGAGCATCAATACCAGGAGTAATCCTTAATAATACCTCAACTTTCTTATCTTGTTCGATTGCCACTCTATTCACATGATCTATTTCAAAATCATTATCTAGTACAATTCTACCTACTCCATATTCTATAGCCATTTTGATTTCTTCATCAGTTTTATTATTTCCATGGAAAAACACTTTACTCATTGGAAAACCAGATTTATAGGCCATATATAGTTCTCCACCTGAAACGGTATCAAGTCCCAGTCCATTTTTATTGATTATGCCTAGTATACTTGGGCTTAAAAAAGCTTTGCTGGCATATAAAACTAAGGAATCTTCCTTACCTGTAAAATTATTATAGTAATCCTTACAAATTTCTGTTAGCTGATCTTCGTCGATAACAACTAAAGGTGTTCCAAAATTATTTGCCAAACTTACTACATCACATCCACCTATTTCCAAATGTCCGTTTTCATTGATTTTCATAGTTCCTTGTAATTTCATATTTATTGCTCCTTTACTTCTTTAAACATATTAATAGTCCATCTCCTATATTTAAAAAACATTTTTCAACTCTATTGTCTTCAAGTATCATCTTATTCAACTCATCCATCATTACCTTCTGTATCTGTCTTTTCTCTAAAGATGGAAACAATACATCTTCAAAGATGATCAAGCCACCGGATTTTAGTTTATTTATTGATTTTTCATATAAAAACTTGTAGCTTTTAGTTGAACTATCTATGAAGATCAAATCATATGTTTTTTTTAATGTGTTAATTATTTCTTCACCAAATCCTACGTGAAAATCCACATATTCACCTAAGTCTAAAGCATTGATATTTAGCTTTGCCTCACTAGATAAACGTTCTGAAGCTTCAATAGTATCAATTTTTCCATTGAAGTCCTTTATAGCATATGCCAGCCAAATAGTTGAATAACCAATGCTGGTACCAATTTCCATGATATTTTTTGCTTTAGTTAATTTTGTCAAAAAATAAAGAAGCTGTCCAGCTTCTTTACCAATTGATGGACAAATATCATTGCGAACCTTTTCTGACTCTCTTATAAATTTTTGCAGAGCGAAAGGTTCACATATTAATTCATCTATATATTCATTCACTTAACAAATCCCTGCCTTGATATAAGTACTCAAAACCAGATAATACTGTTGTAATAACTGCAATCCAGTAAATAATTATACCAGCTAATAATAGCCAAGATGAAATTGGTGAAAATATCAATATAATTATACTTAATAGTTGAGTAGTTGTTTTGATTTTACCTAAATAGCTGGCTGAAATCACTATTCCTTTTTCAATAGCTATTAATCTAAAGCCGTTGATCAATATTTCTCGACCAATTATTAAAATTACTGACCAGCTAGGGACTATTCCTGCTACAGCAAGCAACACTAAAGCAGATGTAACCAGTACCTTATCAGCTACTGGATCTAAAAATGCTCCTAAATTTGTTGTTTCATTTCTTTTTCTAGCCAAATAGCCATCTAATAAATCAGTTAAGGAAGCTAGTATAAATATAGCTCCACTAATTAGATATCCAGTATCCTGGATATAATAAGTTATAATGAATACTGGTATTAATAAAAGTCTGAAAACAGTTATTTTAGTAGGTAAATTCATATTTTCTCCTTATCTATTGATTATCGCCGTGATTATAATATATAGCAAAACAATAATTGCAATACCTAATAAAACTAAAATCATTATATTGCCACCATTTTTTTTGTTAACCTCAAGATTTAACGATTTCTTATTTTTCATTCTGTTTTTAGTCATATTGATATTTCTTTCAGTTTCCTGTTTCCTCAGCTTTTGAGTATTGAATCTTTCCTCTTCTCTCATTAGCTCTTCAAATTCAAGCATTATCTTAGTTGTTGGATAGGTATTATCCATCCCATCAGTAGCTCCTTCAATATTGTTTGTATCTGATGAAAAGTTAGTAGAAATATCTTTTAATTCATTTTGACTTTTTTGAATATAGTCATCGATCATGCTTAATGAATTTTCATAGTTTTCATCCTTATCAATAGATAACTCTTTAATTTTATCAAAGGAATAATTATTATCTTCAAGTAAATCATTTTCTGACTTTTTTGTTTGATAATCGATTTCAGGAAAATTATTTACAGGTTTGATTTCTTCTGAATAGGTTAAATCTTTACCTAAACCTTTAAATGTGCTTTTATTCTTCACCTGACCATTTTTCAAGTTGTCGTAAGCTAAGATCAAGTCAACTGCCGACAATTCATATAGATCTGCGAGGTTTTTCAGAAATCCTACCGTATAGACTCTAGCTGGCAGATTCTCCATAATATCTTCTTCCAGGGCAGATATATAATGCTCTTTGATTTTAGTTATTCTAGAAACTTCTTCTATTGTCAAGAATTTCTTGTTTCTGCTGTTTTTTAAAATTTTTCCTAATTCTGTCAAAATCCCACCTCCTACACAAAGTCCTTCATTATACTGTTAATACATGCATCCATATCATTTGTATCATAGGTATGCTTGTATCTATTGTTATTTTTTCTATTTTTATTATATAAAATATCATAATAGTTTATTAATAAGTAAGAAACTACATTTTCTGCTCCCAAATTATTAAAACTATCAACTAATTCATCTACAACTTTTTTGCCTAAAAAATCTTTCAAGACATTGATACTACGAACTATCTCATCTTTATTTTCATCTAGAAAACCACCATAATCTTTGATTATTCGTTTAGTTCTATTGTTTATATTACTTTCAATCAGATAACTTTCTCCGTTTATCATTTTATCATAAAAACCATTTGGAATATATAACCTGCCGATTTTTTTGCTTTCTCCCTCAACAATAATATATTTACTCTCAATACTTATAATCGAATTAAATAAATCACTATCAAATTTTTTCTGGCTTGGTTGTTCTCCTAGACCTATATGGCCAAAAACAGAACCTCTATTATTTGCCAAACCTTCAAGATCGATAACCGGCATCTTCTTTTCTTTGAGTAGTTTTAGTAATTCAGTTTTCCCACACCCAGTTAAGCCATATAAGACTCTTATTTTTTTATTAAAATCTTTTTCAAAGTAATTCAGAATATAGTTTCGATAACTCTTATATCCTCCGGATAACTTATACACATTATCTAATTCTATAGAGAGAAGTGTAGCAGTTACTTCGCTCCTATCTCCCCCTCTGGCACAGTATATAATTATTTTACTATTGTCTTTGGCTGACTTGTGAAAACTATTTAAATAAGCTAAAGATCTTGGTAAAACCATTTCTCTGGCCTTTTCTTTAGCTAACTTATTGCCTTTTTCTTTATATATGGTTCCTATTATTTTTCTCTCATTATCATCAAGTAAAGGGAGGTTAACAGCTCCTAAAATATGATCTTCAGCAAATTCAGATTCACTTCTGACATCAAAAAATATATATTCAGACTTATTTACCATAGCTTCTTCTATACTTATATGTTTGAATTTAGCCATCAATATCACCAAATATTTTACCAAACTCTTCCCAATTAGCGATTACATCTCTACTTTTTGTTCCTTCAAATGGACCAACTATTCCCTTGGCTTCCAAATCATCAATTAATCTGGCTGCTCGGCTATAGCCAATCCTCAGTTTTCTTTGTAGCATAGAAATAGAAGCCTGATCAGTTTCGAGCACCAATTTTGCTGCTTCCTTTAAAAGGTCATCTTCTTTATCGTTGTTTCTATATGAAACTGTATCCTCCTCATCATCAATATCTACATCAATCATTTCTGAACCTTGAAGATATTCGGGAGCTCCTTGTTTTTTAAGAAACTTGGTGATATTTACTATTTCTTCTTCGGATATATATGCTCCTTGGATTCTTTGAAGTTTTCCACCCTTTAAAGTAAAAAGCATATCTCCCTTACCTAATAATTTTTCTGCCCCAGTAGAATCTAATATAGTTCTGGCATCAATTTGTGAAAAAACAGCAAAGGCAATACGCATAGGTATGTTAGATTTTATATCACCGGTAATTACCTGAACTGAAGGTCTTTGAGTAGCTACGATCAAATGAAGTCCTGCAGCCCTGGCCTTTTGAGCTAATCTGCAAATATATGTTTCAACATCGACAGGAGCCGCCATCATCAAATCAGCTAGCTCATCGATGATTATAACTACATAAGGAATTCTTTCTGTCGTCTTAACATTAGAATTAAAGGTTTTAATGTCCTTTACTCCTACATCTGAAAGCAGCTGATATCTTCTTTCCATTTCATTGACCATCCATTTTAAAGCAGTTGCAGCTTTTTTTGGTTCAGTGACAACTGGTGCTACTAGATGTGGAATATCATTATATAAATTAAGTTCAACTTTTTTAGGGTCGATCATTAAAAATTTAAGTTCATCTGGAGTATATTTAAACAACAGGCTACATATTATTGTATTTAAACAAACACTTTTACCTGATCCAGTAGAACCTGCAATCAGCAAATGAGGCATTTCGGCTAAACTTGTAGTTACCGTTTTACCAGTTATATCTTTTCCAATCCCCATTGTTAAAGGTAAATTACTATCTTTAAAGGCGGTTGACATAATGATTTCCTTAAATGAAACAGGTAGAACCTTTTTGTTTGGAATTTCAAACCCAACAGCTGATTTACCAGGTATAGGAGCTTCTATTCGAACACTAGTTGCAGCAAGTGCCAAAGCAATATCTTCTGACAGTCCTTGTATTTTACTAACCTTGGTACCTGGTTCTAAAACTGCTTCATAACGAGTTATAGAAGGTCCACAATTAACATCTTTAACCTGTATATTAACGCCAAAGCTCCTTAATGTTTCTTCAAGTCTTAAAGCAGTAGCTTCTAATTCAGATTTTTTACCATACTCTTTATCTTTCTTTAATGAATTCAACAATACTGTACCTGGCAGGATCCATTTAACTGGATGATGTGACTTTAAACTGCCTTTAAAATCATTTTCTTCAATATTATCTTCTGAATTTATAATTGATACTACAGGTTTATCATTAGTGTTTTTATCAATATTAAATTGAGGTGGTTCTTCATCCTTAAAATTGAATTTTATTTTATTTTCTTCCTGTTTTTTTGATTCATCTGTTGTTTTTTTGGCAAAGTCTTCTTTATCTAAAGTAGCATTTAGCCATAATTGTTTTTCATAATCCTTAAGTCTGTCTTTTTTTTCCTCTTCCCTTATTTTTTCTTTATGTTTATATAATATTTCTTTTTTGGCTTGTCGTTCTTCTTGTAAATCACTGATTACTTTAGTTGAATAACTTTTAATACGACTTAAAGCTGTGATTTCATTAACAAGTAAAACTGTTCCTATAATCAGCAATGCTAAAAAAACCAGCCAATAACCTACTATCCCAAAGCTATAATAAATTATATCACCAAAAAAAGCACCAATTATTCCTCCACCTTTTTGTAACAAAAAAGCCTCCTGTAAAGACTGAAAGGAGAGTTTTTCTACATAGTTTATCTGGAAGATCATAAACATGCTTAAGTTTATCAACACAAGTGCATAGTAGAATGATATTCTGACTTTTTCTTTATTGATCAGTCGGTATACACCAATAAAAATCAATGACAATGAAACCAGTATCAAGACATTACCGAAAAAACCTTTAAAAATATATAAAAAAGCTCCCCCTAATACTCCAATATAGTTATCATAATCTGCAGAAAAGATAGTGGAAATAAAAAATACACCAGTAATTATCAGAAAAAAACTAATAAATGTATTCCTATTAGCACTAGTATTCTTTGTATTTTTATTTTTGATATTTTTCTTTTTTCTAGCCATACTTCTCCTCTTCCTAATTTTAATTATTATATCAAATTTATAGTTTCTTTCATAGTATGAAGGGGATTTAATTTCTTTCAACAGTATTAATAAATAATGATATTTATGTTATTATTAAAAGGTATTAATTTTTGTTGGAGGTTAAAATGGTTACAAATATTGTTAAGAGTCTTGGTTCAGATTTACTATACTATTTAGATAAGAAAAATCATTCATTAGAGGAGATCAAAAGAATCATCAACTTATATCCGGAAATTAAATTTGTTTCACTGGTTGGAGTAGATTTAGGTGGTAATGATACTGATGAAAAGATACCGATCAGTATATTTTTAGAGGATTTAGATAAATTTTTAGAAGAAGGAATTCAAACTGATGGTTCAAGTGTAGTTTTACCTGGTATTGCTTCTTTAAATAATGGTAAGGTAGATATTATTCCAGATAATGATGTTAAATGGTTTGTCGACTATAATTATGATAATATTGATCTGTCTACTGATAAGCCAGTAGGAACTTTAAGAATACCTTGTTTTTTAAAACATAAAGGTGAATTTATTGATTCTCGTTCTATTTTAAAGAAAGTTGTAACTAATTTTAAAGAAGAGGTTATTGAATTATTCTCTAATAATAATATGTCTAAAGCTTTCAATATTTCTAAGGATGAAATAATTGACGTCATATTGACTTCTGCTACTGAACTTGAATTTTGGGTCAGAACACCTGAAAACAACAATGTAAAGGTTAAAGAATTATCTACTTCTCAGGTCATGCAAGAGCAGTATTGGAAGAGAACCAAAGGAACTGTAAGAACAGCTCTTGAAAGATCATTATTAATACTTGATAAATATGGTCTTGAAGCAGAAATGGGACATAAAGAAGTTGGTGGAGTCAAAGCAAAACTAACTAGTGACGGTACTACCACTAATATTATGGAACAATTAGAAATCGACTGGAAATATGCTGAATCTTTACAAACAGCTGATAATGAATTATTAGCCAGAACTTTTGTGAAAGAGATTTTTCAGCATCACGGACTAGATGTTTCTTTTAAAGCTAAGCCGATCGAGGGTGTAGCAGGCAGTGGTGAACATACCCATGTTGGTGTAAGTTTGAAATTGAAGAATGGTAAAATCATCAACCTTTTCACCCCTGAAAACATGACTAAGGAATATTTGTCTATTCCTGGTTGGGGAGCTTTAATGGGTATTTTAAATAATTATGAAATCATCAATCCATTTATTAGCGCTACCAATGATTCCTTAGAAAGATTAAAACCAGGTTTCGAAGCCCCTGTGTCAATAGTAGCCTCCATTGGAAATGACATCGCTACACCATCTCGAAACAGAACAGTATTATTAGGTTTAATAAGAGATTTGAATAATCCATTTGCTACCAGATTTGAGGTTAGATCACCTAATCCACATAGCAATACTTATCTGGTGATAGCAACTTTATATCAATGTATGCTAGAGGGAATAAAATATGCTGTAGAATCTTCAAAAACTGAAAAAGAATTGGAAGCTGAATTTAACAAAAAACAAGGTGAATCTGCAGATTATCTGGCTAAAGACAGAGAGTATAGAAGCGAATTAGATGTATTTGATGAATATACTGAAGAAGAACGTAATTCATTATTCGGAAAGCCTCCAAGTACTGTATGGGAAAATCTAAAAGGTTTTAAAGATTATCCAGCAAAACTCCAAACCTTATATTATGGTGGGATTTTTAATGATAATATCATCAATTCATACTACCTTGGTGTTTTACGTAGATGGTATACAGAAATAAATAGCAGGATATTGCCACAAAGTGCCAAGCTGATCAAAAACTTCAAAAAGATACATAATGAAGATTATGAAATCAGCCATTTAGATGAAAAACGTTGGAATGAAATATTGATGCTGAAGGTAGAACTATTAAAAGACACTGATAATTCTATTTCCCTATTTACTCAACTTAGAAATGCAATAGAACAAGGATCTTATGATCAGGTCTCTGAACTTCAACTAGAAGTTTATGAAAAAGTAAAAAAAATAAAAGAACTTTATACAATATATAAGAGAAACATATTATAAGTTTTATTTTGTTAACAAGTATTGAATTATCTATAAAATAATGTAAACTATAATAAGTATGTCAGGTAGGAGGTGTTTTCATGTATATGATCACAGACAGATGTGTTTCTTGTGGAGTTTGTGCTGATGAATGTCCAGTAAGCTGCATTAGCGAAGGAGAAACAAAGTACATTATCAATCAAGATGATTGCATTCAATGTGGAACTTGTCAAAGTGTTTGTCCAAACGAAGCTATTGACGAGCAATAATTCAAATAAAAAAAGGTTATCATTTATGATAACCTTTTTTTATAACATATTCTTTTTACGCATCAGATACCAAACTGAAATAGTCGTAGATATACTAAATAGTAAGACCAAAAGCGTTAGCCATGGAAGGCTATCCCCTGGTATAGGGAGGTTCATCCCAAAAAATGAAAATATCATAGTTGGGATAGCTAAAATAATCGTTAAACCAGCCAAAACCTTCATAACATTATTTAGATTATTGGAAATAATAGAGGCGAAAGCATCCATTAACCCAGAAAGAATATTACTGTTGATTTCACTCATATCAATCGCCTGCCTTGTTTCAGTCAATGCATCTTCAAGTAAATCTTCATCTTCCTCATACATAGGTAGCAACTTGGTTCTGAATATTTTTTTCATAACCAACTCATTAGACCTTAATGATGTGGTGAAGTATAACAAACTTTTTTCTAAGCCTAACAGCTTAATTAGTTGTTCATTTTGCATTGAACCATGAAGTGCTCTTTCTAACTCACTAGTTTTACGATCTATATGTTTTAAAAATTTCAAATAATATATTGCTGCTTTATAAAATATTTGAAGTGCAAATCTGGTTTTTTTATAAGTTGACATCGACTTAACACCTCTTAATATAAAGTCCTGTAAAAGACTTATATCCTCTAATGATACTGTAATAAAATGATCCTCCAAGATTATCATACCTAAAGGGATGGTATTGTATATTATGCCATTATCTCCTTCTTCTTCTTCAATAGGAACATTGATGATAAGTAGAATCTGATCATCTTCCACATCGATTCTTGGTCTTTCTTCAGAATCCAAAGGAGCTTCCAGGTATTCCAGCAAAATGCCAGTATCCTCGGCAACATTTTGTAATTCTTCCCTGCTTGGATTAACAATGTTGATCCAATTATTATTATCTTTTACTGAGGCTGTTTCAAGTTTTCCATCTATAGTTTTGTAAGCAGTGATCACCGCAGACCTCCTTCCTAGGCTGTCTGGATATATACAACAAACAACCCTAATGTATTATTATTATTTAATTTCGATGTTCCAGGGTCGTCCATGTATCTTTCACCTCCTACTCTAACCTTTAGTTTACACTTTTTTACTATTGTTTGCAAATTTCAACATTTCCATACTTTGCTCTCTGGCAGTTGTAAAGTTATCTGATCCACCTTGCATTCTACTTAATTCATCTATGATTTCTAATTCATTTAAAAGAGGATAGATATTCACTAGTATTCTACCATCTGACTCTACTTTCCTTACTGAATTTATTTTATCTGCAAAGGCAGCAATAATTGGAGAATGAGTGACACAGATAACCTGTTTATTTAGACTGATCAAATTTAATGCTTCTGCAATTTTAAGTAAGGTCTCTCCCCCTATGCCAGCATCGATTTCATCGAATATTAAAGTAGATATATAATCTAATTCTGCAAACAGCTCTTTAAAAGCCAGCATTACTCTTGAAACTTCTCCACCTGAGGCTATTTTACGTAAAGGCATCAGGTTTTCACCTTTGTTGGCAGAGAATAAAAACTCAACTTCAACAGAACCATTTATAGTTGATTTATCTAATCTATCTATTTTGATTCTAAATCCATCTTTATAGATATTTAATCTGCCAAGTTTATCTTTTATACTATTTTCAATTTCTTCTTTGCCCTTAACTCTTAATTCAAATATTCTTTTCGCAAGTTCAAAATATTCGTCCTGATATAAGTTGATTTTTTCTTGTAACTGATTTAAATAGCTATTCTTATCTTCATATTTATTAATCAAATCCTTCATTTCCAATAATTTGCTGTTGATATCATTTATATTTTTACCATATTTTAATTTTAAATTACTTATTTCATTTAAACGTATTTCAATTTCATTTAACTTCTCTTCATCATATTCTAAATTTTGAGAATATACTCTGAATTCTTTATATATATCTTCAAATTCATATAAAATATTTTCAGTTCTTGCTAAAAGTGGCTCCATTGAAGAATCTACTTTTTCCATTTCTTGCATGGAAAAAATCACAGTATTGAGACTATCTAATAATTTACCATGAACCTCCTGATTTACAGTAGCAGACAACTTATATAGTTTTTCCGAATTAGCTATTCTGTTTCTTTCTTCCTTTAATTGTAGATCTTCATCTACCTTTAACTCAGCAGCAGAGATTTCTTTAACAGCATATTGATAATAATCGTACAAGTCATTTTTCCTATTTTCCTGTTGATTTATTTCATCAAATTCAGATGTTAGTTTATAAATATTAAGATAATTGATTTTTATCTCATCAAGAAAATCTTTGACTTTTTCATCCTTAGAAATATATTTATCAAGAAGTTCAAGTTGCTTTTCTTTTTTCATAATACTTTGTTCTTGATTTTGTCCATGTATTTCAAATAAGTTTGACCCAAACTCCTGATAGATATTCAAGGGAACTGTTTTATAATTGATTTTACATTTATTGCTGCCATTTGTAGTGATTTCTCTGGACATAACTAAAGTATCATCAGAAATATGAAGATAATCAAGTTTGTTCAACTTATCTTTCACTTCAGTATCTAATTCAAAAATACCTTCTACTAAAGCTTTTTCAGATCCCTTTCTAATGAAGTCACTGTTAGCTCTATTGCCACAAAGCAAGCCAATTGAATCTAATAATAATGATTTTCCAGCACCAGTTTCTCCAGTTAAAACATTCAGTCCTGAATCAAATTCTACTAATATATTATCTATTAAGGCAAAGCTTTCTATTTTTAATTCTTTTAACATGATCTCTAGCTTATTCTCCATTTATTATAGATATCCAGTGCGATTTCCTTGCTATTAGTTATTATTAAAACAGTATCATCACCAGCTAGTGTTCCAACTATTCCAGTGATCTTATTTTGATCTAAATAAAAGGCAACAACTGGTGCTCCTCCAGGATTAGTATGTAAGACTAGTAAAAATTCAGCAAGATCTATCTTGACAACATTATCAATAATTATTGTGCTAAGACTTTCTGCTTTGGATATTAAAGGCTTCCTGTCTGAATTATATACATAATAGCTTCCTTCAACATCATGTTCTTTAATGAGCTTTAATTCTTTTATATCTCTGGAAACTGTAGCCTGTGTAATATTAAAATTTAGTAAAACTAATTTATCAACCAACTGTTGCTGTGTTGATATCCTGTTATTTTCTATTATATTGATTATTTGATTTAGACGTTCTTTTCTTTTCATGTTACACCTATATTTTCTCTATCAAAATTGGATACGGGCTATTATTGATTCTGTTTAAGTACTTCCAACTCATAGTTATAAATTCCTTTTGATTTAAGGCAGTAAGAAAAGAATGAAGACTTTCTTCTTCTTTCTTTCCTTCTTGATGACCTGGATAAATTATCAAAAGAACTATACCATTCTTATTTAAAATTTTTAATATTTTGTTTAAAGCTACTATTGTTGATTTTGCTTTTGTCGTAATTTTCTTATTGCCCCTTGGGAGATAGCCAAGATTAAAAATTGCACCATCGATCTTTTCTTTTATGTAATAGTCAATTTTTTCATGTGAATCAAAAATCAACCTGACTGAATTTTCGGTCGTCAGTTTATCCTTGGTTCTTTCAATAGCTTCAGCTTGTATATCAAAGCTATAGACAAAGCCAAGCTGAGCTAAAAATAAAGTGTCTTCACCATTACCGCAGGTAGCATCTATAAAAACATTATTAAATGTATCTTTAAACCTAGCGTTGAATATACTTCTAAAAATCGTTATAGCATTATTAAAATCAATAATCTTATTTTCTTTTTCCAATTTTTTCACCTAGCACTTCAAAAAATAAACGATCATTAAATCTAACTGTTTTAGTAACAACATCAGATTTTCTAATTACTAAAGCACTATTGTTATTTAAAGGATAATGTCTTTGACCATCTACCGATATTATACTTTCCCTACCTACACTAGTTAATGTAATTTTGATATTCGCACTACCATCTACAACTATTGGTCTGGCATATAGTGTATGAGGACAAACAGGTGTTAAAAGTATTGCTTCCATTGTAGGGGTCAGAATAGGTCCACCTGCAGAAAGAGAATATGCAGTTGAACCAGTTGGAGTTGAAATAATATAACCATCAGCAAAAAATTCATCAACTTTTGTATCAGATATTTCAACCTTGAAGCCTAACATACCTTCAAGATAATTTCTAGACAAAACTACATCATTCAAGGCAACATCCTTATAAGTAATTTTATCGTCATAATATATTTCAAGATCCAGCATGATACGTTCATCAATAACATAATTATTTTTATCCAAGGTCTTTGCTAAATATGTATCAATATTTTCCTTTTCGACAGATGTCAAGAAGCCTAGTCTTCCTAAGTTTATTCCTATAATAGGTATTTGAAGTGGATAAATTTCTTTGGCTGTACCCAGTATTGTTCCATCACCACCAAGAACCATAACAAAATCAATAGATAAATCTATTGATTTGATATTAGTTATTACCTCATGACCCCTTGTGGTATACCATTCATAAATATAATTATAGAGTTCTAATGCACCTTTTTTATTTTTATTATAGATCAAAGCTATCAAATTGCTACTCCTTAAGTATATTAATATTATTGTAATATTAAATGAATATTTATGCAATAAAAAAAGATACAGTTGAACTGTATCTTTTTTTTGTGAATTATTTAATTGAAATTGCTTCTACCGGACATGCATCTAGTGCGCTATTAGCTGAATCCATTAAATCATCGCTAATTTCTAAATCTTTGCCAACTGCTAATCCATCATCTTCCATTTCGAATAACTCAGGACATTCATTTACACAGTTTTCACAACCAATACAAGTTTCCTTATCAACATATGCTTTCATTCTGTTCCTCCTTATAGGTTTCTTTAATTAAATGATATAATATAACAACTATAAAAACAACATCTTTTTATTAATTTGGTAATTAAGGCAACCGACTCCTTCTTCAAGAAATGAGCCCTTGCCTATTGTGCAATCAATATTCTTTAAATAAGAAGATGCTTCATACATTTCAACAGACAACTTATTTCTGTACACTTGAGACAAAATTATAACAGGCTTCCTCATAGCTTCATAAGCTGATATTCTATCTTTCAGCTTTTGATCATCCGGAATCGTTCCCTGCCCATAGGTCAAAACTATCAGTCCATCTTTAAATTTACTCTCTTCAATGCTAATAAAGGGGTTTAAATGTATAACTTCAATTTGCAAATTTTCTTTATAAGTATATACCTGTAATTGATCCTTTCCTTTCAGTAGCTTTTTTCTATAATTTTCTAAACTGGAGTTAATTGATTCAATATAGGGATTTTTACTATAACTGTTAAATTTGGTTGTTGGCTTTTTCAGTAATTTATTATTCATAGCTATTGCTATGATACCTTTATTTCTATTATCAATAATTTCTTTAAGAGCAAATAAAATATTATTTATCCCTTCTTTTGGATCATAATCAATAGTGTTAATAGCACCAGTTAAAATAATAGGCTTATGTAAGGCTTCTATAGCCCATTTAAGACAGCTCTGCAGATAGGACATTGTATCAGTACCTGAAATAATCAAAAAGCCTGTATAAGCTAAATATTCCTTTTCAATAATTGATAATATTTCATTTATTACTTTGGGTCTTAGCTGACTGGAATCTATTATCTGAGAAATAGATATCAACTCTACATTACTATTTGAATTATTTTGAACTTCACTGATTAACCTTTTGAAAATATCATCAGAATTTTCATAAGTAACATTTTTTTTCATTCCTATAGTACCACCAGTGTATATTATTAATATTTTGTTTTTCATTTAAAAGACCTCTTTTCAATAGACACTTGACTATTTGCCATAAAATAGATATAATTTTTTATGTGCTTATTTAGGGGAGTAGCTCAACTGGTAGAGTAGTGGTCTCCAAAACCATTGGTTGCGGGTTCGATTCCTGTCTCCCCTGCCACATTTATTAAAAGGAGTAGTGATTTTGCTACTCCTTTTTTTCATCAGTATTATTTACTATGGAATAGATACTGTCCTCATCTATTCTATTCTGCTTAACTTGCTCTTTGATAAACAAAATCAAATATTCATCATTTCCTTTTGTACCTGAAATAGGTGATTTTTCTAAAGCCATTGGAGAAAAACCGACCTTAACTGCAAAATCTACGATGTTCCTTATTACCTCTTGGTGCACATTTTTATCCTTGACTATACCCTTTTGGATTACTGCATCTTTACCAGCCTCAAATTGAGGTTTTATCAATGCTATCATTATACCTTTATCTTTTAAAACATCAAATGCAGGTTGTAAAATTTTATCTAATGAAATAAACGATACATCTGTAACTATAATATCCATTAATATATTATCTAAGATATCACTAGTTAAATATCTGGCATTGACCTTTTCTTTAGATATTACTCTCGGATCATTTCTTAACTTAAATGCCAACTGATTATGTCCAACATCAATGCTATATACTTTTTTTGCTCCTCTTAATAAAAGAATTTCTGTAAACCCACCCGTAGATGCTCCGATATCCAGACAAATTTTATTGTCAACTTTAATATCAAATTCATCCAATGCCTTTAAAAGCTTTAGAGCTCCACGACTTACATAAGGAAAGCTTTTTTTGATTATCTTAACAATTGCAGTATCTTTAATTAAAGCTCCCGCCTTTTCAATCTTACAATTATCTACCAGAATATTTCCTGCCATAATTTCAGCTCTAGCTCTTTGTCTTGTTTCAAAATATCCATTTTCTACAAGATAAACATCTAATCTGGTTTTAGACATTTAAGATAGCCTCTATATTATTTAGTATTCTTTCTTTTGTAAAACCTACATCATGTCTTAATTCACTTATTGAACCATGTTCAATAAATTCATTAGGCAAACCATAGCAATAAACCATAGGTTTCTGTAACTGACTTTTTAATAGTGAACCGAAGCCCCCTAAAACCACATGGTTTTCAATGGTAAATATTTTTTCATATTTTTCAAGTGAAGCTAACATGTCTTGATTCAAAGGAGTAATAAATCTACTATTAATTAAATCAACATTTATACCTTTAATCTCTAAGTGTTCTTTAATATATTGAGCTGCAATGAATTCATTACCTAAACTAATGATTCCAATCTTATTATCTTCAGATTGATTGATATATTCCATCTTGCCTAATTCAATAGGTTGAATCTGATCATCTTTTTCCATATAGCTATTACCTTTAGGAAATCTGATCATTACTGGACCATTAAAATGTACTGCATAATCTAACATATCCTGAAGCTCGTTACCATCTTTAGGCTCCATAAAAATTAAATTAGGAATATTTCCAAATAAATTAATATCAAAAACACCATGGTGGGTCTCACCATCTTCTCCTACCAATCCAGCTCTATCTAAAACCATAGTTACCGGTAAATTTTGCATACAGATATCATGAATGACCTGATCCACTCCTCTTTGCATAAATGTAGAATATATAGCTATTACTGGATGAAATCCTGCAATTGCTTGTCCTGCTGCAAAAGTTAGACCATGTTGTTCTGCAATACTTACATCAAAAAACCTATCTGGTAACTTTTCTCTGAACTTCTCAAGTCCTGTTCCAGTACACATTGCAGCTGTAATAGCTGTTATGTTTTCGTTTTTCTGAGCTAGTCTTAATAAATGTTCTCCAAAAATATTTGTAAAACTCTTCAGCTTTTTATTACCTGCCGGAGCTATTCCATGATACTTTTCAGGATCATCTTCTGCATGTAAAACTCCTTTGCCTTTAGTAGTGATAACATGGATCAAAGTTGGTTGGTGGATACTTTTCGCTATTTTAAAACCTTCCTCCAGACCGATGATGTCGTGCCCATCATATGGTCCTAAGTAAGTAAAGCCAAAATTTTCAAAGAAAATACCTTTAGAAGATAGCCAGTACTTAATCAAACCTTTTACTCTGCTTAAACCTCTTCTAACATATCTACCTGAAGATGTTTTGATCAACTCGGAAGTAAGTTTATATTTCATATTCCGATAATAGCTTCCTGAGCTGATTTTTGTAAGTTGTTTAGCTATCGCTCCAATGGGTTCTGAAATGGACATTTCATTATCATTTAATACAATAATAATATTTTTATTGATATGACCTTCATGGTTTAAAGCTTCTAAAGCCATACCTCCACTTAAGGCACCATCTCCAATATTTACTATGATATCGTATTTTTCACCTTTTAGATCTCTGACTGTGGCCATACCTAAAGCAGCAGATATAGATGTACTGCTGTGTCCAGTATCAAGTATATCGTGAGAGCTTTCCTTTCTCTTTGGAAAACCGCTTAAACCTTTGAATTGTCTGATAGTCTTAAAAGCTTCATACCTGCCAGTCAATATTTTATGGGTATAGCTTTGATGACCAACATCAAATATTATTTTATCCTTTGGGGAGTTAAATATTCTGTGTTGAGCCACTGTAAGTTCAACTGCACCTAGATTTGATGCTAAATGACCACCATTTTTTTTGACTACTTCTTCAATGTATTCTCTTATTTCCTGACATAAAGGTATCAGGTCTTTTTCTTCAATTTGCCTTAAATCCTCTGGAGAATTAATCTTTTCTAACATATTATTTACCAACTACCTTTTTAAATATATAAATAACTTTACCACAAATAATCATTAACTTATTTGCATGATTCATGGCATAGTATTTTCCTATAGCTTTACCAAAGACAGTTAAAGCTACAATAATTGCTGTAATTATCAATGTATAGCTGTCTTGTCTTTTGATATCTGATGTGATTGCTATAACGATCCCGACACCAAAAACTCCACTTAAAGTATTTAATACATCACCTATTACATCCTGACAAATATTTGCAAATCTATCTGCCTTTTTAATAATTATAACAGCTTCTTTGGCACCTATTTCTTTTTTTGCTGCTAATGCATTGACAGGCTTTAAGCTTGCCGCAGCTGCTGCTGTACCTAAAGCATCCGCAATAATGCCAAAAATTATGATTACAATTAATACTAGAATCATAATACCAACAGCACCAGAGCTTGCTATTATAAAATTGGAAAAAAGTCCTACTAATATAGCAATAATAATTGCTATTATTGCTATAACTAATGCATTCTTAACATTCTTAATAATGTTTATTCACCTCTAAAAATAATTTGGTGGTAGTATATACAGTAAATTTTGCGGCTTAGGTCAAGTAGGCTTTCCCACTATTCTACAATCTGTTACCAAAATTGCAATTTCTTTTTAAAGAATAGCTTGTCTGTCACCATAAACAAAACTTGATTACCACTTAGCTTGCACTTTAATCCCATATATACATCAGCCTAGAAGTTTTCCTTAACAGCAATTATAAATTCTTATCCTCTTTTGCAAATAGAATTTCATCGTCTATCTTCCAACTTCGGCCTGACGTCGAAAGACAGCTTGTTAGAATCCCTTCTGATTCGCTCAAGGCGAGCTACACTGTTTTTAGGTTAGCTCCCCACAAACAGGTTTACTTAAGTTTCCTTAAGCCTCCACGGTAGTAGGGACAAGTTTTACATGCCATTGCAAGTTGCCCTAGCTGCCTTAACCTCCAATACAACCCTAAACTGGGCGTCTAAAGCTAATATCAGAGACTTCATCGTTATGCTCTTTAGTGGATTTTTAGCCCCACCTTCCAAATAAATAATACTGACTAGGATACTGTAACCACCATATTTTTTAAAACAAAAAGAAGCTGGTTAACCAGCTTCATACAATCAATAATTATTACTTTTCTTTGATAGTAATAACAGCTTTCCCTTTGTAATAGCCACAAGTTGGACAAGCTTTATGGGGCTCTTTTAATTCGTGACATTGTCCACATTCAGTTAAAGCTGGAACATCAACTTTTCTCCAAGCTGCTCTTCTGACATTAGTTCTTGAATTTCCTTGCCTTCTTTTAGGTACTCCCATTTCTTTCCTCCTCCTCTCTTATAGCTATATAATATTTAATAAAGCTGAATTTTTAAATAAAGCTGATTATCTTTATTGTTCCGTCCACTATATAATTATATACTATTTCTTGACTATTTCAAGTATTTTTTAGCTAATAATTCTTTTTACTTCCCTGGCAATTACCAGCTCCTCATTTGTTGGAATCACCAAAACCTTTACTTTATTATTTAAAGGGGATATTATTCTTTCCTCACCTTTAAAATCATTTTTCTCAAGGTCTATTATTATCCCTAAATCTTCCAAATCTTTACAAATCGCATGTCTTAATCTTGATGAATTTTCACCTATACCACCTGTAAATACTAAAGCATCGATCCCATTTAAAACTGCATTGTAAGCTCCAATATAGAATTTAACTTTATATATAAACATTTTTAATGCCATCTGACATCTTTCATTTCCAGCATCTGCAGCTTTTTCTATATCTCTGAAGTCACTAGAAATACCTGTAACTCCGAGTATACCACTTTTTTTATTGAGGATATCTGTCATCTCATCTACGTTATAGTTTTCTCTTTTCATTATATATGGAATAATTGCTGGATCTATATCACCACACCTGGTACCCATGATCAAACCTTGTAGCGGAGTAAAACCCATAGTTGTATCTATGGTTTCTCCATTTTTAACTGCAGCAACACTAGCACCATTGCCAAGATGGCAAGTAATCAACTTTAATTGTTTCCAATCAGTATTGAATATTTCCCCCACCCTTCTGGAAACATAACTATAAGAAAGTCCATGAAAACCATATTTTCTGATATTATATTTTTCCAACCATTCATATGGCAAGCCATAAGTTGAAATATGCTCAGGTATGTCCTTATGAAATACTGTATCAAATGATGCTACATTTGGAACACCAGGCAATACATCCTCTATTGCTAAAATCCCCTTATACTGAGGTGGATTATGCAAGGGTGCTATTTCACAGGTTTTTTTGATTTTTTCTTTAACATCATCATCAATCAAAACAGAATCGGTAAAATATTTAGCTCCTTGAGCAACTCTATGACCAACTCCAACTATTTCATCGATATTTTCTATAACACCATTTTCTGTATCAGTAATATAGTCTAGTATAACTTGGATGCCGTCCTGATGATTAGTTATCACTTTATTCAACTTAAACTTTATACCTTTATAATTTTCATAGCCTACTGTGCTATCTTTGAATCCAATTTTATCGACAACACCTTTGGCAATCAGCTTCTCATTATTCATATCCAAAAGCTGATATTTAATTGATGAGCTACCTGAATTAAGCACTAATATTTTCATGATTAAACCTGCTATCTATTGATTCTTTTTAGTTTTAACTGCTGTCAGCTGTCTCTTTGCTTCTTTGATGTTTACTGAACACTTATTTATATAATTATCAAGTGTATTCAGTATTTCTTCTGAATAATTTTCACTTTGAGTAGCCAATTGACCAGCTTTTTTCAATGCATCTTCTTCAATTTCAGCTGCTCTTTGTTCTGCTTTTCTTTTAACAGCCATATCACTGATCATATTCTCTATATTAGCTTCTACTCCTTTGATAATCATGTCAGCTTCTCTTTTGGCGCTTTCTATCATCTGTTCTCTTTCTCTAACGATTTGGCGAGCCTTTTTTACTTCTTCATGAAATGAATCTCTTATTTCATTGATTAATTCCAGCACCTCATCTCCTTTTACCATAATGGAGTTTGTTAATGGAACCTTGTGGGATGATTCCAACATTTCTTCCAAGGAATCGATAAGCTTTAAAGTATTCATATTCTTCCCTCCTGTTTTTCTTTATAAAACCAAATTTTTGTATTTCCATAAGTTATATTTCTATAACATAAAAAGTAATCATTAACCAGAGGTATTTCTTGATTTTCCTTGCTTTCGACTATAATTATTCCTTCATTAGCCAGAACCTTATAGTTGCCAATTAAATTCAAACACTCCTCATATGCCTCTAGTTCATATGGAGGATCTATATAGATCAGATCAAACTTATCAATTGATCTTTTTAAATAATCTTTATAATCAGAATTTATTGCTATCACCTTGTCATTTGTTTTAGTTTTATCAATATTGGCTTTAACGACTGCAAAAGCCTTCTTATCCTTTTCAACAAGTACAGCTCTAGCGGCTCCTCTGGAAATAGATTCAAGTGCTATTCCTCCAGAACCAGCAAATAAATCCAAGAAGTTTGAATTCACTACTTTTTCTCTGATGATATTAAATACATTTTCTTTTATTCTGTTTAATGTCGGTCTTGTTGAAAGACCTTCCTTTGTTTTAAGAATAAAACCTTTATTGCTTCCAGCAATTATTTTAATAATTATAAACACTCCTATTATAACATAGTATTAGTTTTTTAACAAGTGAGAGGTATCATTCAGACACTTCAATACAAATCTGCCATCCTCATAGTTTAAAACATTGACACAGGTATTACCAAAAGTAAGTCTCCAGTAATAGGATAAAGGTAAGTCCATTGCACCTAAAATAGCTAATCTGATTATGCCTGCATGACTTACTATTAGATTTGGAAATGTATGTGGATTACTTAAAGCAATTTCTTTCAGCTTTTCTTTTAATCGCTTTTTCTCAAATTCCATATCATCTCCATTTGGAATTTGATGATTACCTGGATTAATGAACCATTCCTTAGCCCAGTTATATTTATTTTCAATTTCTGTAGTTGTCAGCCCTTCCCAATCACCAAAACTGATTTCTTTAAAATCATCTGTTAATATAACATCTTTATTGACCATCTCCCCTATATATCCGGCTGTTATTTTCGCTCTATCAAGAGGACTGGCATAAATGTTACTGATTTTTTTATTTTTAAATCTTTCTGCCAATTGTTTACCTTGCTGCATACCCTTTTCTGTTAGCTCTGTATTGGTTATTCCTTGGAATCGTTCTTCAAGATTCCATTTGGTTTCACCATGTCTTATTAAATAAATAGTGCTCATAAATCCTCCAATTTTATCACTATCTTAATTATACCTAAATATATAAAAAAAGCTACTAAAGTGCCTTTATTAGTAGCTTTTTTCTTTATAACTTATTTGTTGATTCTTTTATCTATTTGTTTTTTTATCAGCATATATATGCCAATTGAAATAACAGAAGATAAAATCCCTTTGATAATATTGAATGGTATTATAGCAGTTATTAGCATTGTAGCAACCTGATCGGATTGTATACCGTAAAGTGGTAGAAAAACAAAATAATTTAATAATGTCATTGTTACGGTTAATAATAACGAACCAACAAGTACTGCTAGTACTTTGGAAAGAATTTTTTCTCCTTTTCTGATAAAGAAAACTGTTCCTAAAACTAGCGATAATCCTGATACCAAGCTAGCCAGTGCACCTATCCAACCTCCATCCTTTGGTCCTAACACAAAATATAATACAGCTTTGACTATTACTATAAATATTCCTGGAATTGGACCTAAGACAAATGCACCTATCATAGCTACAACTTCACTTAAATCATAGGTTAAGAATGTTGCTGAAGGTATCAGTGGCACTTTTAAATACATCAATATAAAACTAATTGCTGCTAATATTGCTACTGTTACCATTATTTTCAGTTCTTTACTTTTCATGTTTTATCCTTTCTTATCCATAAAAAAACCCTCAGGAACGTTTCCTAAGGGTTTTGAATGCTAAAAACATATCTTCTCTCATCCAGACTTTACTGTCGGCTCTAGAATTTCACTAGATCAGCATTTGCTCGCGGGCTTTACCGCCGGTAAGGAATTACACCTAACCCTGAAGAAACTATTATTCATTTTCTTTTTTCATTTTATCATCATTATAATAATAAAACAATTATTTTATTGCCTTTTCCAAATCAATATAGGCTTTGGAAATATCTTCAGCTCCAAAAACAGCTGAACCTGCTACTAAGATATCAGCACCTGCATCTTTGATTAATTTAGCATTATCCAAACATACACCACCATCAACCTGGATCAGAACATCAACATTTTTATTGATAATCATCATTTTAAGATCCATAATTTTATTTATCATACTATGAATGAATTTTTGTCCACCAAAACCAGGATTAACAGTCATGATCAAAACTAAATGCACCTTATCCAATACCCATTCAATCGATGATAAAGGAGTGCTTGGGTTTAATACTACTCCAGTCATCATTCCTTGTTCTTTTATCTGAGATAGAACTCTATCAAGATGTACACAGGTCTCAACTTGAACGCTAATAAGGTCTACACCAGCCTTTTTAAAATCATTGATATATTTTTCAGGATGTTCAATCATCAGATGACAATCAAAAAAAAGCTTGGAATGTGGCCTGATTTTCTTTATCAAATCAGGTCCAAAAGTTATATTAGGCACAAAATGTCCATCCATAATATCAAGATGTAGCCATTTAGCTCCACTATTTTCTATTAGGGCAATTTCATCTCTTAAATTAGAGAAATCAGCTGACAACAAAGATGGGGCTATCATCATTTATACCTTCTTTCTTCTATTTCTTTTAATTCATTTAAAAAATATATATATCTGTCATATCTATCTTGAGATAGCAAACCTTCACTAACTAAGCTTTTTACTGCACAATTCTTTTCGTGATAATGTAAGCAACCATTAAATTTACAGTCTTGACTGACTATTTTATATTCATGATATAGTTCTGGTAATTCTCTCATCTTCATATCTTTAGGAAAATCCACACGGCTAAAGCCAGGTGTATCTGCAATAAGACCTTCGGCAACATTATATAGTTGGCTTATACGTGTTGTGTGTTTACCTCTATGGATTTTTAACCCCAGGCTCCCGGTAAGATTCATTATTTTCCCACAAATTACATTTAAGAGACTTGATTTACCAACACCTGATGGTCCAGCAAATACACTTAGTTTCCCCTTGATAAAAGACTTAAGCTCTTCAATGCCTTCACCTGTTTTGGTAGAAGTGAAAAGGAGGTCATAATCCTTATATATTATTTTGATTTCAATTAATTCAGCTTCTACACCTTGATCATACTTGTTGAATATAATAACTGGCTTTACACCCTGTCTTCTGCTTAATATCAATATCCTATCTAAAACATTATAATCTATCTTTGGATATCCAAGGCTCATAACAATAAATAGTTGATCGACATTGGCTATTTTGGGCCTATCAATAAGATTGTTCCTTTTAAGAATTTTTTCAATTATGCCATAATTATTATCAAAAATGGTAAATTCCGCATTATCTCCCACATAAAGATTATCATTGGCAACTTTTAATTTACCTCTTAATTTACATTCATAAATATGGTCTTCTCTATATATATAGAAAAAGCCACTATCTATTTTAATTATTCGACCTTGTAATTTAAACACCCCTTAATTTAAATTTATAGTATTAATAACTGTTCCGTTACTATCTTTAACTACAGCTGTACCGGTACCATAATATGTCAAAGAAACAGATACTGAGGTTGAACCTACTGGTATAGAAGCATTTTGGACCCTGCTACCTTTACTGTCAGTGATATTTATAGTGTAAGTTGCTTCCTTTGTCGTATCAGTCCTGCTTATATCTAAAGTAACAACTTTAGAAGTATACTCCTTAGCAATTACTATATCTATTGCAGTGCCTTGCATTACACTGCTACCAGCCTTAACTGATTGACTTATAACCTGTCCTGGAGGATAATCGCTTGTTTCTTTATTTGTTATACTTCCTAAAATCAGTTTATTAGAGTTTAAGGTCTCTTCTGCTGAGCTTTGTGTTTTCCCTATAAGGTTAGGCATATTTATATTTGTTAATTCTTTACCTTTGCTGACAGTAATAGTCACAGTATTTCCAGGTAATAATTTAGTTCCTGCTGCTGGGTTTTGATTTAAAACTTTTCCAACTGCCTTGTCATTGTCAAATTCTTGCTTTACCTCTACAACAAAACCCTGGGTAGTCAGCTTATTTTTTGCCTCTTTTTCACTTAAATCAACTACATTTACAATTGCTACCTCTTCAAGTCCTTTACTAACCTGTATTGTAACAGTTTTGTTGATAGAATATAGAGTGCTCCCTGCTGGATTTTGTTTTGCCACTTTGCCCACCTCTACATCTTTAGATGCAATATTTTCTACTTTATACTTGAATCCAGCTTCTTTCAGTTTGGTAATTGCTTCTTCCTGAGTTAAGCCTACCACAGTTGGTACAATTTTTTTAGGTACATTCAATAGGGATAATAAACCTACTACTACTGCTAGTACAACAAAAACAGCAACAGTAATAAGTGCTATTTTTTTATAGTCCTTGGTTTTTTCTTTATCTCTATTCCCATTTTTCAGATCTTCAATGCTTTTAGAATTATCTGGTTCATCAACTGGTATTCTTTTTACCTTGTTGACATGGCCTTCTTCAATAAGTATCCTGGCTTTTTCAATGAAGATGTTCATTTCCAATGCTGATTTAAATCTTTTTTGAGGATCTCTCATTGTAGCTTTTAAAACAATATTTTCGATTTCCTGAGGGATATCGTTAATAATATCTTTTGGTGGAATCAAACCACCTTGAATATGATTTACTGCAACAGAAACAGGATTCTGTCCATCATAAGGCAGTTTGCCAGTAAGCATCTCATAAAATACAATACCACATGAATACACATCTGATAATTCAGTTATTTCTGAGCCTGATGCCTGCTCTGGGGAAAGATAATGCACAGAGCCTACAATGTCGTTGGTGATTGTCATAGTATTTGCCTGATCAGTTATTCTGGCAATACCAAAATCCATGACCTTGACTTCACCTGACTTATTGATCATAATATTATGTGGTTTTATATCTCTATGTATAATACCTTTTTTATGTGAGTGTATCAGGGCAGCAAGCACGCCTTCCATAACATATACAGCAAAAGTTGAAGTTAATGGGGCCTTTTCCCTGATGATTTCCTTTAAGGTTTTACCTTCGACATATTCCATGACAATAAAAGGATGACCCTCTGCCATTCCTACATCATATACTTCAACTATATTTGGATGTGATAAATGAGATATTACCTCTGCTTCATTCTGAAAATATCTTATACTTTCCCTATTATTGATTAGTTCTTTTTTAAGAATCTTAATGGCTATATATTTTTCCAACATAATATCTTCTGCTAAATATACATCAGCCATACCACCAGTTCCTAATATTTTGATTAGCTTATATCTATCCGCGAATACTTTTCCTAACATTTCCAGCCCCCTACAAATGATCAATGATAATATATGAATAATTATCAGTTGAACCTCTTGATTCAATTAATGAGTTAATAGCTTTAATAGCATTTTTACCTTTTTTTTGAAGAATAATATTTAATAGTTCCTCATTTTTCAATAAATTATGTACTCCATCTGAACACATAAAAACTATATCTCCATGTAAAATTTGGAACTCAAGCACCTGTGGATTTATTGTTTTTTCACTACCCAAGGCCTTTAATAAAATGTTTTTTTTTGGATGAATCAGATATTCTTCATATGTAATCAAACCTTCTTGATACAGCTTTTCAACATAGGTATGATCTTCTGTTAGCTTGATTATTTCTTGGTTTCTGATTAAATAAATTCTACTATCACCTACATGTCCTATATATCCTCTATGTTCTTTTATAATAAATACCGAGAGAGTAGTTCCCATACTTAACCTTTGATCTTTGTAACAGCTTTTTTCTGAGATTATTTTATTCGTTTCCTCAAAAGCTTTTTCCATCTCACCATCAGAAACAATATTTTTCTCTTCTAGTTCTATTCTAACTTTTTCAATAGCCAAACTACTGGCAATTTCACCTGCCTCGTGGCCACCCATACCGTCAGCTATAGCAAAAAAACCATTATCAATGTTATAGTATAAGGCATCTTCATTATTACCTCTAACGCTGCCTTGTTCACATACTGCAACTGCTCTCATTACTACCTCTTTTCTTATTTCTTAATTGTCCACAAGCACCATCGATTTCCACACCCTTTTCTTCTCTGATCGAAAAGCTTAAGCCTGATTCCTGGCACCAGTTTTTAAAGTTATATATTTTATTTCTAGATGGCCTGATAAAGTCAGTTCCCGGTACAGTATTTATTGGAATACCGTTTATATGACAGTCTATACCTTTCAAGAGCTCTGACAACTCAAGAGCATCTCTTTTGCTAATATTAAGCTTATCTATCATTATATATTCAAAAGTTATTCTTTTTCTAGTTTTAATTTGATAATACTTAACTATCTCTATCAATTTTTCCAAATTTTTAGCTTTGTTAATAGGAACTAAAAAATCTCTCAAATCATTTCTGGAACCATGTAAAGAAATTGCCAGAACATATTTTAAATCGTTATCAGCTAAAAATTTTATTCCCTCAATTATACCACTGGTAGAAATTGTAATTCTTCTGCTACTGATATTATAGTCCTTATTAAATATTTCAGCTGCTTTAAGTACATTATTTCTATTAAGCAATGGTTCTCCCATACCCATAAAGACAACATTATTTACCTTGGCATCAAAATTTTTTAAATATTCATTAGCTATTTGTATCTGTTCAACTATCTCTTCACATTCTAAATTTCTTATAAATCCTGCTTTACCAGTAGCACAAAAGGGACAGCCTACAGAACAGCCTACCTGGCTAGAAATACAGAGTGTATTTCTGTTTTTGGAATGATCTTTATCAGTATATCGCATGATAACCATTTCTATTGTATTTCCATCTTGAAGTTCTAACAGGATTTTGATAGTTGAATTATCGGAATTACTTATTTTATCCAACACTTTCAACTTAGAAAAAAAATAGTTTTCACTTAAATATTTCTTGAAATCTTTAGGTAAATTTGACATTTCCTCAAGATTTTTGATATTTTTATTTATCAGCCAATCGTATAGCTGTTCTCCTCTGTATTTTGGATAACCATCATCTTTTATCTTAGTTATTAATTCATATTTGTTTAAAGTATAAATATTTATCATTAATTTCTTGATCTCAAAACTAACAATCTGAATAATGTAATCAAGGCTGATGCTAAGGCTGCAATATATGTTAATGCAGCAGCAGATAATACTGCTTTTGCTCCTTTTATTTCACCTTCATTCAGATAATTGCCTTCCTTAAGCATTTTTATGCCTCTGCTTGAAGCATTTATTTCAAGTGGTAAAGTTAACAGGTAAAAGCCACTAACAAGTGCAAATAAGATAATACCAATATCCATGAAAATAGGTAATCTAAAAAGCAATCCAATAAAAAATAGAGGTATCGCTGCATTAGATGCTATATTAGCTACTGGAAATACTGAATTTCTAATTTTAAGTATTACCATCTTTTCCGCATCCTGTCGGGCATGACCCATTTCATGAGCAACAATAGCAAGAGAGGCAATCGAACTATTATCTGCAACTCCTTCGCTTAGTCCTAGTGACTTATCTTTATGATTATAGTGGTCACTTAATGATCCTGGTACTTTATTGATATTAAGATAATCCATAGCAAAATGTCCTTTTAACTGATAAGCTGCATTTAAACCAGTTAAACCGATAGAATTAGCAATTTTTGAATACTTATTATATGCTGTATTTACTCTAATTTGGGCAAATATTGAAAATATAATACCTGCAAAAAACAATATATCTATCCATATATTGCCACTAAAAAAACTAAAAAACATTATGTATCTCCTTATGTAAAATTTTTTCTCCAACTTTTATATGAGTACCATTGATAAAATCAAGATGACTCATTTCTTTTTTACCTTCTGGCTTTACTCCTAAAATCCAAATACCATTTTCAAGGCATTTCACTAAAATACCTTTTTTCTTATCTATTTTAAGAACTTCTCCAATTTTACCAGTTAAATTCAACTCTCTTTCAACTTTAACCTTAGTAATGCCTAAATAATGATTATTATAAATAGCTGTAGGTGTCAAGATAGGATATAGACCTCTGACTTTATTGGCCACAACATCTGCCTTAAAATTAAAATCAAGATACTTTTCATCCTTTTTTATTTTTTTAGCATATGTATAATGCTCTGATTGTTTAGTTTTGATGACCTTGTTATTTTGTATTTTTTCTAAAGCTAAAAGAAGCAGTTTGCTACCTATGGCTGAAAGCTTACTACTTAAATCTCCATAATTCCATTCATCATCAATTTCTAACTTAACCTGCTCAAGCATATCTCCAGCATCTAGCTTTTCAGTGATTTCTATTACGGTAGCTCCAGTGATAGTATCACCATTCATAAGTGTTCTCTGGATTGGTGCTGCACCTCTATATAAAGGTAGTAGTGATGGATGTAGGTTAATACTCTTATATTTTGTTATATTTAAAAGCTCATTTTTTAGGAGACTCCCATATGAAACAACAATAAAAATATCAGCATTGGTAGCTCTGAGTTTTGCAATAGAATCTATATTATTGACATCAACTGGTTGAAAAACTTCAAGACCAAGCTCAAGAGCTTTTGACTTAACTGGTGATGGCTTATAGTTATGTCCCCTTCCTTGTTTAGAATCAGGCTGAGTTACTACCATTAAAATATTATGATTACTCAAATGTAATTTAACAAGACTTTCAACTGCAAATTGACCAGTACCAAAAAAAATTATATACATTAATTAATTTCCTCAATATTTTCTGCTTTATCAATAAATAAGATTCCATTGAGATGATCGATCTCATGCTGAAGAATTCTTGCAAACATATCTGTTGCAATTATTCTAATATCTTCACCCCTTTTATTTTTACCTTCAACTACAATTTTGGTAAATCTATTTACATCTCCAATTTTACCAGGAACACTTAAACAACCCTCTTTACCTAGACATTCTCCTTCTGATTCTACTATTACAGGATTTATCACTTCTATCAGTCTATCTTCTTCTTCTTTATAGGCAATGATTACTCTCTTTGAAATGCCTATCTGTGGAGCAGCTAATCCTACTCCATCTTCTTCATTTAATGTTTCAATCATATTTCTGATTAATTTATCTATTCTGTCATCAAATTTCGTTACTTCCTTGGCATTTGACTTCAAAATTTCATCACCAACAGTAACTACATTATATATTGCCATTTTACCTCCTAATGAATTAATGGATTTAGTTCAATAAACAATAAGTATTGCGTATTCATCTCCATCATATGTTTAAAATATAGCTTTCCTAAAGTTTCTATTTGTTTTTTGTCACTTGTTTTAATGACTACCTGCCATTTGTACTTATTTTTACTTTTCTCAATTCGTGATGGCTTTGGCCTGAAAATATTTTCTTTAACAAATACTTTTGATAAATCATCATATATTGTCCAGATCATTGAAATCACTTTATCTCGGTCAGGTCCTATTAGGTTAAGTACAAAGATATCTGAAAAAGGCGGATAATTAAACCGTTTCCTAAAATTTATTTCCTTTTGATAAAAGCTGTCATAATTAAATTTTGCTATATCTTTATATATTATATCAAATGGTTGATAGGTTTGTAATAATACTGTTCCTTTTTTTTCCCTACGGCTTGTTCTTCCAGCAATTTGCATTAAAGATTGAAATGTCCATTCTCTGGATCTATAATCTGGGATATTCAAGGTTATATCTCCTAATATTATACCTATTAGAGAAACATTAGGGAAATCCAGTCCTTTAGATAATATCTGTGTTCCTACTAAAATATCTATCTGATTAGCTTTAAACTTTTCTAAGATCATTTTTCTTCTCGATAATCCTCCTGCTAAGTCACTATCCAATCTTTCAATAATTTTCTCAGGAAATTCATTTTTAATAATTTCTACAATTTTTTCAGTGCCTGAACCTATACCTCTTATTCTGCTGCTTTGACATTCAGGACATATTTTATGAAAAGTTTCATTATAATTGCAATAATGACAAATCAACATATTGTTTTTTTCATGATAGGTCAAGGGGATTTTACAGTCAGGACACTCAATTACATTACCACAATCTCTGCAAATAATAAAATTATTATATCCTCTTCTATTTAAGTATAATATTACTTTTTCGCCCTTAATCATACAGTCATTGATTTTAGTTTTAAGTTGTTTACTGATTACTGAAAAATTGCCTTCTTTAAGTTCATTTCTCATGTCGACAACTTCAATAAATGGATCTTTTTGTCCAAAATATTTATTTTTTAATTCAATTAGTCTGTAATCACCTGATGTGGCCTTATAGTATGAATCAACAGATGGTGTCGCAGTTCCAAGAACCACAACTGACTGGCTGATTTCTCCTCTATAAATAGCTACTTCCCTGGCATGGTAGTTTGGATTAGTACTTTGATAATAACTATTATCATGTTCTTCATCTACAATTATTAATCCTAAATCAGCAAATCTGGTAAATACTGCAGATCTAGGTCCAATGATTATATTTTTTTCACCATTCATTAATTCATCTAAGGATAGATTTTTTACACCACTAGATATTTTACTATGCCATTTAGCTACGTTATCTGGAAAAGCAGCGTTAAACCTATCAATCAATTCTTCAGTTAAATTTATTTCTGGCATTAACACCAATGCTTGTTTGCCTTTTTCAAGACATTCTGTGATTAGTTTGAAATATATCTCTGTTTTACCACTACCAGTAACTCCTTTAAGTAAAAAAACCTCACTTTTCTCTTTATCAATACTAGCAGAGATCTGATTATAGGCTTTCTTTTGTTCTTCATTTAATATAATATCAGTATTTCTTTGCTTAAATATTTCTCTCTTAATCAGATTTTCTTTTAAAAGCCTGTTGATCAATTGCTTGTTATATCCAGCTTCTAATAATTGAGTAAAGCTTATTATACCTTCATTATTAAGCAAAGTTAATAATTCTTTTCCTTTAGATTTTCTTAGATCAGATATATTGCCTGAATAATTTTCATTAATTTTAAAATGAAATTTATTAATATTTTTTTTAACTTTGGTTTTTTTAATATTCATCAATTTTAAAACACTTGCCATAGGAAGGAAATATCTTTCTTTGATAAAAGAAGCTAATTTTAATAATTCCTTGTCTATTATTGTTTTAGTATTATCGATTCCTTGTATATTTTTAATATTTATCTCTAAAATATCAACTTCATTTTTTACTTCTAAGACATATCCTTTTGTACTTCTATTTGTTTTTCCAAATGGGAAAATAACTGTTTGACCCACTTCAATTAAATCTTTAAGTTCTTCTGGCACCTTATAAGTATATAAACAGTTTAGTTTTCTTGTTTCTAGGGTAGTGATAACTTCTACGTACATTATATGATTCCTTTAAAATAATTAATCAACAGAATGATTCCTCCATACAATATAGGAACAAAAACTCCTGGGAGCAGGTTAACTACATTTATTTTTTTCTTAGATAAATTCAGCATATTAATACCAATAGCAACAATCAACAAGCTACCTATAACTGACATAGAAGTAATAATATCTGTAGTTAAGTAATCTTTAAGAAAAGTTGCCAGCAAAGAAATCACGCCTTGATATATTAAAACACTACCAGCTGACAGCAAAACTGATATACCAAAACTTGAAGCAAAAATAAAGGCTGTTACTCCATCTAAGGCTGACTTGATATACAATATATCAAAGTCATTT
Source organism: Fusobacteriota bacterium (assembly GCA_022615965.1). Taxonomy (GTDB): domain Bacteria; phylum Bacillota; class TC1; order TC1; family TC1; genus WTXA01. The sequence goes on from JAKEGG010000007.1 coordinate 77,773, forward strand.
TTTAAAACTGCATCAAAGGGACCAACTATAGACATGGCACCAATACAAAATAATATGGTTGTACTGATAAAACCTTCTTTAAAATTATCTTCATCTTTGGTCTTCATCTTATCCTTTAAAAAATGGGTAAAATCATTTAGTTTTCTGTCTAAATTCAATACCTCTCCTATTATTGCTCCAATCATGATTGAAAAAATATAAAGTATAGGATTATCACCTTCCATTGCTCCTGATATTCCTACTACTATAACGAATAGGCTAAAGCCTTCCATTATTCTATCTCCTATTATTTTGGGAGTTTTTTTATGGAACATTAAACCTATAGCTCCACCAATTAGTATTGCTATTACATTAATTATAGTTCCGTACATGTTTCACCTACTTCTATTATTTGGTATAATTAGCTAAAAACCATGGAGGCCACCATGCAACAATATGATTTCAGCCAGTATTTCGATCATACAAATTTAAAAAATGATTTTGATTATATTCAACTTAATAATTTAATTGATGAAGCCAAAGAATATGGCTTTAATACTATTTGTATTCCTCCTATTTATGTTTCCAAGGCAAAGGAAATATACAAGGATATTAAAATAACAACAGTAATTGATTTTCCCTTTGGATACTCAAATTTTAATAGTAAAATTTCCCAATTAGATGCTGCTTTTCATGATGGTGCTGATGAGTTCGATTTAGTTATGGCACCAATGATAATTAAAAACAAAGAATATTTGTATTATGAAAATGTTATTGCTTCAGCTAAAAAAACAATAGGTAGTAAAGTTTTAAAAATCATTATTGAAACTAGTCAGTTAGATAATTCAGAAATCATTGATGTCAGTAAAATATGTGAAAGTACAAATGCTGACTATATTAAAACCTCATCAGGCTATGGGTCACGTGGCGCTGACCTGAAAGATATTGAGTTGATCAAACTTGGTGCACCAAACACAAAAATAAAAGCATCAGGAGGTATTAAAACTCTTGCTGATGCTTTAAGTTTTATTGATATGGGAGTATCTCGTATTGGCTCTAGTAATTCTGTAGAAATTCTAAAGAGCTTTGTAGTTGCCAATAGAATTTAATACTTCTATTACATAATCTATTTCTTCTTTTTTAGTATAATGACCTATTGAAAAACGGATACTACCAGAAGGACTTTTAAAGGTTTTATGAGCTAATGGACTGCAATGCAAACCACTTCTGCACATTATCCCATGTTGATAATCAAGGATTCCTGCTAATTCACCACTATCGATGCCTTTGATATTAAATGATATCAATGGTAGTTTTTCTCCGTACATATCACCATAAAAACTAATGCCAGGTATATTCTTTATCCCTTCATATAATCTATCATGTAAATGCATTTCTCTTTCATATGCATCTCTTATATTAATACTAAGCAAATATTCTAAGGCTCCATGAAGTCCTGCAATACCTATAACATTTAGTGTTCCTGCTTCAAATCTATCTGGTAGCATTTCAGGCATCTTTGCTTCTTCAGAAAAACTTCCTGTACCTCCATCAATTAAGGTATTAATAGAATTACCAATCTCTTCCTTTAAAATAAATCCACCAATACCCATAGGACCCATAAGGTGTTTATGTCCTGTAAAGGTAAAAACATCACAATAAAGCTCCTTAAAATCAACTGGAATAGAACCTGCTGATTGGGCTCCATCAACAATCAAGAAACATTCCTTTGTTTTACAAATCTTTCCTATTTCTCTTATTGGTAAAATATGACCAGAAACATTTGAAGCATGGTTCATAATACATAGTTTTGTATTTTCTTTAAAATACTTTGGAAATTTATCAAGAGGAAAAACACCATCAGAATCAACTTCCACAATATCATAATCAATTATTCCATCTATTTTCAAATGCTCAACTACTCTTAAAACACTATTGTGCTCCAAAGAAGATATCAACAAATGATCGCCCTTTTCTACCATACCCTTGATCGTTACGTTTAATGATTCAGTAACATTTTTGGTGAAGATAACATGGTCTTTAAGAGAGGCATTAAAGAATTCTTTGATCTTATGCCTGGTATTAAACACAAGCTTTCCAGCTTCAAGTGCCAGCTGATATCCACCTCTTCCAGGATTAGTATTATTAGATTTATAAAATTCTTCAATTCGCTTAAATACTTCATTTGGTTTTTTAAAGCTAGTTGCACCATAATCTAAATAAACTTTCATTTTTATCATCTCCTATGTATAATTATTATATGAAAAGGGGTGAAATAATTGACATATATATACGTAACTTTCAAAACAACCAATGATGCATTAAATTTCGAAGAGCATTTTAAAAATGTATTGCCTTTTTGGCTCATACCTGTTCCCAGGGAACTTTCACATAGTTGTGGAATATCTGCTAGATTTAAGGATATCGAGGTCGATGAACTGGAAAAGCTTATTATTTCAAATCAATTAAATTTTGATCAGATACATAAAATTACCAGATAGTCTACCATGAGCCTCCACCGCCACCTCCGAAGCCTCCACCTGAAAAACCTCCGCCTCCGGAAAAGCCTCCACCACCAAAACTGGATTTTGAAGCTTGCATTACGCTTGTGTAGCTTGTTCTTGCCACTGTATCAATATTGTGCAAATAGCTATAAAGAAATATATAATTTAAGGTGTTTATTCCAGAACCATAATAAGTTTCTGGAATATTCATTTTTATATCACTGAATTTTTCTGTAAATATTTTAGAAACTCCTAAAATATGAGCATAAGGTAATATATCAAAGAAATAACTTGGTTGCTCTTTAACAAGCATTTCCAGCTCATTTTTTTTAGCAATAAGCATAAATTCTCTGAAACCCTCTATTCTGCCGAGCATATTGATATGTTCATCATTTCTCTTTTTTATAAAGAAACTGAAGCTATAGGCTATTTCCAACAAAAATATAAGAATAAGTAAACTCAGATTATTACTTAATAATTGGATTAAAGACAATCCAAAAATATTCGTAAAAGCAAGTAAAATAAAATAAATATAACTGTGTTTTTTAGTACCTGAAATTGATTTTTCCAGCTTATTACTTAAGATCAAATTGATGATGGAATAATTTATCAGTACAATTATTACAGGTAAAAATATCATAAAGCTATAGTGATCGAACAAGGTAAACCCTGCTAATCCTAAGATAAATGTTGTACCAATAATCATCATGACTTTAAATAAATTTGACTTTTTGTCTGTTTGATTATAGCCAGTAATGTTAATAACAGCTGCTTGACCTGCAGAATAAAAAATTTCTTCTAAATCCTTTTTAGTCAACTCGCTCTTATTTTTAAATAAATTATTGTAAAACTGTATAATATGATTTTTTTCTTTTAATAATTGCTTTTCTGTCTTTTTAATATTGAAATTTTTATCGTCTAAAAATTCAATTGTCAGATAACCTTTATTGGCAAGATAATATATCAAAGAGCTTGCTTCCTTGATACCCTTGTTGCCTCCAAGATTGCCATCGATCTCATTATAAATGAAATAAATTTCCAAAGGTGTTAAATCATCTGGAGGTCTAAATTCTAAGACTCTGATAATTTTTTTATCTCTGCCATAAAAATACCATATTATCCCAACAAACAGTAGATTGACTATAGCAAGAATGAAAAATATAGGTGTGAACATCTGAAAATTAGACTTTAATATTGGAGCAGTTGAAAAATAATCATCTGGTACAGGTAGAAAGATTGTCAGATATTCATTGTTTGATATTGGTTTATTAATCGAACCTTTGATAACAAAGCGACCATCACTTAAAGTTTCAGTTGCATAACTAGCACTGGAAATATCTGAACTACCTACACCACCCTGATAAAATTTCATTTGGCTAATATCAATTTTTGATGGTAAAACTATTCTAAAGCTCCCTTTATTAATATTAGTTTCCATATTTCCCATTATATTATAATAAACAAATTGTTTTTCAGGTAATTTTCCTATTTGATACTCATAATTTATCAAATAGTTTACCTTACCAATAACATAACTATCCGGGTCACCTATTCTAAGATTAACAAATTTATAATTATTAGTTTCATCATATGAAACTTTTAATTCTTTGTCTTTAACCTTGATATCTTTAACCTTGATAAAAAGTTGTGAATAATCATATGTCTGGTTTTCAAAAACTGTTTTATTATAATAACGATAAGGAATATAACGATAGATACCATGTTGATAATTTGTAAATTCAACATCTATATTTTCAGTAACCTTATAAAAGTTATTTTGATCAATTTCAATATTAACATCGTAGTTATCAATAATATAGTTGGAATTAGCACTAACACTATGCCCAAAACATAGTGTTAGAAAAAAAACTATTATTATTGAAAAAATAATGCTAATAAATCTTTGCATTTAGAATTTGACCTCTGGGACCGTTTTACTTTCTTCTTCTGTTTCAAAAAATTCTGCTTGTTTAAATCCAGCAAGAGCTGCAACTATATTGGCAGGAATCTTTTGTATACTGGTATTATATTCTCTGACTGCTCCATTGTAATATTTTCTACTCATAGATATATCATCTTCCAGTTTACTTAGTTGAGACTGTAAGTCTAAAAAATTAGTATTGGCTTTAAGATCTGGATAGCTTTCAGATAATGCAAATAATGTTTTTAAAGTTGCTGATAGTTGATTGTTTGCAACTTGCTCTGCTTCCATGCTGCCTGCATTCATTGCAGTTGCTCTGGCAGCAACAACTTTTTCTAAGGTTTCTTTTTCATGACTTGCATAACCTTTTACTGTTTCAACCAGATTAGGCACCAAATCATACCTTTTTTTCAAAAAAACATCAATCGAAGATAATGCCTCTTCAACATTGACCTTATTCCTGATTAGGCTGTTATATATGCCTACTCCAAAAATAATTATTACAAAAAGAACTACAACAACAGCTATGGCAATCCACATTATATTCCCACCTTTCTTACTATTGATTATATCATATTTATATACTAATTAATCTAAAAAGTCTTTTAACTTTTTACTTCTGCTAGGATGTTTAAGCTTTCTCAAAGCCTTTGCTTCAATCTGTCTTATTCTTTCTCTTGTTACACCAAATTCTTTGCCAACTTCTTCCAAAGTTCTACTACGTCCATCATCAAGACCAAATCTCAATGCCAACACCTTTTTTTCTCTGTCAGTCAGAGTATCCAACACTTCTTCCAGCTGTTTCTTTAAAAGCATAAAAGCAGCACTTTCAGGAGGTGACAGGGCTCCTTCATCTTCAACAAAATCACCTAAATGACTGTCTTCTTCCTCTCCTATTGGGGTTTCCAAGGAAACTGGATCCAAAGATATTTTTTGAATTTCTCTTATTTTTTCTATCGTGATACCCATTCTCTCAGCAATTTCTTCAGGCTTTGGATCTCGACCTAACTCCTGAAGTAATTGTCTTGAAATACGTACATATTTATTAATAGTCTCGACCATGTGAACAGGTATTCTTATTGTACGAGCCTGATCAGCTATAGCTCTGGTAATAGCCTGTCTGATCCACCAGGTTGCATAGGTACTAAATTTAAATCCTTTTTTATAGTCGAATTTATCGATCGCTTTGATAAGACCTAGGTTGCCTTCCTGAATCAAATCAAGGAATAGCATGCCTCTTCCTACATATCTTTTAGCAATGCTTACAACAAGCCTCAAGTTTGCTTCTGCCAACTTACGCTTGGCATTTTCATCCCCAGCAGCCATTTTTTTTGCCAAATCAACTTCTTCCTCAGAGGTCAGCAAATTGACCCTACCAATTTCTTTCAGGTACATCCTGACTGGATCATCGATAGCCACACCATCGGAGACAGTTAAATCTAGTTTTCCTACAATTTCATTTTCGATTTCTTCGATTTCTTCATCAATCAAATCTATTCCTTGTTTTTCCAATTCATCGTATATGAAAGAAAAATCTTCCAAAGATAGATCCAGATCCTGATAAGCATCCTTTATTTCATCCTTAGATGTCAAATGGATGTCATTATTCCCACCAAGAATGTCTGATACTATTCCGTTTAAAGCATCTTGTTTTGCTTTATCCTTTGCTTCTATATCAACTGGTTCTGCTTTTTTTGCTTTACTTATTTTCGCCATATTTGCCCCCTTGTATCTCTTTTTTTTTCTCCATGTAAAATTCCCACTTTTTTTGTAGTTCGTTAAGCTTATCTATATTTCCTTTTTTATCCTCAAAATTTATTTCTTCATTAATTTTTTTTATACGATTTTCATAATCAAGTTCTATAACTTTATTTACATATTGATGAAAATCATTTTCAGTTAGTTTGATTTCATCCTTAAAAGATAAACCTGCTAAATATTCTTTAATATCATCATCGCCTATTTGTTCAAGCATTTCAGCTATTTTCATATAACCATCTTTATATAATTCTTCGATTTTCTTTAATATTTTGATTACCAGTTCATTGGTGAAATACTTCAGTTTATCATTAAACGAATAATTATCTAAAAAAGTTAGGTGATTCACTAAATGTTGTACTACTTCAAATTCAGCTTTATCTTTTCGGACAGAATCTGCAGTATTATGAAGTTTACTGATCGTTGATGGTTTTATAACAGTATTATTTATGACACTATTATTATGAAAAATAATATTTTCCAAATCTTTTTTGTCGACATTGAATTCCTGGCTGATAATATGGAGATACTCTTTTTTTAAAAGCTCATCTTCTTTGGACATTATTTCTGGTATCAGATATCTGATAGCCTTGATTTTTTCTTCTGGAATTGTTAAATCCATTTTATCCTTAATTAAATCCAATAAATAGATAAAGGAGCTTTTACTTACTCTTATTCTTTCCAGAAAAGCATTTAAGCCATATTTAATAATATATTCATCTGGGTCTTTGGCTCCAGTTAACTGGGCAACCCTAATTTCAGCTTTTAATGGTCTGAACATTTCTATTGCTCTGATAGTAGCCTTATTACCAGCATTGTCATTATCATATACCAAAACAATTTCATTGCTATATCTTAGCATCAGCTTACACTGTTCTTCAGTAAGTGCAGTACCTAAAGATGCAATTGCATTATATACTCCTTTTTGCCATACTGATATAACATCCATATAGCCTTCCATAAGAATTATTTGATTGGTTTTTCTGATTTCATCCTTAGCATTAAATAAGCCATATAAATTGTTTTTTTTCTTAAAAATCAATGTTTCTGGGGAGTTTAAATATTTAGGTTCCCCTTCTCCTAATATTCTGCCTCCAAAACCTATAATCTTGTTTTTAATATTATCTATAGGAAAAATCAACCTATTGAAAAATTTACTATATATTCTCCCATCCATACTTTTGGAAAAAATACCACTTTCAATCAGCTCTTCATCCATATAACCTAGCTTTTGTAACTGTTGCACCAGTTCATGGCTTTTATAGGGAGCATAACCGATTTTAAATTTATCAAGTGTATCTTTTGAAAGACCTCTGTTTCTAGCATAGGCCAAGGCTTCCTTGCCATATTCATCATATATTTTTTTATAAAAATATCTGGCCACAAACTGATGTATGTTATATAGTCTTTCTTTTTTATCATCAATTTCTCTGTTTCCTTGATATCCCTTATATGTATATTCATCACGTAACTCTATGCTATATTTATCAGCAAGATATTTTAAAGCTTCTGGGAAAGACAAATGCTCATGTTCCATCAAAAAAGTAAATACATTACCTGATGCGTTACATCCAAAACAATGATATATTTGCTTTTCAGGACTAACTGTAAAGGAAGCAGTTTTTTCATTATGAAAGGGACAATTAGTAATAAAGTTTCTACCCCTTTTTTTAAGGGGTAGAAACTCTCCTATTACATTTACTATATCAGCCTTTAATTTGATTTCTTCAATAACGTTTTCGTTATGAAAACTCATACCTATTCCTCTTCTTCATCTATTTCATCTTCATGAATGTCTTCTTTTGGAGGCTTTAATCCTTTAATGTCTAAATTATTTTTTTTGGCATAGTCCCATAAAGCTGCATTTATAGCTTCTTCAGCCAATAAGGAACAGTGAACCTTATTAGCTGGCAAACCATCTAATGCCTCAGCGACAGCCTTGTTAGTGATTTTCAAGGCTTCCTCAACTGTTTTACCGATTACAAGTTCGGTTGCCATACTGCTAGTGGCAATTGCCGCTCCACATCCAAAAGTTTTGAACTTTACATCTTGTATTATACCATTTTCATCGATTTTAAGAAACATTCTCATAATATCTCCACATTTGGCATTACCAACTGTGCCTACTCCAGAAGCATCTTCAATTTCTCCCATATTTCTTGGATTCATAAAATAATCCATAACTTTTTGTGAATACATAATTACACCTCTTTATTTTTTATAAAGTCTTCATATAATGGAGACATTATTCTTAAATTTTCAATGATACCAGGAAGCTTAGCTAATAAATAATCTATTTCTTCCTTTGTTGAATACTGACTTAAAGACACTCTTAAAGAACCATGGGCTATTTCATGGGGCAACCCAATCGCTAGTAGTACATGTGATGGATCAAGTGAACCTGAGGTACAGGCAGAACCACTTGAAGTACAAATTCCATACATATCCAAGGCTAATAACATTGATTCTCCTTCAATAAACCTAAAACTAAAGTTGGCATTACCTGGAATTCTTTTATTTCTAGAACCATTAAGTCTTACATGAGGTACTCTCTTTAATACTTCATCTATCAAATATTCTCTTAGCTCTAAGATTTGTTTTTCCTTTTCATCGAAATTAGTTAAAGTAATTTCTAAAGCCTTAGCTAACCCAATTATACCTGCAACATTTTCAGTACCAGGACGTTTTTTACGTTCTTGTCCTCCACCATGAAGTAGATTATCAATAATCAAACCTTTACGAATATATAAGGCTCCAACACCTTTAGGTCCATGAATCTTATGAGCTGATAAAGATAACAAGTCTACACCAAGTTCTTTAATATCAACTTTTTGTTTACCAACTAATTGAACTCCATCAGTATGAACTATTATGTCTCTATTTTTGCTTTTTGCATAATCTACAATCTCTTTGATTGGCTGAATTGTTCCAATCTCATTGTTGACAGCCATAACACTTATAAATATCGTATTATCCTTGATAGATTCTTTCAGATATTTCAAATCAACTAAACCATCTTCATCAACTGGAACATAGGTCACTTCAAAACCTTCCTTTGCCAAATTTTCAAAGGGATGAAGAACTGCATGATGTTCGATTTGAGTAGTAATAATATGATTACCTTTTTCTTTTAATCTTCTTACTGAACCATAAACGGCCCAATTATTGGCTTCAGTAGCGCCACTAGTAAAATAAATCTCTCTAGAATTAACACCTAGCAAATTTGCTATTTTATCTCGTGCCTCATCGATGCTATTTCTTACCTTATTACCAAAATCATAAACACTGGAAGGATTGCCATAATGTTCTTCATAATATGGCAGCATTTCTTCTATAACTTCTTTATGTAATTTAGTTGTTGCAGCATTATCGAAATAAACTATTTTTTCTTTCATTAATATTCTCCTTATCCAAGATAATATGAGCTTAGGATATCTTCAACTGTCATATTTTCAATAGTTTCCTTGATTTTTTCATTGATTTTATCACAAACAATATTTGATATACAGCTACTTGATTTTTCACAGCTATTACCTACTATATCTTTACCTCCACAGCCACAAACATCAAAAGGCCCCTCAAGTAAATATAAAACTTCAGAAATCTTTATTTCCTTTGGACTTTTCGCTAAACAATATCCTCCTAAAGAACCTCTTTGGGTTTTAACTAGATCGCCTTTTTTTAATTTAGCTACTATTCTTTCTAAATATGCTTCTGATATATTTCTTTTCTTTGCTATGGTTTTCAAAACTACATAGTTTTCTTCATTAGCATCCTTGTAAGCTAGGGCTAAGTCAGCTATTGCTATCAAACCATATTTTCCTTTTGTGGAAAGTTTCATTTTTTTATTCCAATCAATTTAGTAGGTTTTCTGTGATAATATTATCATTCTTAAATTATAATGTCAACAAATTTAGTTGGTATTGTTTATCACTTATTATTGTGCTATAAAAATACTAGAGGTGTATTAAAATGAAACCAGAAGAGCATGGTATAAATTATGGGCTTTTTTTATTAGGTTGTCTTATTTCACATAAAACCAAAAATGGTATTGTCAGTGGTATAATTTCAGAAGTTGAAGCTTATCTTGGACCTGAAGATAAAGCCAGTCATGGTTATAATAATAGGTATACAAAGAGAACAGAAGCAATGTATAAAAAGCAAGGCACAATATATATCTATAGGATATATGGTAAGTATTACTGCTTGAATATTGTAGCTGATCCTATAACCTATCCTTCAGCACTTCTGATTAGAAGCGTGACTTTCTTGCCTGAATATCTTGATAATGCAGCTCTTAACCGCTATCAAAAAAATTTTTCTGCTTTGACATCATACCAAAAGAAAAACCTTGCCAATGGTCCTGGCAAGGTAACGATAGCTTTGGGTATTCCTCAAGAATATAATCTTATGGAAATAAATATTAATACATTTATGATAAAGAAGGAGTATTCTGTTCCTGAATCAAAGATCTATAAGCTGCCAAGAATTAATATTCCTTATGCACAAGACTATGTTTCTAAGCCTTGGAGATTTAAAATTGATCCAGACTATCTATCAAAGTTAATAGTGGATAATCATAAATAGACCTTTTTATAGTGTAGTCGATCATGTATTTATTTGCTTTACCATTCTCATTTATTTCATAATCAACTCCATTTTGTATAACAATAAACGGTAATTCAATGACTTTATATTTGTTTATATTATCTGTTTTACCAATATAATTCTTGATATCCACATATAATTCATCTGTGAAAATTTTTGGTCTCTTTTTATCTTTAAGGTTCAAATACCAATCCAGCTTTAAGACAGCTAAAAAATGCTCATCACTATATATAATTAAATTAGTATTAAAATATTCAAGAGTTACCTGATATAAAAAATCAAACTTATCTGAAATCGATAAAAAATCCTTTCTAAAAAAAATTTTCTGACCAATATATTGAAAAAACTCAAAAAAATCTATTCGTAATTTATCAAAATAGTTAAAGGTTTGTCGAAAGACAGAATTATTATAGAAGGTATCCACTCCAGTTTCTACATACTTTATTTTTAGTAATTCCAAAGTACTTATCCATTTTGTAGCAATAACCTCATATGGTGGATTACTTTGATACTTTATCTCCAATTTTTCTGCATCTTCATACATTCTGGTATTAGGAATAACTTTTAAAAAGCCAACCTGAAGCATATGTGCTTTAATACTATAAACTTCATTAAATGATTTTTTGAAAGAATTATAATCCTCAAAAGGCAATCCAGCTATTAAATCAGTATGTATGTGGATATTTCCTTTAGCTATTATTCTTTGGCAATTTTCTGCTATTTTCTCAAAATCATTATATCTGCCTATAGCTCTTAAGGTTTTCAAATTAGTAGTTTGAATACCAACTTCCAATTGAAATAACTTATCCTGACAATTTTCTAGCATGCTAAGAAGCTTTATATTCATTTTATCTATACTGGCTTCTATATGAAAATTACAATTGTAATCGCCAAGTTTTTTCAGATTTTCAACAATATTGATCGCCCATTCAGGATTGGCATTAAAGGTTCTATCAATAAATTTTACTTGTCTTACGCCTGCTTCAACAAGTATTTTGATCTCTTCGTAAATCTTGTCTGGATTTTTTAATCTTAATTTATTATCACTACCGGATAAACAATATGAACATTGAAAAGGACAACCTCTGCTACCTTCATAATAAATGATCTTATTATTTAGTTCATCTAAAAAGTCCTGATAAACAAAGGGGAGCTGATTTAAGTCAAGATACTCATCTTTGGTCTTCAGAATTCTTTCCTTATTAATAAAATTGCTATTGATTAGCTTTTTAAATGGAATTTCACCTTCACCTATAATCAAATAGTCAATATTAGAATTTTTTTGGTAAGTATCATTTATTTCTGGTCCTCCCAGAACTATTTTTATTTCCGGATTTAATTTTTTCAAACTATTAATGAGATTTAAGACTAGCTCCTTATTCCATAAATATACATTAAAGGCAATAACCTCAAAGGAATTAGAATAAATGCTATAGAATATTTTATCAAAAGGCTCATTGATAGAAAATTCCATCAAGCTATATTTATTGCTATCCTCTTTTACATAGCTATACAAGGAATAAATAGCTAGGTTTTTATGGATATATCGGCTATTAATACCTATAAGAGCTATTTTCATCTATACTAACCTTATACCCTCTCGGCAGGAAAACTTCCTTGAATTTTTTAATTGCATAACTATCAGTCATACCTGAAACATAGTCTGTAACCTTGATAATCAAACTATCCTTTCTTACTGAAAATTCATCTGGTAATTCTGATTCATTTTCAAGATAATATTCAAACAATTCAGTTAATAACCTTTCTACTTTAATCTCTTCAACTTTAGCCTTAGAATCAACATAGACATTTTCAAACATGAATTTTCTCAATCTATGCATAGCTTCTAAAACTTCATCATCTATTGTAACAAAACCCTTTTCTTTACTATTATATATTATTGATTCCACCATCTTATTTATTCTTTGACTATGACTATCACCTAAAATCTTGATTGAAGTAGCAGGTAAATCAGTATTTTTGATTATTCCACCTCTAACTGCATCATCTATATCATGATTTAAGTAGGCAATTCTATCACTTAATCTAACAATTAAACCTTCTTGTGTCATAGGCTCTTCAAAGCTCCAGCTATGCCCTAAGATACCATTTTTAACTTCAAATGTTAAATTTAAACCTTGACCATTTCTTTCAAGTTTTTCAACAACTCTTACACTTTGCACATTATGGGAAAATTTCAAGCCAGCTTTATTTAGTATTTCATCTATGACTTTTTCCCCACTATGTCCAAATGGAGTATGTCCTAGATCATGACCTAATGAGATGGCCTCTGTTAAGTCTTCATTCATTCTTAAAGACCTGGCTATGGTTCTCGCTATAGCCGATACTTCTAAAGTATGAGTAAGTCTGGTTCTGTAATGATCTCCAGGAGAGATAAACACCTGGGTTTTATGCATCAATCTTCTAAATGCCTTGGAATGAATTATCCTATCTCTATCTCTTTGGTATTCAGTTCTGATATTGCATTTATCTTCGTCATCAACTCTTCCTTTCGAATTCTTACTTAAGGAAGCATTAAGAGCCAGATTTTTTTCTTCAAATTTTTCCCATTCTTCTCTAATTGTCATTGTTCCTCCTAAAAATAAACCACAGTAGCACCAATGCTGCCCTCACTTGCATCTCCATATCTAAATGATGTTACATAGGGCAAGGTTTTAAGATATTCCCAAATACCCTTTTTTAAAACACCTGTTCCTATTCCATGTATGATCCTGATACTTGGGTATCTACATAATATCGCCTGATCAAGATATCTTTCCAGATAATATAAAGCATCATCTAGATATTTCCCCCTTAAATCGATTGCCAGAGGAACTCTTTTATTACTTATTACCTTCGCAATAGAAATCTCTTCATTATATTTTATCTTAGCTATATATTCCATATTATCATAATCAATATTGATCTTTATTCCTTCAATATTGATTAAAGCTTTCTTTTTTTTATTATCAGCAGCAATTACTTCTCCTTCTTTAGCTAAGGATATCACTTTTACCTTATCACCTTTAGTTAATGTACTTACTTTTTCCACCTGTCCTATTTGAAAAACTGGTTGATGTGCTTTGTTATCTGACTCTAATTGTTTTATTTTTTGGCGAATAATATTCGTAGCTTCTGGATTAAATGATTTTTGCTCTTTTAATTCCTTAATTATTTCTTCAGCATCTTTCCTTAGATCCTGTAATAGTTCCTGGGATTTTTCAATATTTGACTTGATCTTCTTTTCACCCTCATTATTTAATTTATTCAGTTTGTTTTGTAATTCTCTTTTTAATTCTTGTATAACTTCATTTTCTCTAGCTATAGTTTTACGATTTTCTTCAATTTCACCTCTGATACCTTCTAATTCTTCAATTAATCCAGCTACCTGAAGTTCTTCCTGACTAAGCTTGCTTTTTGCTTCTTCAATTATTTCAGCTTTGATACCACATCTCTTTGCAACCTCAATGCCAAGACTAGCACCAGGTGTGCCGATATTTAAAATATAAGTTGGTTCTAAGGTATTTAAATCAAAGGACATTGAAGCATTAATAAAATTTTTATGGTTATAGGCAAAAACCTTTAAAGCACTATAATGTGTTGTTGTTATACTGTATACTCCTACTTTATCAATATATTCGAGTATACTCATACCAAGACTTCCACCTTCACTTGGATCTGTTCCGTTTCCTAATTCATCAAATAACAAGAGAGTATTTTCATCTGCATTATCAATCATCTCTCTAACATTGTACATATGTCCTGAAAATGTACTTAAAGAGTTTTCAATACTTTGTTCGTCACCTAAATCTACATAGATTTTATTGAAATAGGCCATTTTTGAGCCTTCTGCAGCTATTATACCCAAGCCTAAAGACACCATCAATGAAAATAATCCTATCATTTTTAAAAATACAGTTTTACCACCAGTATTGGGGCCACTTATTATGATATGTCTATAGCCATTACCTATTATTAAATTATTAGATATAATATTGCCAGTTAGAAGGGGGTGACGACAATTTCTTAAATCAACGATCCTTTCAGCATTTAATATAGGTATTATTCCTTTTATACTTTTTGTATACAAAGCTTTTGCCAAGATAAAGTTATATTCACCTAAATTCTGAAAATTATTTTGAATTATATCTTTTTCTGCAAATATAAAGTTTGAAATATTTTTTAATATTTCATTTATTTCTTCCTTTTCTTTTTTTTCTAATAATTTGATATCACTTCTTAAATTTCTGATTTCTATTGGTTCGATAAATACTGTATTCCCACTTGCAGAAGTGTCTTCGACTATACCTGGAATTTTATAGCCAAATTCTTTTTTTACTGACAAACAGTAGCTTTCACCTTTTCTCACTATAACTTCATCTTGAAGGTATTGCTGATAGGTTTTTTTCTTCAAAATATTTTCAACTGTTTTCCTTATACTTGATGACTTAGCTTTTAATTCTTTTCTAATTGCCTGTAAACCTGGAGATGCATTGTCTTTTATCTCACCCTTTTCATCCAGGATGTCAGCAATTTTATTTTCTAAATCTTTTGTTTCGTTTAGAAGAAGTAATATTCTGTTGAAAACCTGTCCTATTTCTCTATTAGAAAAATATCGTATCACCTTACTAGAATTGATCAACAAATGATAAACATAAAATACATCTTGAGCGTTTAATATATAACCAGCTTCTATTTTACTTAAGGTATTAGCCATATCTGGTACACTTCCTGTAGGTAGATCCGGAAATAATCTTAATAGCTCAAGACCACTGGCAGTTTCAAATAATCTATCTTCACATTGATTATAGTCTTTAGCCAGATCTAAGTCTTTGAGCCATCTTACACTTAACGGATGACTGGCATATTTCAATACTTCTTCTTTTATTCTATATAACTCTAATTTTGCAATAGACTTATCCTTGATACTTATTCCCATTACATAACTCCTCTGTTATAGTGTCCTTTAGTATAATTGCCAACCTTTTCGATAAGATTTAGCTGTAAGGATTCTTTTGTGATTTTATTATTCATAAATTGCATATATAAGTTGGTGATATAGAATATTTCTTCTTTCGGTCTTAAAGTAAAATTCAGATTATATGAATAAAATCCATACTTTTTCAATAGTTCAATTTCATCTGTTAACATTAATACTCTATTATTAATAATATGATTTTTTCCAAGATTATCAACAATAATCGGAAATTCAGCGCCAATTCTATCTTTTAAGGCATAGACCTTGCTTTTACATCTGCCTATACCTAGTTGTGTTCCAATAATACAATGCTCCAATATCATCAATTCAATGATACCAAAGATTTGAAGCTGACCTCCCTTAGCAATAACTTTTAATTGTGATAAATTTAGTTCTTTTGAGTATTCGAATTCTTTTAAACCGAATTTATCTTTTAAAAACAGATAGCTATAATTATTAAAGATATTCAAACCACTTGAAGCATGAATATTACCTGCACCCAATTCCTTGACCAGCTGGACACCATCTAAGGTATGTACTAAATAATTATTGATATATTTTTTAGCTGATAAAATTTTTTCTTTAACTTTGAATAAATCCTCTTCCCTGATTATTCTTGGAAGTTCAAGTATGATTTTATCTTTTTCTAAGGAAGATAGCTGGGAAATATAGCTGATTATTGAATCAAAACTATCACCTATGCTTTGAAAGCTAAACATTGGTAATGAAATATATTGTGCTTTAGTTTTCAGTGCTTCTTTTAATTTATCTGTATTTTCTACTTTTACAGTAAATCTTGGAACCATATTCTCACTATCTTCTCTTATATTTTTAGGCATCTCCAATTTTATCTTTAAATATTCTGTAACCTGCCTATAGCTCATAAGGTTATTGATAGCTTCCCTCCTAAGATTGTTCAAAAGGCTTTTTGGTACCATAACTGGATCAGCATCCATTATTAGTGAATCCAGATAATAGTCAGTATCTCCTAATCTGATCTGTTCTTTAACACTGTTTTCTGTAACCGGATGCTTATTAGCAAGTTCTAACCTATCTGCAGAAGTTACAGTAGTCTGATTTCCTAAACCATCAATAAATACAAGTAGAAGTTGTTCTCCTGCCTTAGCTTTAACACTGATCTTTAAAGGAATCAATTCATCATTTTCTTTTTCTTTAAATTGCTTTTCCATTTCAATTTTTAAATGAATAGACTCGATTTTAAATATTCTATCACCTTCAAATACCCTTTTAGGTGAATCCAGTACTACTACATCTCCTATTTTTCCTCTTGTAACTTCTCTATCATTTAATAAAATTTTATCTGCTTTAAAGTTTACTCTACCTTCCTTAGTAGTCCAAACAGATAATTTATCACCTTTATCTAAATTAGTTTTTAATAAAACTTCAATTTTACCTGAGTTATAGCTTTTAATTCTTCCCAACAACACGCCTCGATGATTAGGTTTATTAGCATTCATTAATTCCTTACCACTTCGACCATATAAATATTCTGAAGTGAAATCTCTGCTAAAAACCTGAGCAATTTCATCATTTTTATCTTTTGTTAAGATAAATTTCTCTTTATTTAAAGCTTTATCGATTGCTTCTCTATAATATTTTACTATAGCTGCAACATATTCAGGAGTTTTCATTCTGCCTTCGATTTTAAATGAAGTAACCCCTGCATCTATTAATTCTTGCATATTTTCAATCAACATCATGTCTTTAGGACTTAATATTGCTGAAGGACATTCAGTTAGCTTTTCCTTAGAATTATAGTCTATTAAATCATATTTCAATCTACAAGGTTGAGCACAAGAACCTCTATTACCACTTCTTCCCCCTATCATGCTGCTCATTAAACATTGTCCTGAAAATGAAATACAAATGGCTCCGTGAACAAACATTTCCAATTCAATTCCTTCTTTAGCAAGTGACTGTATGTCCTTAAATGACACTTCTCTAGGTATTACCGCTCTTTTGATTCCAAGATTTTTAAGAAGCTTAAGACCATAGCTATTTTGTATAGATAGTTGTGTACTACTGTGTATTTCAATATCCGGAAAATATTCTAAGACCAATTTCAATAAGCCAAGATCCTGAATAATGAAGGCATCGATACCGATTTTATAGATGAAACCTATATAGTTTAAAGCATCTTCGATTTCATCATCTTTGATCAAGGTGTTTATAGCACAATACATTTTCACATTATATTTATTAGTTAACCTCCTGGCCTTGATAATTTCGTCCACAGTAAAATTATTTGCTTTACTCCTGGCAGAAAATCTGCTACCTCCAAAATAGATGGCATCAGCACCACTATATACAGCTGCTTTCAATTGATCATAACCACCAGCTGGCGCCAGTAATTCTATGTGTTTAATCATTTATCCTCCAAAAATTTAACGCTTTTCATCAGAAAAGCGTTATGACTAATTATTTGCTATTAAATGTTTGATTTCATCTTTGTCGAAAATATATTTTTCATTGCAAAACTGACATACAACTTCTATTTCTTTGTCCTGTGCTAATTTTTCCAATTCATCTTTGCCTAGGGTCAAAAGTGCTACAGCGAAATTATCTTTGTTACAATGACATTTGAAATTTATTTCTTTATTATCTAAAATCTTATAGTCCTCACCAAAAAATAGCTTAACTAAATCTTCAGGAGTATTGTCTATAAAATATGAGCTAATACTAGATATTAAACCTATTCTTTTTTCAAGTAACATTCCTGTTTCATTACCAGCTTCTGGCATCAGCTGAATTATAAAGCCTCCAGCAGCAATTATGGTATAGTCAACATCTACCAATACTCCTAAACCTACAGCAGATAATGTTTGTTCTGAGCTATAGTAGTATTCTGTAAGATCTTCACCTATTTCGCCTGAAACTATTGGCACAGTACCAACATATGGGTCTTTTAAGCCCATATCCTTTGCTATGTACAAGGTACCAAAGCCTATCCCTCCACTAACATCTATCTTACCATTTTCTTTAACTGGTAAATCAACTTCAGGATTATCACAGTAGCCTTTGACCTCACCTAGACTATTGCTTCTTGCTACAATATTACCAAGTGGTCCATCACCTTTAAAAGTGATAGTTAATGTATCATCCCCTTTAAGATTCATGCCCATCATTGAAGCAGCAGTTAAAGTTCTGCCTAATGCAGCAGCTGACAAAGGAGTTAAATTGTACCTTTTCATTGCTTCTTCAACAATATTTTTGGTATTGGCAATAAAAAATCTAACCTGATTATTTAGGGCAACACCTCTTATACAATAATCTTGTTCCATTCTTTTTTTCCTAACTATTTCTTATTTCTTTTAGTCTATTATTAAAATATTCTGGAATTTCAGCTATAAATTCAATATATTCTCCAGTAACAGGATGATTGATACCTAAAAGAAAGGCATGTAGATATTGGCCATCTAAAGGAAATTTATCTCTTCTGACACCATAAAGTGGATCTCCAACCAAAGGGTATTTCATATAGGAAAAATGAACCCTTATTTGATGAGTTCTGCCAGTTTCTAAAGTACATTCAACCAGTGTATAGCCATTAAACCTCTCTAAAACCTTATAATTGGTTTTCGCAGGCTTGCCTTTACTGTTTACTCCCATTTTAATTCTACTAGCTGGATCTCTGGCTATTGGTAAATCAATACTACCAGTGCCTTCTGAAAGCTCTCCAACTACTAAGGCTAAATACTTTCTATTAATATTATGGTTTTTAAAATCTTCAGCTAACTTGTTGTGAGCTATATCATTTTTAGCCACTACAATTATTCCAGAAGTATCTTTATCTATTCTATGTACAATACCAGGTCTATATTTACCATTGATCAATGATAAGTGTTTATCATGATACAATAAGCCATTAACAATTGTATTATCATAATTACCTGGAGCTGGATGTACCACTAAGCCCCTGGCTTTATTGATAATAATTATATGCTCATCTTCATAAAGAATATCAAGTTCCATTTTAACTGGTAATACATCTATTTCCTTTGGTATGACTTCTTCAATCTCTATGACATTTCCTGGTTGAAGCTTGTGGTTTTTTTTAGGAAAGCTTCCATCTATCTTGATTTTTCTGTCCTTGATCATTTCTTCTACCAAAGCTCTTGATAGGCTTAATTGATTGCTTATATATTTATCTATTCTTTCGGATCTATCTGCTATAATACTTATATTTTTATTCATTTTTAATTTCCTTTTTGGAGTAAAATAGTATCTTGATCACAAATAAGAATATACCTAAACTAACAAACCAATCAGCAAAGTTCATAACAGCAAAAAAAGGTACTTCAAGAAAATCTCTTACCTGTCCTGACAAAAACAACCTATCGATCAAATTTCCAAAGGCACCACCGATAATTATTAATTCTGGCACTATAGTATTACCTGACTTTTTTTCTTTTATTGCTATAAAAATTATAAAAATGATCATAAATATAGAAATTATAATTAAAAATAAGGTCATATCATTTAAAATTCCTAAAGCAGCACCTTTATTGATAATATACTGAATATTGAAAATACCAGGTATAACGATTATTTTCTCACCAATTTCCAAATTATTGCTTATAAAATATTTGGTAAGCTGATCAATAATAATCAAAGCAACAGGAAGGATTATATAATGTAATCTGAAACCCTTCTTTAAGATTTTCTGATCCTTGTTTTTTTCCTTTTCAATTATTTCTTTGATTGAATTTGTTTTATTTAACTTATATTTGATTTTAGACATAACTTAATTCAATTTCCTGTCCATCATAAGCAAGTGATGCATTTGCCTCATCAGTATCTAGGTGAAGTTCATCAACAAATGAATCATCTACTCTGGCAAGAATATTGCCAAATACAACTTCTCTGTCTCCTGGTACTGTGGCTTTCAAAATATTACCATTTTTAATACCCTCTTTTTGAGCTGTTTTAGTACTGATATGAACATGTCTGGAAGCAACTATCACACCTTTTTCAATAGTGATTTCCCCTTGAGGGCCAATTATTTTAGCACCATAAGATCCTTCATGATCACCAGAATCCTTCACTACTGGCTTTACACCTATTTTAATACAATCAGATACTGATAATTCAACCTGGTTTTTCGATCTTTCAGGACCAAGTATCCTTACTGTTTTAAAGGAATCTCTTGGTCCTGCTACTTCAACTTTCTCATTAGCAGCATACTGACCTAGCTGTTTTAAATCTTTTAATTTAGTTAATTGATAATCTTTACCAAAAAGAATATCAATTGCTTCTCTGGTTAAATGCACATGACGAGCAGAAATACCTAATCCTATTTTCATATTACACCTCTATATCTTCGATAACTGCTGCACATCTAGGACAAATAGTAGGATGATCTAAGTTACTTCCTATTTCTTCAACATGCATCCAGCATCTTTCACATTTTTCTTCTTCAATATTCTCAGCTTTTATATACAACCCATCAAATACTGCATAGCCTTCAAGTTCTTTAGCCTGTATGATTTCTATTCTGGATACTATAGCTATATCCATGATAGTTTTTTCATTTTTTCTCAAAAACTCAAATCTATTTTCATCTTCTGTGGCCAGATATAGTTTTGCTCCAAGTGAATTACCAAATAACCCATCTTGTCTGCCTTTTTCCAGAACTTTCAGAATATGTTCTCTGATTTCTAAGAGTTCTTCCCATGTTTTTAACAAGGCCACATCAGATTTTCCTGAATATACTGGGAAATCAACTAATTGTGGGCTGATTTCTTTATTATTTTCTTCAAAATAACTATACATTTCTTCCATAGTAAAAGATAAAATTGGTGTTAACATTATGATCAAATCCTTAAGAACCTTATTAATAGCTGTCTGAGCTGATCTTCTAAGTCTGCTATCAGCTTTAGAAGCATACACTCTGTCTTTTATTACATCTAAATATAGAGCGCTTAGATCTAAGACACAAAATTGATGTATAGAATGAAATGCTTGATAAAATTCATAATCATCGTATGCAGTTGTAGCTATTTTTATTGTTTGGTCTAATTTAATAAGGATATATTTATCTATATCCTCCATTTCTTCATAACGAACACTATCTGTATTTTCATTGAAGTCATAAAGATTTCCATGTAAAAATCTTAAAGTATTTCTTATTTTTCGATAAGATTCTGTAACCTGTTTAAATATTTCATCTGAAACAGAGATATCTTTTCTATAGTCTGCAGAAGCAGCCCATAATCTTAAAATATCTGCACCTAATTGTTTTACTACATCCTTGGGATCTATTCCATTTCCAAGGGATTTACTCATTTTTCTACCTTTACCATCAACAACATAACCATGAGTCAATACACCTTTATATGGTGCTTTATCTGTTAAGGCAACTGCAATTGACAGTGATGAATTAAACCAGCCTCTATATTGATCGCTGCCTTCCAAATAAAGATCAGCAGGATAAGATAATTCTTCTCTTTCCTTTAAAACAGCAACATTGCTTACTCCAGAATCAAACCAGACATCCATTATATCAGTTTCTTTATTGAATTCATGGCCGCCACAGCTACTGCAGCTGTAATCAGCAGGCATGAGCTCTGTTGCAGACTTGCTGAACCAGATGTTTGAACCTTTTTCTCTAACCAAATCTCCAATATGATAGATTATTTCCTTATCAAGTACTGGCTCTCCACATTTTTTACAATAAAAAATAGGAATAGGAACTCCCCATTCTCTTTGTCTTGAGATACACCAGTCACTTCTTTCAGCTATCATATTATAGATTCTTTCTCTGCCCCAGCTTGGAATCCATTTAACATCTTCGGTTATGGCTTTTAAGGCATTTTCTCTGAAACCTTTGATACTAGCAAACCACTGTTCTGTCGCACGGAACATTAAAGGGTTTTTACATCTCCAACAATGTGGATACTGATGCTTGATAAACTCCAGACTTAACAAAGCATTTGCTTCATCTAAATCAATTGAAATTTGTTTGTTCATATCTATTGCCTTTTCACCAGCATATTTACCTGCATCTTTAGTAAATATTCCTTTATTGTCTAAAGGAGAAATGACTTCCAAATCATATTTTTGACCAACTTCAAAATCCTCTAAACCATGTCCTGGAGCTGTGTGTACACAACCAGTACCAGTTTCTAAAGTTACATGGTCACCTAAAATAACTACAGACCTCCTGTCCATTATTGGATTCTGACATTCAACATACTCCAATTCCTGACCTTTAAATTCTTTAATGACCTGTCCCTTTTCTATTTTCCAGTTCTCAAAACATTCATCAACCAATTCCTTAGCTAATACATATTTTTCTTTTTTCTCTTTGTGAATCCCTTCAATCAACACATAATCAAAATCTGGATTTAGAGATATAGCTACATTCGCTGGCAATGTCCAAGGAGTAGTAGTCCAGATAACTATGTAAGTGTTGTCATTATCTAATTTATCTTTACCATCTACTACTTTGAATTTAACATAAATAGATGGTGATTTTTTTTCACCATACTCTACTTCTGCTTCTGCTAAGGCTGTTTCACAGTCTGAACACCAGTATACTGGTTTATGACCTTTATAGATATAGCCTTTTTCGACCATATCTCCAAAAACCTTGATCTGTGTGCCTTCGTAGCTCCAATCTAATGTTAAATATGGATGGGAAAAATCTCCTCTTACTCCTAATCTTTTAAATGACTCTCTTTGTATATCCACATATTTCAAGGCATATTCTTTACATTTCTCTCTAAAAGCAGGAATACCTACCTCATGTCTGTCTATTTTCCATTCATTGCTTACTTTTTGTGCAATTGGTAAGCCATGGGTATCCCAACCAGGAACATAAGGAGTATTAAATCCTTTCATAGACTTATATTTAACTACAATATCCTTAAGTATCTTATTTAATGATGTTCCTAAGTGTATGTCTCCATTAGCATAAGGTGGTCCATCATGTAATATGAACTTATCTCTACCTTTGTTTTTTTCTTATATTCTGTTATAAATATCCTTTTCTTCCCAGTAATCTAGAATTTCCGGTTCTTTTTTTGGCAGACCACCTCTCATTGGAAAGTCTGTCTTAGGTAGATTCAGGGTTTTATCATACTCCATGTTGGCCTCCTTTTATTCGACAATATCTCTATCTAAAATCTCTAATTGCTTTCTTAAATCATTTTTAATTGAGTTTCTATACTTTAGATATTTCATTTTTAGTAGATTATATTTTTCTTCAAGTTTTTTGCCTTGTTCATATTTATCAATATTTGCACTTTGCAACATTGTATTAGCTTTTTTCATCTTTGCTTCATAATCAGCTTTCGCTCTTTCAACAAGTTTATCAGCAGATTCCTGAGCTTTGATCAAAGTTTCGTTAAGCTCATTTTCTTTTTTCTTATAGTGTGCAAGCTGATTTAACAGTATTTCTTTTTCCTCTTTAAGCTTTTGGTTTTTTTGTAAAACATCTTCAAATTCTTCAATAATTTCATCTAAAAAGATATCTACTTCCTTTTTATCATATCCTCTTAAGCTAGTTTTAAAATCCTTATGTTCAATAACTTCTGGTGTAATCTGCATAATATGCCTCCTTAATATTTATTTCCTAGTTCTTCAGCTCTTTGATAAGCTGCTTTTACTCCATCTTTAATAGCATTGGAAAAATTACTTTTTTCCATAGCGGTTAAACCATAAATAGTAGTACCTCCAGGTGAAGTCACCTTAGCTTCCAGTGATTTAGGTGCTTCATTGTTTTCTTTAACCATATAGACACTACCTATAATCGTTTCCAGTACTAATTTATAGGCGAGTTCTCTTGGCAAACCTATTAAAACTCCACTATCTATAAATGCCTCAATAAATCTATAAACATACGCAGGTCCGCTACCACTTATTGCAGTTACTGCATTGAACTGGTTTTCTTCTAGCCATAGATATTCTCCTACAGCAGCAAAAATACTTTCAATCAACTCTTTTTCCTTATTTGTTAAGACTGAGCTATCATCTATAGATAAAGCGGATATGCCTTTTTCGATCAAAGCAGGTGTATTGGGCATTACTCTGATTATTTTATCAGTAGCCAGTTGTTTCTTTATTTTTTTTATTTCGATTCCTGCTGCTATTGATATTACAATTTTATCTTTAGAAATATTTCCAGAAATATCTTGTAATATTTTCAATAGAACTTGAGGCTTGACTGCTAGTATAATAACATCTGACTCTTTTAACAATTCAGCTGAGGTGCTTTTGATAGTAATACCATACTTCATCTTCATATTTTCTGATTTATGCTGATCTGTATCATAAGTTAGAATCGACTCTCTATTATATCCAGCTTTTATCATTCCAGTGATTATAGCCTCTGCCATATTACCAGCTCCAAGAAAACCTATTTTCAAAATATCACCTCTTAGATTCTTCTAAAATTTGGTATTTCCATACCATTATCTTTTCTTCTAACATTAATGGTATTTTGCACATCAACAAAAATAGGAGAAAAGGCAATTATTTTACTGCTGATTTTGCTAACTGAACCACCTAAGGCATATACTGTTCCACTTACAAAGTCCAGTATTTTTCTTGCTTCTTCAAACTCTATTTCTTCTAAATTTACAATTACCATTTTGTTTCTTTTAAGTTCATCAGAAATTCTTATTGAATCGTTAAAATTATTAGGACTTATAAGAACTACAGAAAATTTCTTTTTCACTTCATTGCTGAAGAGATCATCGTTAAATGCTTTTAATTCATCTTCCTGCCTTGATTCATCTTGATCATCATCATAGGAATAATCATCATTGTTGTCATCGTCTTCATATCCTTCCTCATTGTCATCATCTTCATAATCGTCATCCTTTGAAAAATAACCTTTAATTTTTTCAATCATAATTAACCCTCCTATTATCTGTTTCCATATAGTGAAGAACCAACTCTTATTACATTGGCTCCTTCTAATATTGCTAATTCATAATCCTGGCTCATCCCCATAGATAAATATTCCATAGAAATATTTGCAATATCAAGGATGACTATCTCATCTCTTAACTCTCTTAATTTCCTGAAAATACTTCTTACGTACTCATGGTCCCTTGAATTAGGCGCCATGGTCATTAGCCCTTTGACTTTGATACCAGGTAAAAGTGAAATTTCCTTGAGTAAAGGTACAACAGCCTCTTTATTTAAACCAAATTTACTTTCTTCACCAGAAATGTTTACTTCCAGTAAAATATCCTGAATTAAATCAAGTTTTTGTGCCTTATTGGAAATTTCTTTTGCCAATTCAAAAGAATCCACTGAATGTATTAGTTTAACCTTACCTACTACATATTTAACTTTATTTTTTTGTAGATGACCAATAAAGTGCCAGTTAACTCTATTTTTTATTATATCATATTTTTCTTTGAATTCTTGTGCTTTATTTTCTCCGACATCTAAAATATTTAGACTGATACTGTCTTCAATAACTGCTACAGGAAATGTTTTGGTAACTCCAACTAATAGAACCTCATCATTTCTGCCAGCTTTTTCTTTTGCAATGTTTATTTTCTCAATAATGTCTTTTAAATTCTTTTCTATATGCTTCAATTTGTCACCTCATCTGTAATCATTATTATAGCCGCCATTCTTCCTGCAAATTTACCATCACGTCTATATGAAAAAAACGTTTTCTCTTTGTATGTACAGTGTTCATCAACTTCTATTTGAAATACACCTTTTCTTTTAAGGTTTTCTCTATTTATTTCACCCAAACTTATCTTTGAGCCTTTAACAAATGGTAAGTTATCAAGCTTTAAATCAGCAAGCTGATCGATTATTTCTTCGCTGACTTCATAGTTTTCCAAGCTAATCGCAGGACCTATTATATATATCAGGTTTTCTGGTTTAGAATTAAATTTTTCTACCATCAAATCTACAGATTTTCCGGCGATATTATTAAGTGTACCTTTCCAGCCAGCATGTAAAATACCTATTATCTTTTCCACAGGATCATATAAATATATCGGCGTACAATCAGCATAAAATGAAAATAAGGGGATGTTTGTCATTTTAGTAATCAATCCATCACAATCATCTATTGCTTCCTCATAATCAAAAGCACCTTTACCTCTATCTTCCAGCTCTACAATTTTGATATTAGTACCATGAACCTGTTTTGCTGAGGTAAGATGGGAAGGATCAACCTCAATAAAATCAGCCAATCTTTTTCTGTTTTCTATAACCTTCTCAGCTATATCTCCAACATGTAGTCCTTGATTACCAAAATCAACAGTTGAAAATATATGTTTGATATTCAGATTTTTGTCTAATAATTCACTATGTAAAAATAGTTTGTTGTTTCTTTTACTGACTTTCATTTAACATCCTAACCATTTAAATAGCCGCTCTAAGAGCGGCTATCATCATTTTTTTTTGTTTTTAATAAGCTGTCTATCTCTTTTCTAAAGGTCTCTACATCTTTAAATTCTCTATATACAGATGCAAACCTAACATAGGCTACTGGATCTACTTTTTGTAGTTGATCCATAACCAGTTGACCTATTAATTCACTTTTAACTTCTTTACTTCCATTATTCAATAATTGTCGTTCGATTTCATTCACCATGTCTTCAGCTTGTTCCATAGTAACTTTAGTCTTCTGGCTGGCTTTCAAAATACCTTTTAAAAGTTTATCTTTATCAAATAAATCTCTTCTGCCATTTTTTTTCACAATAATTATTGAGGTTTCTTCCGCCTTTTCATAGGTAGTAAAGCGCTTTTTACAGACAATGCATTCTCTTCTTCTTTTTATAGCATTGCCATCTTCTATATGTCTGGAATCTAGTACCTTTGAATCAGGACTGTTGCAAAAAATACATCTCATACTATTATTCTAAAAATCTAGGAATAGAAAACATCATATCTAAAGTGTCTTTCTTTTCTTCCTTAACTTCTTCAGCTTTTTCTTCTTTTACTTCATCTTGTTTACTTTTCTTTTTTTTGCTTTTCAGGCTGGTATATTCTCCTTCAAAACCTGTAGCGATAACAGTTACTGAAACCTCATCTTGTATCTCAGGATCAATAGCTGCGCCAAAGATAACATTGACCTCACTATCACAAGCTTCAGTTACGATAGATGCTATTTCGTTTACTTCATATAAAGTCAAGTCATTGCCACCAGTAATATTTAACAATACTCCTTTGGCTCCATCAATACTAGTATCTAGTAATGCACTTGATATTGAAGCTAAAGCTGCTTCTTGTGCCCTGTTTTCACCAGTAGCTTTACCAATACCCATCAGTGCAGCTCCATTTTCTGACATAATGGTTCTCACATCAGCAAAGTCCAGATTAATCAATGCAGGCATTACAATCAAATCAGATATGCTTTGTACACCTTGTCTTAAAATATCATCAGCCATTTTAAAGGCTTGAAGCATAGGTGTTCTTTTATCAGCTAGTTCAAGCAATTTATCATTTTGTACTATTATCAAGCTGTCAACATATTGTGATAACTTTTCAATTCCTTCTTTTGCAGAAGCTTCTCTTTTTTTACCTTCAAAAGCAAAAGGTTTAGTTACAACACCTATTGTCAAAGCTCCAACTTCTTTGGCTATCTGTGCAATTACTGGCGCTGCGCCAGTACCAGTACCACCACCCATGCCTGCTGTGATGAAGATCATATCTGTTCCTTGTAATAGTTTATATAATTCTTCTCTACTTTCATCTGCTGCTGCTTTTCCTATTTCCGGATTCGCACCAGCTCCTAATCCTTTGGTCAGCTTACTGCCTATTTGAATTTTTTTATTTGCTAAAGAGCTGTGTAATGATTGTGCATCTGTATTGATTGAAATAAATTCCACACCTTGTAGACCGGCTTCAATCATGCGGTTTATCGCATTATTGCCACCACCTCCTACACCAACAACTTTTATATTTGCTGAATTATTAAAATTTGCATCTTCGAATTCAATCACGAAATACCCTCCTTAGTTTTTTTTATTATTTTTTCTGGTTTTGTAATATCAATATAGTCTATAGAATTGACTAAAATATTTGTATCAGTAATCAGCATTTCTAGAACAATAAGCTTTTTTTCTAAATTGCTTGAATCTCCAATAATAACCTTATAGCTGCTTGTGGGAAAAATAATTATCTGATCATCAACAATGGCAATTTCACCAAAAAGATATTTTTTTTCATCATTTACTGTCTCAAGTAATTTGACAATCTTTATTACATCACTATCAACTATTACCTGACCTACTGCAACCTGCTCAGATAAGCTTATACCAGTTAATATAGGTATAGATAACTGATTAAGCTTGTCCTTGATATCTATTATTTCGCCGTTATTACCAATTAAAATATATTTAGAGTTGCTCAGCAAGGTTAATATCGGTTTTTTTTCTTGCACATCTATTACCACCTTGTTTGGCAAACTTTGCTTTATTTTAATATCTTCGATAATATTATAGGATTTTTTTATATTGTTTTCCCTGCTGACATTATTTTGTAAAAAAATGTTTTCACCTACATTTATATTAGCTACCTCTAGTATGGTCTGAGAATCCAGTGATATTGCACCTTTAACTTCAACTTTTTCAATGTTGAAGAAGGGAGAAAACAATAAAAAATATGATAACGAAAACATCAGCATCATAAATACAAATAAAATCAAGATTTTTTTCATCAACGATTTTTTCTTAATTTTTTTTTTATTTACACCACTATTTTTGCCTTGTCTCTTTATCAAAATCCCCCCATTATTAAATATATGTAATAATTATAACATCATATTAAAAATAAGCAAATTAATTATTGAATATTTTTATCTCTAATTCTAAATTAACGGAATAGTAATCGTTGATCTTATTTCTAATTATATTTATCAGTTGAATAACATCTGCAGAAGCAGCCAATTCTTCATTCAATATGAAGTTCCCATGAACAATCGAAATAACTGCTCCTCCCACTTTTAAACCTTTTAAGCCTGCCTGATCAATTAATAATCCTGCAGGTCCAATATCGGGATTTTTAAAAACACTTCCAGCACTTGGCATTTTAGGTTGTTTTTCCATTCTGAATAATTTAGCTTCTTCATATCTCTTATCTATATCTTCTTGTTGATCTCTTTTAAGCTGTAATGTCACCTCTATTATAACAAAATCATTTTTCTCGAATATAGATGACCTATATTTAAATCCGCATTGCTCTTTAGTTATGACCTTAACTTCGCCATTATCTACAATTTTAACCTCAACCACCAAATCACCAATTGATTTTTTATGCGCCTCAGCATTTGTTATAAGCGCCCCTCCAACTGAACCAGGTATAAATGAAAGATATTCCATACCTGACAATGAATTTTCTTTTGCTATTTTACCGATCTTATTCAGTGATTGTCCACTTAATACCTTGATGATCCCAATATCATTTTCTGTTTTAATATTATATCTGGTAAAGTTTTTACCTAAATAAATAACCATACCAGAAAAATATTGATCTCCAAATAATATATTGGAAGCTTTGCCAATTATATAATATTTAACATTATACTTTTTTAATAGCTTGAGTATTATAAGCAGATCAGCCTCATTATCAGGAAAAGCAATATACTTACAAATACCACCTATTTTCCAAGTAGTTAGTCTCTTAATATCATAATCAGTCTTTAATTCTCCATGATATAATTCTATCAACTCATTTTGAAATCCTATCATTTTACCCATTTATAGAGCCTCTAATATCATCTTTCCTACTTCACAAATATTTCCTGCTCCAATTGTTAAAATTAAATCTTCTTCATGGCTATTTTTCACGATATAATCAACAATCTTACTAAATTCTTCAATATATTCACCGTTTACAGATCTGGCTAGTTTTTCTCCAGAAATCCCTGCTATTGGAGTTTCACCAGCACTATATATATTATTCACAATACAGATGTCTGATTTTTTCAAAACTTCAATAAATTCATTATATAATTGCTTGGTTCTAGTATATCTATGTGGTTGAAAAATACTTATAACTCTTTTATAGCCGAAGGATTTTGCACCTGAAAGCAGTGCTTCTATTTCTTTAGGGTGATGAGCATAGTCATCAACAATAGTTCTCCCCTTTTTTTGTCCTATGATTTCAAATCTTCGGCCAACACCCTGAAAGGTATTTAAGCTTTTGAAAATAATATCATCTGGTATTTTCTTATCTCTGGCTAAGGCAATTGCTCCTAAAGCATTTTGTAAGTTATGAATTCCTGGCAAAGGAATATTGATAGTACCAATATACTCACCCTTGTAATATGCTTTTGCAGTATTTCTATAATTTTGAACTTTAATTTCATCTAATGTGTAATCACAGTCTTTAAATCCAAAGGTAATTACATTGCTTCTGCCTTCAACCAATTTTTTTATAGTTTTATCTTGTCCATTAATGATTATTTTATCTTCAATTTTTTCAATAAATTCACCAAAGGCTTTATCAATATTGTCCTTAGTTGAATAAAAATCTAAATGATCATCATCGATATTTGTAATGACAGCAGTGTTTGTAAGTATTTTTAAAAATGAGCCATCGCTTTCATCTAATTCTGCAATAAAAACACTTCCTTTTGGATCATATTTACCATTGGCGTTTTCAAATACCAACTTACCACCAGCTGCAATACTGGGATTCATACCACTTTTTACAAATATTTCAGCTAGCATAGTTGTTGTTGTAGTTTTACCATGAGCTCCAGCTACACCGTATACCATTTTCCCTTGAGCTAAATATCTTAATATATCACTACGATGCCAAAGAGGTATCCCTTTATTTCTGGCATCGATAATTTCTACATTACTTTCATTAACAGCTGTGCTATAAACTACCAAATTGGTATTTTCTGGTATATATGAATGTCCGATTTTGATTTCAGCTCCAATATTTTTTAAGTTTTGTACAGTTTCCGAATTTTTTATATCTGATCCTGTTACATTGATGCCTTTTTCCAGACACATTTTAGCCAGTCCGCTCATGCCTGTGCCACCTATGCCTATAAAATGTATATTATTCATTTAAATACTTATATGTTTCCTTCCTGATAATTTCCTTGGTATTTTCACCATATAAAATTCCCACGTTATTTTTTATTATATTATGAATCATATCAGGCTGTAAAGACTTTAAAGTTTCATATAGCTTATCACTACTTAAGTTATCTTCTTCAATTATTCTGCCTAAGCCAGCTTTTTCAATAGCCTTAGCATTTTTAAGCTGATGATTCCCAGCGGATTTTTTCATTGGAATCTGAATGCTATAACTATTGGTTGCAATCAATTCGCATATGAAGCTGGCGCCTGATCTACTAATAACTACATCAGCAGCATTTAAAGCAAATTCCATTTCCTTTAAATAACTTAGTATGATTAGCTCCTTATTCTCTAATAGTATCTTCAACTGTTCATTTAATCCATTAACAATTTCTTCATAAAAATTTGGTCCGGTAATATGTATTATCTTATAACCAAGCTCATTTATGATTTTTTCATAAATTGGGACAAGTGTTTCATTAATGATTTTAGAACCTTGGCTACCACCAGTAACTAAAAGTATTTTATCTTCTTCCTTAAAGCCAAAATGTTCTCTGCTAATTTCCTTAGTAAATAGCTGAAAGTTTTTCCTTAAGGGCATACCTGTCAGCACCTTTTTTTTACCCTTAGGGAAAAAGCTAGCACTTTCATTGAAAGTCATCCAGATTACATCGCTGATATTACTTAAAATTTTATTGGTAAAGCCAGGAGCTACATTTTGTTCATGTATGATTATTGGTACTCTTAAGATAAATGCTGCAGATAATACTGGACCAGCTACAAAACCACCAGTACCAATAATAAGTTTTGGTTCTATTTTACTAATAATTTTCAAGCTTTGAAAAAAACCAAGGATATTTCTAAAAAAGCCTTTGATTTTTTTGAACACCGAAACACCTATAAAAGGTGCAAGTCTAATACCATAAAAAGGTATTGGCTCATTTTCCAGTATTTTTGATTCCATTCCATCATTAGCTCCTATATAATGGAGGTCCACCTCATATTCCTTAACAAGAATATCTCCTATCGCCAGAGCAGGATAAATATGTCCTCCAGTTTTACCACCAGTTAATATAACGCTATTGCTTTTCATTTTTTCTCCTTTTTTTCGGTACAGTCGTTCCTAATATAAAGCCAATAATTATTAAAAAGGAAACTATTGATGATCCCCCATAACTAATAAAAGGCAAGGTTACTCCAGTAACTGGACTTAAGGCTGTTACAACTGCTAGATTCAGTATTGTTTGTGATACAAACAGAGCACCAAAACCAATGATTGTTAATTTATTGAATTTATCGGTAGTTTCTAATGCTATTTGTATGATAATAAAACTTAAAGAAAAAAGCAAAACAATCAGTATAGCAGCTCCAATAAAGCCTAATTCTTCGCCCACGATGGCAAAGATAAAATCTGTATGATGTTCTGGAAGATGAAAGAATTTTTGTTTACTATTAGTAATCCCAACCCCGAAAATACCTCCATCAGCTATTGCATATAAGCTTTGTTTTGACTGATAGTCGGCTTTTAATGGATTAAGCCAGACACCCATAAAGTTTACTATTCTAAGCATCCTATAAGGTTCCAGAATAACTGCACTAACAATTCCCAACACACCAATTATCCCAGCAATAAATGCTGGTTTCTTATTAATTCCATAAACAAAAAATATAACAAGAACTGGTATAATAAGCAGTATAGCTGAGCTTAAATTTTCCACAGCTACTAGTCCTGCTGCGATAAAGCTAATGAAAATAGCTAATCCAGTATTTGCTTTTTTTCTTCTGGTTAATAAATGAGCTACCAAAAGTACTAAAGCTGGTTTTAAAAGTTCAGATGGCTGAATATTTATAGGACCTAAATTGATCCATCTTTTTGAACCTCCAATTGTTTCACCAAAAATATAGGCAATCAGCAACAGTACAATTGCCAGTGCCATAAAACTATAGATCAAAAGTGATTTATGTTTTAGTTGGCCAAATTTAAAAAATATTGTTCCAAATATTATACCAGCAATGATAAAAAATACATGTTTCAACAGATAAAACCAAGGGGGACTATCATCAACACCAATATATGAAGCACTGAAAACCATATATGAACCAAATATCAGCAATATAGATACAATAATAATCAAGCTAACACTATTGGGTATTTTTCTACCTATGCTATTTTTAAGTTTTTTATTTTTTAGCTTACTTGATTTCATTGACATAGCTTTTAAATACTTCTCCTCTATTTTCAAAGTTACTAAACTGATCGAAGCTGGCACAAGCAGGGGACAAGATAATAACTTCATCTTTCTTGGCAATTTGCACAGCAGAATCCAAAGCAGACTTCATATCCTTACATAGGATATATTTTTTAACTCCTGCTAATTCCAGAGCATTTTTTATTTCTTCCCTTGTAGCTCCTTGCAATATAGGACATACATTATTTTCTTTTATAGTCTTTGCTAACGCTCCATAATCGACAGACTTATGACTGCCACCTAATATCAGGTATATCATTGTATTATTAAATGCTTTGATTGCAGTAATGGATGCTTCTGGATTGGTGGATTTTGAATCATTATAATATTTGACGCCATTATGCTCTCTTATAAATTCAAGTCTATGTTCTACGCCCTTGAAAGTTAGAGCACCTTGAATCAAACATTCTAATGACTGTCCAGATAAATAGCCTGCCAAAATAGCAAACATTATATTCTCTATATTGTGTATGCCAAAAATCAATAAATCTTTGATATTCAGAAGTACTTGTTTTCTATCTAGATTTAAATAAATGATATCTTTCTCTAAAAATATTCCTGTTACCTTAGTTGTAGTACTGATAAATAATTTTTTAGATATTTTTACTTCGATATTTTTTAAGTAGGGATCATCATAATTTAATATGATAAAATTACTGCTATCCATATTTTTGAATACTCTCTTTTTTATATTCAAATAATTATCCATTGTCTTATGTCTTTCCAGATGATCTGGAGTTAAATTTGTAATAATAGCTATTTCAGGTTTAAAAAGATCAACTGCTTCTAGCTGATAGCTAGATAACTCTAAGACATAATAATCATAATCATTTTCTGTCATAGCAATAAATGGTGTTCCCACATTGCCCACTAATACATTTTTTAAATTACATGTATTTAAAAGATGATGTATTAGATTAACTGTGGTAGTTTTACCATTTGTCCCTGTCACAGCAATGATTTTCTTGTTTGTATTTTGAGCTGCTAATTCAATTTCATTTGTAACCTTTATGCCTAATTGATCACACTTTAATAAAAATGGATGTTGTCTAGAAATTCCAGGTGACTGAACAATAAGATCATATTCTGTTGGATCAATTTCTATAAAGGAACCATCTTCCTTTTCATCCTTAATATTAACAATAGCCTCTTTTTTTATTAAAAAAGAGGCAGTTGCTTGTCCAGTTATTCCTTTACCTAAAACCAATATTTTTTTATTCTTAAAATCCATAATTCTCCTAAATCAATATATATACAAAATAGGCCAGAGTTGATGTAGCAACTGAGATTAGAGTAAAGACAGTTACAACCTTGACTTCAGACCAGCCAGAAAGCTCAAAATGATGATGTAGTGGAGCCATTTTAAAAAATCTTTTTCCATTTGTTTTCTTAAAATAGATTATTTGAATGATTACTGATAAAACTTCAATAAAATAGACAAATCCAAAAATCAATAATAATATTTCAACGTTTAGAACAATTGCTATTGCAGCAACTAGAGCACCTAAGGCTAAAGATCCAGTATCGCCCATAAATATTTTAGCTGGATGAATATTAAAAAACAGAAAACCTATTATTGAGGCTAGAGCCATAGCTGAAAATTTAGCCATAATAATATTGCCTTGGTCAATACTAATAAATATATAGAGGATCAAGATTGGAATAGTTACTAAAGTAGCTAGTCCATCAAGACCATCAATAAAGTTTACTCCATTTGTAACTGATATTAGAAATATAATAATAAAGAGTAAATAAAAAACTGGATGAATATTGAATATGAGATTTTTACTTAAACCAACTATATTATTATTCAGGATAAATAGTGCTACAATACTAACTATTATCCCAATTACTATTTCTAATATCAATTTCTTTTTTATAGAAAGTCCACTGCTTTTATTTACTACCCTTTTGTCAATATCGTCATATATGCCTAATAAGGCATAGCCTATCAAAGCTATTAATGGCAGAATAGTATTTGGTAGATAAATAATTGCTATCAAGGTTATTGGAATCAGAAATATTAGTCCTCCCATACTAGGAGTTCCTCTTTTTTTTAAATGAGCTTCAGGCCCATCATCTCTGATGGTTTGTTCTAGCTTCATTTTTTTTAATTTGTTTTTAATCAATACTCCTAAAACAAGAGTTAATATCACATTTACTATCATGTAAACTACAAAATTCATTATTCATCCACCTCAAGTAATTCAATAATTTTTTCCATGCCCATTGCTCGTGACCCCTTAACTAAAACAACTGCATCAGTTTGAATTACTTTTTTCAAAATATCATAAGCATCTAAATTGTTAAGGACAGAATACACCTTGATGTTCTTATTGTTGGTTGAACTATCGATACCTTCACCTATATATCTGCCTAATGCTCCTACAGTGATTATTGTATCGATCATAAGCTGAGAGCAATATTCTCCTACTTCTTTGTGTTGCTCAACTTCATGTGGACCTAGTTCCTTCATATCACCTAAAACTGCTATCTTAAATCCATTATATTTTTCCAGGATATTAAGTGAAGCCCTCATAGAATCTGGGTTTGCATTATAGGTATCATCGATTATGGTATAGTTTTCAAAATCTTTAACTTCAAATCTACCTGGTGAAACATCCAGTCTGCTCAATGACATTATTATATCATTAAAGTCTATATTAAAAATCAAACCAATCTCTATAGCACCTAAAGCATCTAATATCAAATGTTTACCTGTAAAAGGTAAATCAACAACATATTCCTGATTTTCTCTTTTAATTAACAATTTAGTAAAATCTTGGGATTCCCTGATTATTTCACCTTTTATAGTAGCTTGTTCATTAAAGCCAAATACTCTTTTTTCTCCGGAAAATGTTGAAAGCATCTGATTAAAAAAGTCATCTTCTCCGTTTATTATAGCTATTCCATCATTTCTCATATTTTGATAAAGCTCTGTTTTAGCTTGAAAAATATTTTCCCTTGAACCTAATTCACCAATATGAGCAACCCCAATATTAGTGATGATACCAATGTCAGGATCAGCAATTTCAGTCAATTGTTTTATTTCATCTAAAGCTCTCATACCCATCTCAAGCACTAAAACTTCTGTATCTTCAGTTGCTGATAAAATAGTATATGGTAGTCCGATTTCATTATTATTATTTTTGAAGGTTTTAACCACATTGAATTTAGATTCCAGCACCTGGGCAATCATATCTTTAGTAGTTGTCTTTCCACTAGACCCAGTTATAGATACAACTTTAAATTTCATTTTTTCTCTGTAAAATCTGGCTATTTTACCATATGCCTCTATTGTATCATCAACTTCTATCAAGGAACTAAAACTAATATTTTTTTTATTATGATGATCCTTACTAATTACTACTCCATAAGCACCTAATTGGATAGCTTTTTCAATAAAGTCATGACCATCAAAATTTTCACCTTTTATTGCAATAAAAATACTGTTTTTTTGAATATTTCTAGAGTCTGTCGAAATATTTTCAATCATTAAAGAATCATCTTTATCATGTATAACCTGATTGCCAAGTAATTCTTTTATTTCTTTTAAAGTACCTATCATTTAGCTATACTCCTTAAATATTCTTCTGCAACTTCACGGTCACTGAAATGGTATTTTATTTTACCAATGATCTGATAGTCCTCATGTCCTTTACCAGCTATTACAATTATATCATCTTTTCTGGCTATGCTTATTCCCTTTTCAATTGCAGCTTTTCTATTTTCAATTTTCAAATATTCTTTGGTTCTCTCTTTGACACCTGCCTCAATCATATCAATAATTGAATTAGGCTCTTCAGTTCTTGGATTATCAGAAGTAATGATAACAATATCACTTAGTTCTCCTGCCACTCTGCCCATGATAGGTCTCTTTTTTTTATCTCTATCTCCACCACAGCCAAAAACACAAATCACTCTGCCTTTGGTAATTTTTCTGGCAGTTGATAAAACATTTGCCAAACCATCTGGAGTATGAGCGTAATCTACCACTACTGCAAAATCACTTATTCCATTTACAACTTCAAAACGACCATTGACCTTAACTTTCTTGATTCCTGCTTTAATAGTTTCCATAGCGATCCCAAGTTTATCAGCTGCTGCAATGGCAGCAAGAGAATTATATATACTAAATTCACCTATTAATTTTAAATTGATTTTTTCTTTATCTATTTTTGTCTGAAGAAGATATTCTGTACCTTCCAGTTTAAGATTTATTTCAGTTGCTTTATAGTCCGGATCATTTTTTAGACCATAGGTGATAACCTCACCTTTTGCAATTTCAATAACCGATTTAGCTACAGGATCATCAATATTGATTATGGAAAACCCATCAACCTCCACTAATTTAAATAGTAATTTTTTAGCTTCCAGGTATTCATCTAGATCTTGATGAAAATCCAGATGATCCTGAGTTAAGTTGGTGAAAATTCCTGCTTTGAATTGTATTCCTGCAACTCTGTCTAAAAACAGGGCATGACTGGAAGCTTCCATCAAACAGTATTGACATTCTGCCATGACCATTTCATGTAATAATTCTTGCAGATCTCTGGATTCTGGTGTAGTTACATTTGATTCATATACTTTTTCACCTATCTGATTCTCAATGGTGCCAATGATCCCAGTTTTATAGCCAGCCTCCTGTAAAATACTTTTTAGCAGATATGTAATAGAGGTTTTGCCATTTGTACCTGTTACACCAACTACTATCAGTTTTTTACTGGGTTCTCCAAAAAATATGCTGCTTATCAAGCCTAATGATCTACGACTATTATCAACTTTAATAAAAACTACATCTTGGTAATCTTCCACAAAAGCTTCATTTTCAAGGACAATGACCTTTGCCCCTTTAGCCAAAGCTTCTTTTATATATAGATGACCATCTGTATCATAGCCCTTGATGGCAACAAATAAACTTGAATCATTTACTTTTCTAGAATCATATTCAATGCCCTTTATATCTACATCGAGTTCTCCAGCCAGAACCTTATAGCTTATATTTTTTAATAAATCTGTTAATTTCATTTCTAATCTCCTAATCTAACTACCAGTAAAGAATTTTTTGCTACTATATCTCCTGGATTAAGGTTCTGTTGTATTACTTTTCCAGTACCTTGAGTCTCTAATTTTAAACCTGCTTTTTCACAAAGATATATAACATCAGTCAATCTTAAATTTTCTAATCCAGGTACCACAGTTTGGTTTTCTGCCAGCACTTTTTCTTCCCCTTGAAGTACTAAAATTTCATCTGCATTGATTATACTAAATGGTTTTGCTGATTGATCAACAACATAGCCATTACCTTTTATTTCAACTTTTATACCTGCTTTTTGAGCTATTCTGGCAGCTTCTTCTACTTTTTGTCCAACGAAATTAGGTATTATTAGCTTATTAGTCGAAGCAGCTATATTTGCCTGATTGCTTACACTATTTTGAGATAATATTCCTTCCATTACTGCTTTATAATATGGAGCAACAGTCGCACTGCTTTCTCCACCTTTTTGTGCATTATCAACAATAACCAATACTGTATATTTTGGGTCATCATAAGGAGCTACTCCAACAAATGAGATTGTATATCTTCCTTTAAAATAGGTACCTGTAGTTTCATCTACCTTCTCAGCAGTACCAGTTTTTCCCATAGAAGGAATATTATTCTCTAACTGAAAGCTTGTTCCTGTGCCGCTATCAACTACTTCCTTCATCATCATCTGGACTACTTCAGCTGTTTCTTTAGATATTAATTGACCTTCTATGGTTGGTTCATTTTTTTGAAGCAATTGGCCATTTATATCTCTGATTTCTTTTATCAGATAGGGCTTCATCTTCTGTCCATCATTTGCCACTGCAGAAGCTGCAACCAACATTTGTATAGGAGTTACGGCTATTCCTTGCCCAATGGCTGATGTTGCATGATAAATATCGCTATCTCCATAGGGCATTATTCCCGATGATTCACCAATAAAGTTTATATCACTTAGTTTACCAAAGCCAAATTTATCCAGATAATCAAACCATAAGTTTTCATTTTTCTTTTTAAGTTGTAAAGCAACATCAACAAAAACAGGATTACAAGAATTAGCAAGTCCTTCAACTAATGTTTCTACTCCATGGGAATTTGGATAAATCCAACATTTCACTCTTTGATCATCAACATCTCTATAGCCATTATCGTAAAATGTAGAATTTTCATTGACTACTCCTTCGTTAACCCCCGCAGAAGAAGTAACTACTTTCATCGTTGATCCAGGTTCATAGACACTTTGAAATTCTAATGTAGAAAATAAGTTGCTATCTGTGGTACTATATTCATTAGGATCATAACTATTGGTATTACCTGAAGCAATTATAGCTCCTGTCTTGGTTTCCATCACCATAATAGTTGCTGAAGTAGGTTTCAACTGGTTTTTAATATTATTTAGTTCTCTATCAACAATATATTGAGCTTTTTGGTCTATAGTTAGGTATATCGATTGTCCAGGTATTTCTTCTTTTAATATCTTAACTGTATCTGGTATATATTTGTTCTGTCCATCTTTTTCTCCAGTAATATAGCCATCCTGACCTCTTAAGATGTCATTATAAGTTGCTTCTATACCAGCAATACCTTCTCCTGAGGTATTTACAAAGCCTAAAAGATTACCACCTACATTGTGATCCGGGTAATATCTGGCATCTTCTTCTTTAAAATACATACCAGTTATTTTTAAATCCTTGATACCTTGAACTTCTTCAAAGGAGACTTCTTTTTTTAACCAAACAAAACCACTGTTTAATTCAATTTTTCTTAATACATATTCTTTTTCTAAATTTAGTTTTGCACCAATAGCTGCTGCTGCTTCTTCCTTGGTCATATTTAAACTTTCCAGTTTACTTCTTAAATATGAAGGGTCGATCCACAATGAATAAACTGAAGTATCAATAGCTAATTCCATGCCATATGCATCATATATATTTCCTCTTTGTGCAACGATCACTGATTCATCTTTTCTGATTGAATAACTTTCGTT
This sequence comes from Fusobacteriota bacterium, assembly GCA_022615965.1. Lineage (GTDB taxonomy): Bacteria > Bacillota > TC1 > TC1 > TC1 > WTXA01. Next base: position 118,820 of record JAKEGG010000007.1, read on the forward strand.
TCTAAATGTGTCACCTAAAACTATCTGAAGTTGGAATAACCTTAGCAAAACTAATATGAACAAACTAGAAGCAACTATTAAAAATAACTTTATTCTGAAATTTTCACTTTTGAAGATGCTTATTTTTTTACTTTTATTACCACTTGAATTTTTGGCCATCAAAGATTTCCTCTACATTTTTCTTAAGAAGACTTTGCCAATTTTCTGCAGCTACAACTGTGCCTTCTGCTATTTTTTTCATACTTACCTTCACATACTTCATATTTTCGTTGGTGATTTCTACCATGCCTAAATTATTTTTTGCATAGGTCTCGATTTTGTCTAGAGACATTTTATCACTAATTTGATATTTTATCCATTGATTGGTACTAACCAACTCACTGATATTATTCTTTAAAGAAATATTTTTTTGATTAAGATAAGCTTCAATTCCTCTGGTTAGAATCAAAACCATTAATGACAACAATAGAGTGCCAATCAAAATATTAAGTCTTTTATTCATTGATATCTCCTGACTAAACTCTTTCAGCAATCCTTAACTTAGCACTTCTTGCTCTCGGGTTATTGTTAATTTCATTTTCACTTGGAAACAAGGGTTTCTTTGTTATTTTTTTATAAGTGCTTGTAAGACCACAGGTACACTCAGGAAAATCCGGAGGACAGATACAAGGGTTTATTTTTGAATTTATAAATTGCTTAACTATTCTGTCTTCCAAAGAGTGGAAGGTGATGACAACCAACCGTCCACCAGTATTTAATCTGTTTTCTACTGACTTCAACAATCTTTTTAATACTCCAAGTTCATCATTGACTTCTATCCTTAAAGCCTGGAATATCTTCCTAGCTGGATGACCTGTTTTTCTCTTTTCTCTTTCAGTTAGAGCTGACTTAATAATTTCAATCAACTCCTGATTGGTAGCTATCTCTTTTTCATTTCTGACTGCAATTATTTTTTTAGTTATCTTATAGCTATTTTTTTCTTCTCCATAGTTTGTAAAAATCTCTATTAATCTTTCTTGTGAATATTTATTGATAATATCCTTTGCAGTTAATGTTTGACTTTTATCCATTCTCATATCTAGTTCATTTTCTTCCCAATAGCTAAAACCCCTGTTGCGATCATCAAACTGAAATGAGGATACACCTAAATCAAGGAGTATCCCATCTATTTTATCAATATGATATTCATCAAGTATATTTTCCAGTTCGGAAAAATTATTTTTGACAAAAATTATGTTACTATGGTTACTTAATCTCTTTTTACTATACTCAAAAGCAAAATCATCCTGATCTATACCAATAAGCAAGCCACTTCCATTGAGCTTTTTAAGTATTTCCAGACTATGTCCGCCTCCACCTAACGTACAGTCAACGTATACACCATTTTCTTTTATGTCTAAGCCTGCTACTGCTTCATTTAAAAGTATGCTTATATGTTCCATCTACTTTTCATCTTCCCCAATCAATCTGATTAATTCTTTTCTCAGAGCTTGTAATTTTTTTGATTCTATAAGCCAGTTTTTGCTGCTCCATATTTCTAGATAAAAACCAGTACCTACCAGATAGACCTCTTCTGTTATTTCTGCATATTCCAGCAAAGATCTGGAGAGTAGTATTCTACCTTGACTGTCGGTTTTCACCTCTGTGATACCTGAAAAGAAAGCTCTGGTAAAATCTCTTACTTCTTTATCTACTAAAGATCTTTTGCTTATTCTGTCTTCTATCTTTTTTATTTCCTTAGAATCAAGTAATAAAAGGCATTTTTCAAAACCTTTTAGCAGGTAGACATTTTCAGTAAAATTCTCTCTGAACTTTCCAGGGATAATTACCCTGCCCTTACTATCTAAATTATATTTATATTCACCAATAAATCTAGGCATAAACTCACCTCGGGGTTTATTATATCACAAATGCCCACAATTCTCCACCCATGCCCACCAATGAATAAAAGGCAGTATAACTGCCTTTTATTTCAAATTATATTCAGTTATCATTTTATTGATATATTCTTTTTCACTTTCTGTTTGGGCATTGTTTAAAGCAATTTGCAGTTGTTCTTCAGCTTTTGTTTTATCATTTCTTTTATATATCAAAAATTCGGCATATGCTAGTCTTGAGTTAATAGGATCAATATTTTTATTAACTATCCCTATCAATATTTGTTCAGCTTCATCCAGGTTGCCTGATTCTGCCTTAAGACCAGCAATTATATAGTCTGCTGATGTGCTCATGTCAGGATTTGCAGATTTTAAATCTTCTGCATAACTGATCGTTATAGCGAAATATTCATTAGCCTTAGCATTATCACCTTGATTTTTTGATTGATAAGCCAATTGTTCATATATTTGTATCAGATTTAGCATATATTCTTTATTAGTAGGATCAGTCTTAAGTTTATCTTCATACTCCTTGGCTAGCATTAAAAAATCATCTGCACCATATTCAATTATATTTGAACCATTAGATGTCTGTGGGAAAAAACGAGATATTAAAGCACCAATCACAGTAGCAAAGACTCCACTTAAAAATATTATTATCATAGACATAGCTATTATTTTGATCCACTTTTCTCTAGATATCTTTTTCTTTTTTTTCCCTTTATTTTCTGTTTTCTTATTATTTTCTTTGTCCATTGCTTACTCCTTTATTAGTTAGTATCCTTACTCTCTTTATTTTCGATGATGTAATTTAAATCCTGATATATTTTCTGCAAAACATTCTTAAGTTTATATTCTGCATTTAAAAAGTTGTTTACCGCTTCATATTGGGATATTTCTTCATAAATCTGATCTATCTTTTCAGATTCATCTTCGTTTAAATCCTGACCTAAAAACATTCCTAGTTGATTTTCAATTAATAGCTTTTTATATTCATCTAAGCTTATTTTTTGTTCAGGATATTTTTTTAAATTATCATTTGCTTCTATAAATTCTATATACTCAATGGAATTTTTTATTTCATCAATCAATTCATTCTTCTTTTCAATAATAGACATTAAATCCCTCCTTAATATATAATTATATCATATTTTAAGACATTTTTAAAATCATAAGATATATTTCTTCTTGCCTATAATTCTGTATTCAAGTGTTTTTAATTTTACTTCAAAATCATCAAGACAGCTATTTTTAACAAATAGTTCAACTTGTACCAAATCTTTATAATCTACCTTGATTATCTTATGTTCTGGTAAAAAGTTTTTTTTGCTTATAGTATCTGCTCCTGAGTAATTAGTTTCTATTTTAATCAGAAAGCCACTAGATCTAGATATGATCTTTCCTGTTCTAATAACCCTTTTTCCAGCTTCTCCATAAGCATTGATCAAACCTCTAATCCCTAGTTTTTTCCCGCCAAAATACCTGGTAACTACCACTACAAGATTATTAAGATTATTTTTCTTTATAGTATTCAAAATAGGTATACCTGCGCTTCCTGAAGGTTCTCGATCATCATCATAGCCTTCTTGTCCAGCTACAATAAATCCTGATGCACTATGGGAAGCATCAGGATATTTTGCTTTGATATTTTTGATAAACTCTTTAGCTTCTAATTGATTATTTACTTCTTTTGCATTGCCTATAAACATTGAATTCAAGATATTTAATTTTACTTCCTTGATATCTGACAGAGTTTGATAGTCTTCTGCCATTTATCTGGCTACTCCACTATCTATAGCTGCTTGAGCTACATATTCAGCTACCCTGATTGCTACTTCCTTATTTAATGGACTTGGAATCACAAAATCAAAGTCTAATTCAGTATCTGAAACCATCGATGCAATTGCCTTAGCTGCAGCAACCTTCATTTCTTCATTGATGTCACTGGCTCTTACTTGTAAAGCTCCTTTCAGTATCCCTGGAAAAGCTAAAACATTATTGACCTGATTAGGAAAATCAGATCTACCTGTGGCAATGATTTTAGCTCCATGCTTTTTAGCTACCTCAGGGAATATTTCAGGCTCTGGATTTGCCATTGCAAAAATCATCGGATCTCTGTTCATTGTTTCTACCATTGCACCAGTTAAGACTCCTGCTTGTGAAACTCCAATAAAAACATCAGCATCTATTATAGCAGTCTCTAATTTACCTCTAACAAGCTTTCTATTGGTCTTTAATGCAATTTCCTGTTTATAGGTATTCAGCTTATCCCTACCTTCATAAATCGCACCAGTTCTATCACAAATTATCAGCTCACCTACCCCAACATCTAGAAGGATTTTCCCAATAGCTATTCCTGCTGCTCCTGCTCCATTGATCACGATCTTTAAATCCTTGAATTCTTTTCCCACAAGTTTCAGTCCATTAATTAAGGCTGCTAAAGTAACTACAGCTGTACCATGCTGATCATCATGAAAAATCGGTATATTGGAAATCTTCTTCAGTTCCTTTTCTATATAGAAACAATTAGGTGCACTGATATCTTCTAAGTTGATTCCCCCAAATGTTGGTTCTAAAGCTTTTACAATTTTGACTATTTCATCTTTATCAGTAGTACCTAAACACACTGGTATTGCATCAATATCAGCAAATTCCTTAAATAGAATAGCTTTACCTTCCATTACAGGCAAAGCAGCCTCTGGCCCAATATTGCCTAAACCAAGAACAGCAGTTCCATCAGTTACTACTCCAATAGTATTGCCTCTGTTAGTATACTTATAGCTTAAGCTAAGATCACCTTCAATTTCCAGACAAGGCTTAGCAACTCCAGGAGTATAGGCAATGCTTAAATCATCCTTGGTTTCCAGCTTTACTTTACTTTTTATCTCAAGTTTACCTCTGTTTTTTTCATGTAATTCTAATGCTAATTTATAGTAATCTATCTTACTCATCCTCATTAATTCCTGCCTTTTTATAGTAGTATTCCAATAGTTTTGCCCTTCTTACTATACCTATAAACCTATTTTCACCATCAACCACTGGTATTATATTCTGGATTTTGCTTATGTCCACCAATATATCTGATGTTGTATCAATATTTACTGTTAATACATTTTCATTGTGATAAAAGTGCTTGATCTTAAATTGGTGTGATTTTTCAAAGGTCATATCTGGTTCCTTTTTGAAGGCCATCAAAACATCCTTGGCACTTAAAACTCCTGTAAATCTTCCTTCATTATCAATTACTATTATTTCTAGAAAATTATCATGGTTTTCCAGTTTTTCTATGCTCTGTCTGATATTGGCATCTTTATTTAGCACTGCTAGTTCATGCTTAGGTGTTAAAAAAAAGGCTACATTTCTCATATTATTCCTCCTTTAAGAAAAAAGTGATAGCTGCTCACTCTCTGGCAAGCCATCTAATAAATTTAGTTTTTTCATTTCTTCAATTAAAGTATTATTGATTTTACATCTCCTTCTTAAATCATCTATGGAGATAAATTTTTTCTTAGCTCTTTCAATTATTATTGATTCACTAGCTTTTTCTCCTAAGCCTGGTATAGCAGAAAATGGTGGTAACAGTTGATTATTTACTATTTTAAAGGATTTAGCCTCTGAATTATAGAGGTCTATCGGTAAGAAAATAACTCCTCTCAAATACATTTCATAAGCAATTTCCAACAAATTTTTTAAATCCTTCTCTCTGGCATTCAAATTGCTTTCAGCGTCATACTTTTTCAGATTTTTACTTATTTCTTCTTTATTTTTAAATAGGTTATAGTCAAAGCTGTCACCACGAACACTAAAATAGCTGGCATAGAAAGCTTCCTTGTGATTAATTTTGTAATAACCTAGACGAAATGCCATTATTACATATGCAGTAGCATGAGCCTTTGGAAACATATAGGTAATCTTATTACAGGAATCAATATACCATTTAGGAACTTTTTTTTCTAGCATCTTTTCTATATATTCTTCTTTAAGATTTTTACCTTTTCTTACATCCTCCATTATTTTAAAAGCTACAATATCCTCAAGACCCTTATTTTGAAGGAAAACCATGATATCATCTCTGGTTGAGATTGCTTCCTTTAGTTTTACCTGCCCACTAGTGATAAGATCCTTGGCATTGTTGACCCATACATCTGTTCCATGAGAAAAGCCACTTATTCTAATCAAATCAGAAAACACCGCAGGCTTGGTATCTAATAGCATTTTTCTCACAAATTTTGTGCCAAACTCTGGCAAGCCTAAACTACCAGTATCAACAAAATCTTCACATAATTCTAATGCCTCAGGGCTTCTGAATAATGATAAAACCTTCTGATCATCTAAAGGTATATCCTTCACATTAATATCAGTCATTTTTTCCAGATATTTAATCATTGTTGGATCATCATGTCCTAATAAGTCTAATTTAACCAGACAGTCATTTATTGAATGATAATCAAAATGTGTAGTAGTTATTTCTGATGTCACATCATCAGCTGGTTTTTGGACAGGTGTAAAGTCCAGGATATCTACATGGTTTGGTACTATTACCAAACCACCTGGATGTTGACCAGTAGTTCTTTTAACACCTACACAACCGTTAGCTAAAGCAGAAATCTCAATAGCCTTAGGCTCATAATTAATCATTTCTTCCTCAAAGTATTTTTTAACAAAACCAGCTGCTGTTTTATCAGCAACAGTACTTATTGTTCCTGCTTTAAAAACATTACCCTTACCAAATAATTCCTCTGTATATTTATGGATATTAGGCTGATACTCCCCAGAAAAGTTTAAATCAATATCAGGTATTTTATCTCCTTTAAAACCTAAAAAGGTTTCAAAAGGTATATTGAAGCCATCTTTACTGTATTTTCCCCCACAAAGAGGGCAATTTTTATTTGGCATTTCGATTCCACAATCATAATCGCCATCTATAAATTCACTATGCTGACATTTTGGACAAACATAGTGAGGCAATAATGGATTTACTTCTGTAATACCCATCATAGTTGCTACTAAAGAAGAACCAACAGATCCTCTAGAACCAACTACATAACCGTCTTCATTAGATTTTTTTACCAATTTATGGGCAATTAAATATAGTACGCTAAAGCCATGAGTGATAATAGAATTAAGTTCTTTATCCAACCTTTCTTGGACTATAGCCGGCAATGGTTTGCCATATATTCTTTGTGCATTATTTAAAGTTATTTCCTTCACCTGATCTTCAGCACCTTCAATCACAGGAGTATGAAGTCCATCAGGTATCGGTTGAATATCTTCAATCATAGCTGCAATCATTCTTGGATTATTAACGACAATATCTCTGGCTATGTTCTCATCCAGATAACAAAACTCGTCTAGCATTTCTTGGGTGTTTCGGTAATAAAGCTCTGGCTGAATAACTTCCTTATAGCCTTTACTTTTCATTAAAATAGCTCTGAAAATACTATCTTCTTTATCTAAGAAGTGTACATCACCAGTTGCTACTACAGGTTTTTGGCATCTTTCTCCTATTTCAACTATCTTTTTATTAAAATCGATCAATTCCTCATATCCATTTACTAGCTTATCTCTGATCATAAATTCATTATTAGAATTTGGCTGGACCTCTAAATAGTCGTAAAACTCAGCTATTGCCATTAAATCATCATCTGTTTTTTTACTGACTATACCACTATAGAATTCACCTGCTTCACAAGCACTTCCTAAAATCAGGCCTTCCCTGTTTTCTAATAAAAGGCTTTTAGGAATCCTGGGTACACGATAAAAATAGTTTAGGTGAGATTGACTAACTAAGCGATATAGATTTTTTAAGCCCTTTTGGTTTTTCACCAAAATGATGATGTGATAGGCTTTTCCTTTATGATCCGGCTCTTTGATATCATCATACATATAGCCTTCTAGCCCATAGATAACCTTGATGCCATGTTTTTTACTTAAAGCATAGGCTTCCGGATATATCTGAACCACACCATGATCTGTTAAAGCAACTGTATCATGCCCATATTCATTTAGTCTATTAAATAATGAATCAAGTTCAAGATTAGCATCTAAAAAGCTCATCTTGGTATGAAGATGAAGTTCAACTCTCTTTAACTCTGATTCGTCTGATTTTATTTCTTTCTTATAGCGATTGATGCTAGTACCAATCAACGCAAAATCATTCATATAACGGTCAAATTCGATATTACCTTTAACTTTTAGCAGCATATTATTATTGATCTCTGGTATTATTTTGTTTTTTCCTATGAATATTTTACAGGCCATGCCATTTGTCTTGGAAATAAGCTTAAAGGATATCATAGTTTTATCATTTGAGAAGGTTTTATATTCAACATCTATTGCTTTACCAAAAAGAACTGTTTTTTCAATATTTTCTCTGATCGTTCCTGCTTCAACTCCAGCTTCCATAATAATTTTACCATAGATGATCAAAGAATCCTCTGTAGTCTGTTTGTTAATAACATTGTCTTGTGATTTTTTGTTCTTTTCCACATTTATTCTTTGCTGTGTTATTGCTTCATTTTTTTTCTTTTCTACATCCCTTAAAATTTCAAGCTGGCTTTTAGTATTATCGACCAACTTTAATTGAACTTCTTTTAAGTTTGGAAAAGAATAAATAAGGAGCTCTTCAATAAAGTCCACTATGCCCCTTTGGTCATATCTGTTCTTTTGAAACTCTGAATTAAGTAGCATTTGAACTTCATCCATATCCTGATCATAAAAGATTGTCTTCATATTTAAAAAAGGATATTCCTTAAATATGCGATAATTTAGAAAATCGATATAATTTGCTAGAAACTTTTTATTTTCCAGGTTATTTCTTAAACTTAAATTTACTTTATATGGATAAAGGTGTTCTTCAGCTGATTTTTCAAAGTTAGAAATTAGATCTACCTCAGGTATATCATCTGTGAAACAGCTAAAGTAAATGCATTTTGCACCTTTATCAACAAGTACTTCACTTATATTGATTGCTAATATTTTTTTTTCTATATCTTCTGTCAGGTTTAAGCCTTTAACAAAATCTATCCAATTATTATTCATTATTCTCCTTGGTTATAACAGGATACGCTTTATTTTAGCTACAGCTTCCTTTAAAGGAACAATTATTTCTTCACCTGTTGCTCTGATTTTAAAATCTACAGTCCTATTTTCTACAGTTTTTTTACCCACAACTATTTTGATTGGATAACCAATTAAATCTGAGTTTACAAATTTAATACCTGCAGAATCTTCTGTATCATCAATTATTACTTCAATATTTTCCTTCAAGAGATTTTTATACAATTCTTCTGCAGTATTTCTAATATTTTCATCCTTGATATTTACAGGAATTATTATTACATGATATGGAGCTATACCCTTTGGCCAAATAATTCCATTTTTATCATGATTTTGCTCTATACTGGCTGCCATAGTCCTACCAATTCCAATTCCATAACAACCCATAGAGACCAATTGTTCTGTGCCATTTTCAGCACGGTATTTACAATCGAATTTTTCGGAATACCTGGTTCCAAGCTTAAATACCTGACCTACTTCAATACCTCTTCTTAAATCTAATCCTGATCCACATTCAGGACAACTGTCTGTTGCATCTACATTATGAAAATCACCAACAATTATGTTTGAAGGAAAATCTCTTTGTGGATTTACTCCTGTTAAATGAATATCCTTAGCCATGCCACCAGTTACACCTGCTTTGATATCCATTATCTCTTCATCAACAAAGATATCCATTCCATTTAGACCTATTGGCCCTATAAAGCCAACTGGCAAATTAGTTTTTTCCTCAATTTCTTCATTTGCGGCTAATTTGATTTCCAAAGCTCCTGTAGCATTTTTTAGTTTTACAGGATTCACTTCTCTGTTACCTCTCAATACTACTGCAATAAGGCTTTCATAATCATTATATAAGGCCTTATAAATCATTGTTTTCATCATTAGTGAGGAATCTATTTTTAAGAAGTCTGAAACCTCTTGAATTGATTTTTTATCTGGAGTTTTAACTTTTTTCAGTTCTTCGATTTGATTTTCTTTATATATTCTTTTTTGATGCTTAGCCAATTCCATATTAGCTGCATATTCACATTTATTACAATATACAATACCAGCTTCACCATTTTCCGCCAACACCATAAATTCATGGCTTGAAGATCCACCTATTGCTCCAGAATCAGCTTCTACCACTCTGTAGTTCAGGCCACATCTAGTAAAAATTCTTTTATAGGCTTCATACATTTCTAAATATGTCTCTTCCAGAGATATATCATCAAGGTTAAAGGAATAACCATCTTTCATCAGAAATTCTCTGCTTCTTATCAAGCCAAATCTAGGCCTTACTTCATCTCTGTACTTATTCTGTATCTGATATAGATTTAAAGGTAGATCTTTATATGAATTAATCTCATTTTTTACCAGGTTGGTAATAACCTCTTCATGGGTAGGACTTAAACAATATTCTTTTCCATGTCGATCATGTAATCTGATGAGTTCTTTGCCATAAATATCCCATCTACCTGATTCTTCCCATAGTTCTTTAGATTGAAGAATCGGAAGCATTACTTCCTGACAGCCTGATCTGTTCATTTCTTCTCTGATTATATTATTTATCTTATTGATTACTCTCCAGCCTAATGGCAAGTAAGAAAATATCCCAGAGGCTGATTTTCTGATCATACCACTTCTGATCAAAAGAGAATGACTGACTATTTCTATATCAGCTGGATCCTCCTTGATAGTTCTATTAAACAGTTGGGATACTCTCATTTATTTTGCTCCTTGTATTCTCTGATTGTTTTATTTAGTTCCTTGATAAATTCATCATAAAGCTCTTCTTCAGGAACTTTTTTGATGATTTTACCTTTTTTAAAAATAAGACCTAACTTTTTACCACCTGCGATTCCTATGTCAGCTTCTCTGGCTTCACCTGGTCCATTGACTGGGCAGCCCATAACAGCAACACTAATAGGAACATCAATTTTTTCTACTATACCTTCAATTTTACCTGCCAGATCTATTAAATTTATTTCAGTTCTACCACAGGTAGGACATGAAACAAAGGTTGCACCTCTATCTGACATTTCAAGCACTTTTAGAATTTCATAGCCAGCTTTGATCTCTTTTACAGGATCTGCTGTTAAGGATACTCGCAAGGTATCTCCGATACCTTCATGTAGTAATATGCCTATTCCTACTGAAGATTTTATCAAACCTGATTTTTCTGTACCTGCTTCTGTAACACCTATATGAAATGGATAATTGACCTTAATAGCCAGACTTTCATAGGCCGTGATCATCATTGGTACATTTGAAGATTTTAAAGATACTTTCAACCAAGGGTAATTTAATTCTTCAAGTATCCTGATATTTTTCAAAGCACTTTCGACCATTGCTTCTGGACATAAACCTCCGTACTTTTCTAACAAAGCTTTATCAAGTGATCCTCCATTAACACCAATTCTGATTGGTATTTGTTTATCTCTGGCAGCTTCAACTACCTGAATCACTTTCTCTTTGGAGCCAATATTGCCAGGATTGATCCTTAACCCTGAAACTCCAGCCTTTAATGAGCCTAGAGCTAACTTATGATCGAAATGTATATCAGCAATAACAGGCAAACTACTTTCTTTACATATTTTTGCCAAGGAATCAACTGCTTCCTGATCAACTACAGCTAATCTTACCAGCTGGCATCCTGCTGCTTTTAAATCAACTATTTGTTTCAATGTTGCAAAAACATCTCTGGTATCTGTATTACACATCGACTGTACCACTACCGGATGGTTGCTGCCTATCATTACTCCCCCAACATTAAGGGATATAGTTTCTCTTCTCATCTTTATCCTCCAAATATTCTTGTAATATCATTGTAGGTGGTGTAGAGCATCAGCAATATCAGCAAAGCAAAACTAGCTATAGTTAGATATACTTCAACTTTTTCATTTACTTTTTTACCTCTGATTTTCTCTAACAACAATAACACTATCTTACCACCATCTAATGCTGGCAGAGGCAATATATTGATTACTGCCATACCTAAGCTTAATATTGCAATAAAGACCATAAAATCTGCAACATTGGTTGCAAAAGTACTGGTCAAAGAGACGATCCCTACAACTCCTACCAGATTATCTTTGGCACTTGCTGTTCCTATAAGCATATTACCTATTAATTTAAAGGTTTCAGAAATATAATCTATGCTAACTTTAAAAGAATAAATAAAGCTAGAAAAAATATTCATTTTTTCTGTGCCAAAGTTAAAGCCTAAATAATATTTACTATTTTCTTGGTCATATAACGGAGTAATCTTCACTTCCTGCAATTTATCATCTCTTAATACTTTCAAGGATATTTCCTGTGATCCATTTTCATTTAGTTTAATGATGAATCCTTCAATATCTTCAACTTTATTGCCATTAAACTCAAGTATCTGGTCATTTTTTTCCAATACCACACTTGCTGGAGTATCTGGAATGATTTTGCCTACTATAACCTTATCGGTGACCATACCAGAAAATACTCCGATTAGAGTGAAGATAATTATGGCTGTTAAAAAGTTAAATGTTACTCCTCCGATATACATAAAAAATCTAGCTAAAAAACTGGCATCCTTCAAACTGCCAGGACCTTCTTCTTCTATTTTTACAAATGCCAGGACAGGTATCAGCCTGATAGTATAGTCTGTTTCTCCTTTAGTAAAGGAAAATATTTTTGGACCAGCTCCTAAGGAAAGCTCCAAAACTTTCATACCAGCTCTTTTAGCAAAGAAAAAGTGACCTAGTTCATGAAGCAAAGCTATAAAGCCAATTGCAAATATACCTAATAATATTGCTACAATACTCATCTATCTTATTCCCCTTACTAAAAATTCTCTGGTTGTTTTATCAATATGTTCAATATCTTCAAAACTATTGATTTTAAAGCTAGGTATTTGATTCAAAGCTGTTTCAATAAGTTGTGATATTTCCATAAATCCGATTTTTCTATTGAGAAAAAATTCTACAGCCTTTTCATTGGCCCCATTATATACAACTGGATAACTACCACCTTTTTTACCAGCTTCTATACCTAGACTCAATGCTTTAAAATAGCTTTTTGGCTTAGAAAAATTCAACGTGCCTATTTGACTTAAATCCAGACTTTTCCAGTTAGTTATAAGGCTGTTTGGATATGATAAAGCGAATTGAATAGGTAGCTTCATGCTGGGGTAACCTAACTGAGCAAGGATAGAAGTATCTACAAATTCCACCATAGAATGTATTATGCTTTCCTTATGTATCAATACATCAATGTTTTCATATGAGCAATCAAAAAGGTAATGAGCTTCAATAATCTCTAAAGCTTTATTCGCTAAAGTAGCTGAATCAATAGTGATCTTTTTACCCATTGACCAATTTGGGTGCTTTAAAGCATCCTCTAAAGTTACTTTTTGAAGTTGTGCTTCTGAATAGTCTCTAAAGGGTCCACCAGAAGCAGTTAGTATTATTTTTTTTAGTTTCCTGTTTTCATTCAAACATTGAAATATAGCGCTATGTTCACTATCTACTGGCAAAAGATATGTATTATGTTTTTTTACCAAATCAAGTATCAGGTTTCCTCCAGCTACCAGAGTTTCCTTGTTAGCTAAAGCAATCACCTTACCTGCTTCAATGCCTTTTATGGTTGACTTAAGACCAGCGATTCCACTGATTGCAGCTACTAAAATCTGGTATCCAGAATGGGATACCAGTTCGAAAACTCCCCTTTCCCCTGCAACTATATTAATTGATTCAGGCAATCTGTTTTTTAATTCTTGATATTTAGTCTCATCATAAATACCAACCCATTCAGGTTGATATTTCAAGGCTTGTTCAGTGAGCAGGTCTATATTACTGCCTCCAACAATGCCAAAGGCAGTAAAATCATCCTTTTGTTCTTCTATTACTTCTAGTGTCTGTGTTCCAATAGAACCAGTTGAACCTAAAATAACTATTTTTTTCAATTTACACCTCTATAAAATATTGATAAAAGCAGATAAATGAAACCTGATATAAATATTATGGCATCAAATCTATCCAGGAAGCCTCCATGACCTGGTAAAGTACTCCCAGTATCTTTAATATTCACTTCTCTTTTTAAATGAGATTCAAATAAGTCTCCCATCAAACCAATCATTACAATAGCTATACTTAGGGCTATTGCCAAAAGAAAATGAAACTGTAAAGCAATAACTCCAAATATTACTCCAACAATAGTAGCAAAAGCTAATCCTCCAAGTAATCCTTCCAAAGTTTTGCCTGGGCTTAGTACTGGTGCTATTTTTCTTTTTCCAATAGCTTTACCTACCAGATATGCACCTACATCTCCAAAAACACTAACCAATAAAATAAACAATATCCAGTACAAACCATTATCTTCTACTCTTAGTATATAGAGAGAGCTTAAAAAAACATAGCAGTACAGAAATCCCATTAATGTAGTTTTAATATTTTTATAGGTGTAGGCAGGATATTTGGTTATTACCCTATAGGCTCCGTAGATCAAAATTAGCAATAGTGATATCTGGAGTATATAGTGAATGTTGAAATATATTCCCAGATAGTAGATTATACCTATAATACCCGTGCTAAAAAAAAAGCCAAAGCTTTTTTTATCTTTATATAAATTAATAAATTCTTTATATAGCAGTGTAGATAGTAAAAGACAGGTAAGCCAGAATAAAATACCTCCCAGGATAATCGACATGCCAATTATAATTACCAGCACCAGGCCAGTAATGGTTCTCGTTATTAATTCTTTCTTCATGGCACTTATATACCTCCAAATCTTCTGTTTCTTAAATTATAGCTTTCAATCGCTTTAAGCATATCTTCATTTTTAAAATCTGGCCATAATACATCAGTTATATAATATTCACTATAAGCTCCTTGCCAAAGTAGAAAATTACTTGTTCTGAATTCACCAGATGTTCTGATGATCAGTTCTGGATCTGGCATCTTACTGGTATAAAGATAGTTCTGGAAATTATCTTCATTGATCTGGTCTTTTTTGACTAATCCATTGTCATAGTCTTCCAGAAGCTTATTGATTCCGTCAGATATTTCTTGCCGTCCGCCATAATTAAAGGCTATTGAAAGGACCATTTTACTATCCTTCCTGGTTTCTTCTTCAACTTGTTCTATCATTTTAAGGAGCCTAGGCTCCAAGTTGCTTCTTCTGCTTAAAAATCTTAAAGCTATATTGTTTTTCTTTAAATACTTAACTTCATTTTTAATATACAATTCTAATAGTTTCATCAGGAATTTAACTTCTGTTGCTGGTCTTTTCCAATTTTCCGTAGAAAAAGCATAGACAGTTAAGTAGTCTACGCCTAATTCTCTGGTAAATTCAACAATATTTCTCAAGCTTTTCATTCCTGCTTTATGTCCGTTTGCTCTGATTTCACCTCTTTTTTCAGCCCATCTGCCATTGCCATCCATTATGATCCCTATATGCCTGGGTATATTAAGAGTATCCTTCATCTTAAATCTCCATTATTGATGCTTCTTTATTTTTAATTATCTCATCAACCTTTTTGATATAACTATCTGTCAGAACCTGTATTTTCTCTACAGCTTCTTCTTTACTGTCTTCTGATACCTTTCCTTTTTCGATTTTCTTTAAATCATCATTGCCATCTCTTCTAGTATTTCTTATTTGTACCTTAAATTCCTCCGAGATTTTTTTTACCTGCTTGACTAGCTCTTTTCTTCTTTCCTCTGTCAGAGCTGGGATCGGTATTCTGATGATATTACCATCATTATTTGGATTTAGTCCTCTTTCAGAGGCTAGAATGGCTTTTTCTATACTTTTTAATGCTGTCTTATCCCAAGGCTGTACAACCAGTAGATTTGCTTCTGGTGCAGATATGCTACCTACCTGTCCAATTGGTGTATCAACACCATAATAATTTACTAGTATACCATCTAATATACCAGGATTAGCTCTTCCCGTTCTGATTACCTTGATATGTTCCTTAAGAGCTTCAATAATTTTTTTCATTTTATCTTCTGTATGATCAAGTATGATTTTTAATTCTTCCATTTTATATTTATCCTCCTATTATTGTTCCAATCTGTTCTCCAGTTATTGCTTTATAAATATTGCCTTTTTGAGTCAGATTGAATACTATGATTTTGATATCATTATCCATACATAATGATACAGCTGTGGAGTCCATAACCTTTAGACCATTATTCAGTACATCTATATAGCTTAAGTGATCAAACTTTTTAGCATTTGGATCTTTATTAGGATCTGCTGTAAATACTCCATCTACTTTCTTAGCCATTAGTATTACTTCAGCTTCCATTTCTGCTGCTCTTAATGCTGCTGTAGTATCAGTTGAGAAATATGGGTTGCCAGTGCCAGCTGCAAATATAACAATTCTTTTCTTTTCCAGATGTCTGATAGCTCTTCTTCTGATATATGGTTCTGCGATTTGTCTCATTTCTATTGCTGACTGGACCCTGGTATCCAAATCAAGCTTTTCAAAAGCTCCTTGTAAAGCCAGGGCATTAATTGAAGTCGCTAACATTCCCATATAGTCTGCATTAGCTCTTTCAATGCCCTTTTCCGCACTACCTTTTACTCCACGCCAAATATTTCCACCACCAACTACGATAGCTATTTCCACACCCAAATCGGCAACTTCCTTTACTTCCCTGGCAATAGTATCTAAGGTTGGCCCATCTAAACCAAATTCTTCATTTCCAGCTAAGGCTTCACCACTGATTTTTAAAATTATCCTTTTGTACTTTACTTTATTCATTCTACACCTCATAAATTCTTTATTATATTATAGCTTATTTTAAAATCAAATTCATTCTTTTTAAACAAATTAGTAACCATTTATATCAATTATATGATATAAAAAATCAATTGATAACAAATAATAACAGCTAGTATACTATATAAGGAGCCTATAAGATAGTATTCAGCAAATTTTGGACTTTCAGCTATCTTATTGTACCTGGCAATAGATTTAGCAGTCATTATTAGTGCAATAGCTGAAAATTGGTTAAGAGCCAAAAAAACTCCAGCTAAAAGTCTTTCTAAATTACCAATTATTGAACCAGCACCAATTACTGTTTCACTGTTTATATCACTTTCAGGCTGATATCCTTTAAATAACTTTTTAAAGGATACATTGATTGGTTTTGTTATCAAGATTATAAATAATATCCATTTTAAGACACTGATACTTAATATTTCCTGATGGAAATCACCCTTATACAATATCAAGCCTATGAATATTATTGATAAGTGTACAAGCTGGTCTGTTATAAATACTATTTTATCAAGATGCTGATATTGAGAATTTGATAATAATTTCTGCTCCAGTAAACCCTTTATTAAGTCTATCAGGATATGAAATATAGCTAAAATCAATAATAAAATACTTACTTTGAAATCAATCAAAATAAATATTAACGGAAAAATCAGACTAATCACAAAATGCTTCAACATATATATCATCTTGCTGCCTTTATTTGTGGCAATATCCTGAGATTGTAGTTGAAAATCCATCAGAAAATGGATAATCAAAAGGATTATCAATAATTCTTTATTCATTTTTTCCACCTGTTATTTCTAATATTTCACCTAGGTTGGACTTCGATTTTAAATATAACTTAAGTCCACTAGATTTAAGTCTTTTCTGAAATGCTGATGGATTCATATTTATTTTTTCTGCTAGTTTTTTTTGTTCAAAATCTTCAGAATATATTCTTTCATTTAATAGATATTCATATATTTCCAGCTGAGTTTTAGACCATTTAGATTTAATAAAGTCTGTTAAAGCTAGCATATTATTAAATAGCTGATCATTTTCCTTTGATGATGAAAGGAAACCTGTTTTCCTCACGCTATATTGATGATTGTCATGAACCTCAAGAATAGCTTCTCTAGCTCTCCAATATGCTGGACCATCTGCACCTATACTTATTTCTTTATTTATATATGTTGATATTTCACCATAGCCTATACCAAATCTTAAAGCATAGGGCTTAAAGGATTTTTCTATTATATCAATTATGAGAAATATTTCTTTTTTGGGCAACAACAAACCTTGAAATTCGTCTCCCAGGGTAATTGTCAAGTTCGAGGCTATAATATCCTTAAATTCTTTATTCACTTCTTCTAGTATAGTCTTTAACTTATTTTGTGCCTTTTCTCTTTCTTTTATTTTTCTTGAGTTGATTATATCCCCTATTATTGCTATATACATACTTTAATACCTCCTTCTCCAATTATTTGGATATTTTTTCACATATCCTCTTTAAAGGATATTATTAATAATCGCCATTCAAAAGGATATCAACTAAGATTTTAACATCATTAAGTAATAATTGCAAATAAAAAGGGTTGAAATCATATAATTTCAACCCTTGATTATTAAGCTTTACTATTTCATCATTGAAGCAACTTCATCTGCAAAGTTATCTTCTTTCTTAGCCATTCCTTCGCCAAGCTCATATCTGACAAATCTTCTGATAGAAATGTTCTCACCTATTTTAGCTACCTTTTCAGTAATCAACTGACTTATTGTCTTATCTGAATCCTTTACAAAAGGCTGTTCAACCAAACAAACATCTTTGTAGAATTTAGCTACTCTGCCTTCAACCATTTTATCAACGATTTTTTCAGGTTTTCCTTCATTTAACGCCTGAGCTCTTAAGATATTTCTTTCATTTTCAATAATATCAGCTGGAACCTCTTCAGAACTTAAATATTCAGGTTTTGCTGCTGCGATGTGCATAGCAATATCCTTAGCTAATTCTTTGAATTCATCAGTTTTAGCTACGAAATCTGTTTCACAGTTAAGCTCTAATATAACTCCAATACGACCACCAGCATGCACATAAGTTTCGATAACACCTTCTGTTGCAATTCTACCAGCTTTTTTAGCAGCTGCAGCCAAACCTTTTTCTCTTAAATAGGCAATAGCTTTTTCTGTATCGCCTTCAGTCTCAGTTAAGGCCTTTTTACAATCCATCATACCAGCTCCGGTACGCTCTCTTAACTCTTTAACTAAACTAGCATTAACCACTATTACTTAACCTCCAATTCATCAGTTTCTTCGATTTTAGCAGCTTCTTCTTCAGCTACCTGTATATCTTCGAAGCCTTCTTCATCAACAGTTGATTGATGTCCTTCGATAATAGCATCTGCCATGCTGCCAGCAATTAGCTTAACAGCTCTTATAGCATCATCATTACCTGGAATTACGTAATCAATTTCATCCGGATCACAATTTGTATCAACAATAGCCACTGTTGGAATTCCAAGCTTTTTAGCTTCTGCAATTGCAATTCTTTCTTTTTTAGGATCTACAATGAACATTGCTCCAGGCAATCTATTCATTTCCTTGATACCGCCTAAAAATCTTTCTAATTTTTCCATTTCTTTTTTAAGCTCGATTACTTCTTTCTTTGGCAGGCTGTCAAAAGTGCCATCTGTTTCTTGTTCTTTAAGATCTTTAAGATATTTGCTCCTTTTTTTGATAGTTGCAAAATTTGTAAGCATTCCACCTAACCATCTTTGATCTACATAATAACTGCCTGATCTTTCTGCTTCATCTCTTACAGCTTCCTGAGCTTGTTTTTTAGTACCTACAAACAAAACTTTTTCACCTTTGCTTGCAACATCTCTTAAGAAATCATAAGCATCATCGATTTTATGAACTGTTTTTTGCAAGTCGATGATATAGATACCATTTCTTGCGGTAAAGATGTATCTAGCCATTTTAGGGTTCCATCTTTTTGTCTGATGTCCGAAATGAACACCAGCTTCCAATAATTGTTTCATTGAAATTACTGCCATGTCTTTTTCCTCCTTGGTTATTCTTCCTTTTAGCCTCATTTTGCTTAACTACTTATGCACCAATCAAGCAATCTGCTAAAAGTGATTTTTCATACTTTTTAAGTATAGCAAAATATTTTCATGTTTACAAGTCAACTAATAGGTTTTTTTCTTAAGTTCAAACCAGAATATAGAGCCTTGTTTCCCTGTTGTAACTCCTACTTTGCCATCATGTAATTCTATAATTGATTTAACTATAGATAGTCCTAAACCAGATCCTAATTCTGGTCGTTTATGGCTGGATTCTATCTTATAGTATCTGTCCCAGATATCATCTATTCTGGTAGCATCTATTCCAGTACCTGTATCCTTGATCTCGACTCTCACCTTATCCGGCAGGATGATTTCATTTATTATTATTTTTTTGTCATCTCCTGTATAGGTAACTGCATTGTTTATCAAATTATATATAACCTGAGAAATTTTCAGCTCATCACCAACTATATTAGCTGGTCCCGGGGATTCAAATTCGAAATTATAACCTTTAGCCATTAACATCGCCTCGAATCTATCAACAATACTTTTAACACTTTCTGTTAAATCAAATTCTTCATTTCTTATTATTATATTTTTATTGCTTTCCAGCTTTGATAATTCTAATAAATCGTTAACCAGTGTTTGTAATCTGGTAGTTTCATCTATTATCACCTGAATATTTTCAGTTGTTGTTTCTCCTGGGATATCTCTCATAACTTCACTATAGCCCTTTATCATGGTTAAAGGTGTTCTTAAGTCATGTGATATGTTAGCTAAAAACTCTTTTCTGGTTGCTTCAGTTTTTGCTAGTTCTTGATCAGCAAAATGCAGTGTTTCATTTAAGTCACTAACCTCTTTGATAATAAGTCCCTCTAATTGGTAATCATATTTTTCCTTACCAAGGTTTTTAGCTGCTTTAGTTATACTTTCTATTGGCTTAGCTATTTTATTTGCTATGAAAAATGCTAGAAATATGGCTACGAGCAACATGATTATCGTTACATAAACCAGTTGTGATTTTAAGGTTTCTACAGTAGTACTTAATGGAGTCAGTTCCATAAAAAGGATTATAGTTACTGGTTCATTGTTTTTATTCAATACTGTGTTTGTATATATAATATTTTGACCCTTACGAATTTCATTTTCTAAGGGTGGTTTATTAACATTTTCTATTTCTTTACCTTGGCTATTACTTAAGTGGAAAAGTTCATAGCTAGAAATATTTAAATATTGTGGAGTACCAATATTTTTCTGTGAATTTTCAAATACTTTCAGATAGGCATCAATATTCATAAATCTGCTGAAAAATTGATTGCCTGCTACCTCAGTACCTGTATAAATCACACCATTTTTATTGGTCAATAAGATTGAAATATCATTCACTACAGCTATTCTGGTAATATAGTTGGCAATTTCACTGCTATTTAAAGATTCATTTGTACTTTCTTCTAGAACTATTTCTATACCATTGGCTATATTGCCTATAGTTGATCTTTTTATTGAGGAATAAAATTTATCCAGGAAGAAAACCTGGAACAACCACAACAAAACCAAGGTTATAAATACAAATATAACCATGTAGAAAACAAGATGTACTTTTAAGGATTTATCTTTAAACTTAATTGATTTCAAACTTGTAGCCAACTCCTCTTAAGGTTTTAACATAATCAGCATACTCACCTAGATTTTTTCTCAATAGCTTTATATGAGTATCAAGGGTTCTATCATTTCCATAATAATCATAGCCCCATACTTTGTTTAATAGTTTCTCTCTGGTTAAGGCAATACCTTTGTTTTTTACCATGTAAAATAACAAATCATATTCTCTAGGAAATAATTGTATTTCCTCTCCATGGATAAAGACACTTCTACCTGTAAAGTCTATTTTTAGTCCCTCATATTCAAAAATATCCTTTTCTTCTTCAGGATTTTTGCTTCTTCTCATAATAGCTTCTACTCTCATCATCAGTTCCTTGGGAGAAAAAGGCTTGACCACATAATCATCTACTCCAACCTCAAAGCCATGGATCCGGTCATATTCTTCGCCTCTGGCTGATAGCATCAATACTGGTGTATTGGAATATTTTCTTATTTCTTTTACTGCAGAAAAACCATCTAGTTCTGGCATCATGACATCCATGAGGATAATATCATAATTATAATTTTTAGTTTTTTCTACTGCATCAAGTCCATTTTTAGCTTCAAAAACCTCATGCCCTTCAAATTGTCCATATTTGACGATCAGTTCTCTTATTCTTGGCTCATCATCTACTACTAGAATTTTATACATGGCTTTCTTCCCTACTCCTTCTTCTTATTTGCTAAATATTTTGGTATCATCACCAAGTAGTGTGTTCCTGCAACATACATACCCATAATAGGTAAAAAATCTGTTAAGGCTGTCATGATTCCAGGGTAATCCTTCTCTATATTATCATCTTTGATTTCTTCAGCTACAGGTGTACTTTGATTTGTTGTATTACTTGTGCTAGTACTAGTTTCAGTTTGACTGTTGCTATTACTTGTATTGGTAGTACCTTTGCTTTGTGCCTCTTGTACTAAGGCTTCGTATTCTATTTTAGCTTCTTGAGCCTGTTCTACTCCTACACTACATTTTGGTGCAGACAAAGGGCAGTGTTTACTACAGCCAGTGCAGTAAAGACTACTTAAATATTCTTCTAAAGTTTTAGGTACTGTTGCCTCAGTTGTTACATATTTTTCATCATCTAGATCTTTGGTATAGTCTGTTGTGCTAACAACACTTTCATCATTATTGGTAAAGCCTTCAGTCACTTTAGTAAGAACATTTTGTTGAAATGAACCTTTAATACCGGCTATTACTATCAGTAAGGTTATTATTCTTAATGCTATGGTTCTAGCCTTATTAAAAGTTTTTAAATTAAATATTTTTCTGCAAAAATCCATAATAGCTGACCAATGTATTCCGATATGAACAGAAATTAAAATCAAGGCAATATACCCCAGGCTGTGATGAAGACTACTTGCTTGAAGCATTAAATCTGAACTAAAGCCTAAACTGAATAATTCCTTAGAAATAATTATACCTGTAATGATAATTCCTAAGACTACAAATGCCAGAGCTATATCTATCAATAGCCCTATTTTACATGACAACTTAATGCCTTTTTTAAAAAAATTTTGGAAAAGACATTTGGTATAGCTTAAGTTAAACAACTGATGAACTATTATCATTATAAACACTGCGATACCTAGTATTTCGTGTAGTAATAGTCCTGTAAATATTGTTTTCATCAATAAAACCATAATGATGGTCATAATTAAGTCTAAAATATATTTATGTATGTTCTTAGGCATTTTTACTATTTCTACTATTGCTTTTCATTAATCTCTCCTCCATTTTGTTGTTTGAGGATATTATAATCATCGAATGTGAAAACTCTATACCATATATCAGTAATTTATGTGAAAATTTTCACTTTCATAATAAATTATTTTAACATTCAACACTGAAGCTAGTTTTTCATATAGTCCTTTAAATCCCAGAGTCTCACTTTCATGATGACCGATATCTATTAAAGGATAATTATAGTGGCAGGCTTTTTCCATAGCATGGTAATTAGTATCACCAGTTAAATAGACATCACTATTTTTAATAGCAAAATCCAATAAATCTTTACCAGATCCAGCACAGATGGAAATTTTTTCTATTTTTCTTTCTAAGTCTACAGCTGATATTTTCAATTTCTTCAGCCCTAGCTTTTCTTTTAATATCTTGATTAATTCTAACAGTTGGATTTCTTTTCTTAATCTACCAATCAGACCTAATTCAATTTCTTTAACTAAGCACTTGGTTTCAACTATATCAAGACCAAGGCTCCTCAATAGGGACTGATTCATCATTGATTTATCATAGTTGGTATGTATCACATAGAGGCTAAGTTGTTTTTCTTGAAGTATTTGGTATATTTTCTGACTTTTTTGAAAATCCAACTCATTATTTTGATCAATTATCCAGTTTTTAAAATCTATTGGATGATGACTAATAATGAGATCTACTCCTTGCTCAACTGCTTTGTCGATAGTTTGCTCTGTCACAGTAAGAGTAATCATTATTTTATCAATTTTTCCCTTAGCCCTATAGGCTAATCCAGAATTATCCCACTCTTCTTGTCTTTTCAATGGGAACTCTTGTTCCAAATAGGAAATTATATCATTTATTTTCAAGTTCGTTGCTCCATAGTTTTATTTTATTTTCTATTTTCAATAGCCCTTTTTGAGCTGTTTCTTGATCATTAGCTTTATAAAGCTCTATTTTTATTTTGTTTAGTTTTTCTATTTTATCTAAGATATATTTATCTTTGCCTTCGCATTTTTTCTTTGTTAATACTGGTCCTATATCATATAGAAAATCGTTTCCCATGTTTTGCTCTCCTCTTTCAGCTACTATATATAGATATAAGCGATCTGAAATCAGAATATCTTCTTCAATTATCTTCCATCCATTTTTTATTAAAAATTTTCTAAGTTCCCTCTCACTACCCATAGGCTGTAAGATAAGTCTTGTAAAGGCTTGGGCTTTTTCCAGATCTTCTTCAAGTATATACTTGATCAGTTGTCCACCCATTCCTCCTATAACACATATTTCTGCTTCATTTATATGTAATGGTTTTAACCCACTGCCTAGTCTGATATCCAGGTGTTCTTCCAACTTATTTTCTTTTATGTTGCTTTTTCCTTGCTGATATGGTCCAGGAACTACTTCTATCCCTATACCTTTTTTTATTTTATTTTCCAATACTCCTTTGATTAGAACATAACAATGATCACAACCTATATCTGCTACTGTGCTTCCTTGAGGTATATATCCTATGGCTTTTTCTATACGCTTTTTGTTTTTCATTTTTACTCCATTTTCAATACATTCATTATATATTTTTTATGATAATAAAAAAAGACCTCCAGAAGAGGTCTTTTTTGTGGTGGGCGATGACGGGATCGAACCGCCGACATCTTGCTTGTAAGGCAAGCGCTCTCCCAGCTGAGCTAATCGCCCATGGTGGGGCCACTTGGGATTGAACCAAGGACCAACCGGTTATGAGCCGGTAGCTCTACCACTGAGCTATGGCCCCAAAAAATTGGCTCCTCGAGCGGGATTCGAACCTGCAACCCCTCGGTTAACAGCCGAGTGCTCTACCGTTGAGCTATCGAGGAATGCCTAACGCAAAAACTATTATATCTGTTATATGATTATAAGTCAATAGCATATATTTATTTTTCTACAATTACCTATTAATAAATTTAATATTTTGCTATAATTATTGGTAGATTGTTAATTATAGGAGGATTGATTATGGAAGAACAAAAAGGTCTTTTTGGTGAGTTTGGCGGCTCTTTTGTACCAGAACAGTTAGAAGCTGTCTTGGAAAATATTGGCAGGGAGTTTGAATCAGCAATCAAGGATGATGATTTTAATAAGGATTTGAACTACTACCTAAAACATTATGTTGGTAGACCTTCACCTTTGTATCTGGCCGAGAATATTACCAGAAAGCTTGGTGGAGCTAAAATATATTTAAAACGTGAGGATCTAAATCATACAGGTGCTCATAAAATCAATAATACCATTGGGCAAGCTCTTTTAGCCAGAAGAATGGGTCATAAGAGAATTATTGCTGAAACCGGTGCCGGGCAGCATGGTGTTGCTACAGCTACTGCTGCTGCCTTATTTGGTATGGATTGTGTGATTTACATGGGGGAAAAGGATGTTTTAAAACAACCTTTAAATGTTTATAGGATGGAGCTGTTAGGTGCCAAGGTTATCACTGTGACTAATGGTGCTAGGGATTTAAAGGCAGCAGTTGATGAGGCTTTGATGGATCTAGTACAAAATAGTGAAAGTACTTTTTATGTTTTAGGTTCAGCCGTTGGTCCTTATCCATATCCTCAGATAGTTAAGCATTTCCAATCAATTATTAGCGAGGAGATCGCTGTCCAGATTTTGGAACAGGAAAATAGATATCCTGATTATGTTATTGCCTGTGTTGGTGGTGGTAGTAATGCAATCGGTGCCTTTGCCAAGTTTATTGGTAATAAAGAGGTTAAGCTTATCGGAGTTGAGCCTGGTGGCATAGGTATGGAAACTGGACTTCATGCTGCTCCACTTACTGAAGGTAAAATTGGAGTTATACATGGATTTAAAACTTATGTTATGCTAGATGATGAAAATGAAATTTTAACGTCTCATTCTATCGCTTCTGGTCTTAATTATCCTGGTGTTGGTCCTGAGCATAGCTATATGAAGGATGCTGGATTAGCTGAGTATTTTGCTGTTACAGATTTTGAAGCTCTTCATGCCTTTAGAAAGCTATCCAAGCATGAGGGTATTATTCCGGCTATTGAAAGTGCCCATGCTCTTGCTTATGCGATGAAGTTAGCACCTACACTTAGCAAGGAAAAGCTTATTGTAGTTAATTTATCAGGCAGAGGTGATAAGGACCTGGATACTATTTTAAATTCTGAAAAAGTCAGCATGGAAATGCTTGATAATTTAAATAAGGCAGGTCAATAGTTATGTCATTAAAGTACATTACTACCAGAGAAGGTAGTCAGGTTATTGATAGTAGTAAGGCTATTTTAAATGGTTTAGGTGATGATGGTGGTCT
The DNA here is from genome assembly GCA_022615965.1 of Fusobacteriota bacterium. Classification (GTDB taxonomy): domain Bacteria; phylum Bacillota; class TC1; order TC1; family TC1; genus WTXA01. Next base: position 145,197 of record JAKEGG010000007.1, read on the forward strand.
TTATTTACCTACAGAGATCCCAGAGGTTTCATTGGCTGATATTTCTGACTTGGTCGATGCTTCCTATCAGGATAAAGCTAAGTTTGTTTTAAAAAAGTTTTTAAATGATTTCACTGATGAAGAAATTGATTATTGTGTCAGCAATGCCTATAATTCCAATACTTTTACAGATGCAAATATTACTCCTCTTCATGTGCTGAATCATAAGAGTGCTGTTTTAGAATTGTATCATGGTCCTACCTCGGCTTTTAAAGATGTGGCCTTACAGATTTTGCCATATTTGCTTACTACTAGTGCCAAGAAGAATAATGACAATAGGACTTATGTTATTTTAGTTGCTACAAGTGGTGATACTGGCAAGGCTGCCTTAGAGGGTTTTAAGGATGTTCCTGATACTAAGATCATGGTATTTTATCCTAACAATGGTGTTAGTTTAGTGCAGAAGCTTCAAATGATTACTCAACTTGGGGAAAATGTTAAGGTAGTAGCTGTTGATGGTAATTTTGACGATACTCAGACTGGAGTCAAAAAACTATTTGGAGATCTGGATCTGATCAGTGATTTAGAAACTAAAAATCATACATTTTCTTCAGCTAACTCTATTAATTGGGGTAGATTAGTTCCTCAGATCGTATATTATTTTGCTAGTTATTGCGATTTAGTAAAAGATGGTAAGATCACATTAGGAGATAGGATCAATTTTACTGTTCCTACAGGTAACTTTGGTAATATCTTGGCTGGTTATTATGCTAAAAGGATGGGTTTGCCAGTTAACAGGTTGATTTGTGCTGCTAATGCTAATGATGTGTTAAAGGATTTCATTAATACTGGAATCTATAATCGTCAGAGACATTTCTATAAGACTGTTTCTCCTTCTATGGATATTTTGATTTCCAGCAATCTTGAGAGGCTATTGTTCATTCTTTCAGGTGGTGATAAAGCACTTATTTCTTCTTTGATGTCATCTCTGAAGTCTACTGGAGAGTATAGGGTAAGTGATGAGCTTTTAGCTAAGGTTCAGTCTGTTTTTTCTGCTAATAGTGCTGATGATCTTGATACTATTGAAACTATCAAGAGGGTTTTTATTGATTTTGATTATTTGATTGATACTCATACTGCAGTAGCTTATAAGGTCTATGAAAAGTATCTTGAGTCCACTGGTGATAATTCCTTTAATGTTATTGTTTCTACTGCTAGTCCCTATAAGTTTAGCGGGGCTGTAGCAGAGGCTATCATTGACAATTATAGTGATTTCAGTGAGCTTGACCTTCTTGAAGAGATTCATAGGGTTTCAGGGGTTCATATCCCTAAAGGGCTTTATAGGTTGGAAAAGCGTACTGTGAGATTTGATGAGAGTATTACTAAAGATAATATGGAGAGCTCTTTAAGAGATTATTTAGGTTTATAGCAATTGTTTTAATAAATTTAAAGCAGAATATTATTTGAAGTACACCCCAGATGTTGGACAAAGTCCTAACATTTAAAGGTGTACTTTTTTTCCTATATCAAAATAACTAGAAACAGTTCAAAAAGTTGTACGAGATAGAATTATTACTTGACAGATATAAACTTTTGTACGACCCCAGCTCAAAAAAATACATCCCCGACACTCACATATGTCGAGGATGCACAATATACTAAATTTTTCAGAAAAGCTAGCTGTTCCTGTGCTCCAAATTCTTAAAGGCCTTAGACAACATCAACTTCAACCTATTTATCTGATTAACCTCACTAGCACCAGGATCATAATCTACAGCCACAATATTAGCATCCCTGTAACGCTTATTAAGCTCCTTGATAACACCCTTACCAGTAATATGATTAGGTAAACAACCAAAAGGCTGAACACAAACGATATTATCTACACCACTATCGATCAACTCAACCATCTCACCTGTCAGGAACCAACCCTCACCCATACTATTACCTAAAGATAAAATAGGCTTAGCTCCTTCAGTTAAAGAGCCGATAGTAGCCTGTTCATGAAAATTCTTAGACTTACGAAGAGCATTTCTAGCTGAACGCCTATAGATTTCCAAAGCACTAATTGCAAAATTAGCAATACTCTTATCCTTCTTTTTACCTGCTAGCTGATCATATCTGAATACATTGCCATACAAAGAGTACAAGAAGAAATCAAGTAAATCAGGAACCACAACCTCAGCTCCCTCCTTTTCCAAAAAGTCCACCACATTATTATTAGCAAAAGGATGAAACTTCACTAAAATCTCACCAACAACTCCAACCCTTGGCTTTTTAACACCGTTACGAGGTATTGCATCAAACTCCTTAACGATCTTCTCCATATTACCAGAAAACTGCCTGAACTTACCATTAAAAATAGAATCATTACACTTCAAGACCCATTTTTCATAAAGCTCATTTGTAGAACCAGGTACCAACTCATAAGGCTTGGTAGCCCTAACAACCCTCAATAAAATATCCCCATAAACAACTGCCATTAAAAACCTATGCAAAAAGCCTAAAGTAATCTTAAAACCAGTTGACTTCTCCAAATTGCTAGAAGCAGTAACAGGAATGATTGGAACCTGAGGAAAACCAGCATCAGCTAAAGCTTTAGTCATCAGTGCAATATAGTTAGTAGCACGGCAGCCACCACCAGTCTGAGTCATTAAAACAGCCACTTTATCAACATCATACTTACCGCTCTTTAAAGCCTCAAGAACCTGACCAATAACTACTAAGGTAGGATAACAAGCATCATTATTAACAAACTGCAAACCTAAATCCATCCCCTTATTACTGATCTCATCTAACACCTCAAGCTTATAGCCCTGAGCCCTAAAGGCTTCCTTTAAAAACTGAAAATGAATAGGTGACATCTGTGGAGATAACAAAGTATAATCTTCCATTCCTGCCTTAAACAAAGGTGTCCTAAGTACTTCACCTTTAACTTCATCACGAACAAATTTAGAACGCTCATTCATTGCAGCAATCAAAGACCTGGCCCTTATTCTCGCAGCACCTAGATTATTGATCTCATCAATCTTGATCAAAGTATAAATCTTTCCATGCCTGTCTAAAATCTCTTTAACCTGATCTGTAGTAATAGCATCAAGACCACAACCGAAAGAAGTAAGCTGAACCAATTCAATATTTGGCTCATTTTTCACAAACTCAGCTGCATTATATAACCTAGAATGATAAACCCACTGATTAACAACCCTTAGATCATCCTTATCAGCAGCTAGCTTAGCAATAGATTCCTCTGATAAAACCACCAAACCAAGCTGAGTCAACATCTCAGGAATACCATGATTGATTTCGGGATCAACATGGTAAGGACGTCCAGCAAGAACTACCCCTCTCATTCCTCTTTCTTTCATTTTACTAACAGTATCACGACCCTTTTGCTCCACATCTGCCTTATACCTTGCTAGCTCAGCATAAGCCTTGTCAAGAGCCAGATTGATCTCCTTCTTACTAATATCATAATGGTCCTTCAAAGAATCATAAAGCCTCACAGCCATCTTCTTCTGATCATAAATAGGTAAAAATGGATGAATAAACCTGATATTCTCACTTCTGATTTCTTCAAGGTTATTCTCGATAACTTCTGGATAACTAGTTACAATAGGACAATTATAGTGGTTTTCTGCACTTTCCTCCTCTTTGATATCATAAGGAATAGAAGGATAAAAAATAGTGTTAACACCCTTTTTCAGAAGATTCATTACATGGCCATTAGTAATCTTAGCTGGATAACACATGGATTCAGAAGGAATAGATTCCATACCAGACTCATAGATCTTCTTAGAACTCCTGTTAGAAAGTTCGACCCTAAATCCCAGTTCAGTAAAAAATGTAAACCACAAAGGATAATGTGCATAAATATTTAATGCTCTCGGTATACCTAATACCCCACGTCTGGCAATTGACTTATCTAAAGGATGGTAACCTCTAAAAAGCCTGTTATAGGTATAGTCATAAAGATTAGGCAACTTATTTTTAGCATCCTCTGCTATACCAGCACCTCTTTCACACCTGTTACCAGAAACAAAAAAATCACCAGTAGGGAAAGTGCTGATCGTCAACAAACAATTATTACCACAAAGACCACATCTTCTCATATCATTATCATAATTAAATTTATTTAAATCCTCTTTTGGCAATAAAGAAGAATCCTCATCTGAACTAAACCTTTCCTTAGAAATCAAAGCCATACCAAAGGCACCCATGATTCCAGCAATATCTGGTCTTATTACCTCTCGTTCAGTAATCAGTTCAAAACTCCTTAAAACAGCATCATTATAAAAAGTACCACCCTGAACTACGACCTTATCTCCTAGTTCTGCAGTATTCTTAAGCTTAATAACCTTATATAAGGCATTTTTAATAACCGAATAAGAAACACCAGCAGAAATATCTCCTACACTAGCTCCATCCTTTTGAGCCTGTTTGATTTTAGAATTCATAAAAACCGTACATCTGGTACCTAAATCAACTGGGCTATCGGCAAATAAAGCCTTCTTGGCAAACTCCTTTACTGGGAGAGACAAAGAATTAGCATAAGTCTCAATAAAGGAACCACAGCCAGAAGAACAAGCTTCATTTAACATTATACTGGTAATAACCCCATCCCTTACCTGTAAGGACTTCATATCCTGACCACCAATATCTAAAATAAAGTTAACTCCAGGCTGAAAGAAGTTGGCTGCCTTAAAATGAGCCACTGTTTCAATCTCACCTTCATCAACCTGTAAAGCAGCTTTGATCAATCCCTCGCCATAGCCAGTAACTCCAGCTCTGGATATCTTAAGATTTGGAACTTCCTCATAAAGTCTGATCATATTCTTAACAATATTGGTCAATGGCTTACCCTCATTACTGCCATAATATGACCATACCAAAGAACCAGCACTATCAATCACTGCCATTTTGCTAGTAGTTGAACCTGCATCAATACCCAGGAAATAAGGTTCCTGACTTTCTTCAAAAGAAACTACTTTGACCTTAGCCTTATTATGCCTACTTGTAAACTCAGCATATTCCTCCTCACTTTTAAATAAAGGAGGTAAGGTACTAATATTTTCTGAAGTCAGATCCTTCTCAGAAAAATCCTTGAGAATATTATTTATTTTATGTAGCTTTTCTTCTTTTTTAACTAACTCTGCGGTGCCTAAAGCTACAAAATACTGTGAATTATCAGGAAAAATAGTATCTTCAGGAGTAAGCTTTAAAACATCGATAAATCTATTTCTAAGCTCAGACATAAAGGTCAAAGGACCACCTAAGAAAGCCACCTTTCCTTTGATTGGCCTGCCACAGGCCAGACCACTAATTGTCTGATTCACCACAGCTTGAAAGATGGAAACAGCAATATCAGAAATAGCAGCGCCCTCATTGATCAATGGTTGTACATCGGTTTTAGCAAATACCCCACATCTTGAAGCAATAGGATAAATAGTCTTATATTTTTTAGCCATTTCATTAAGCTCATCGACCTCAATCTTCATCAGCTGTGCCATTTGATCAATAAAAGCACCTGTACCACCGGCACAAACCCCATTCATTCTTTGCTCATTGCTGGCTCCTAAATAGGTAATCTTAGCATCCTCACCACCTAGCTCTATTGCTACATCAGTTTCTGGTATATACTTTTCAATTGCTTCAGTTAAAGCAATAACCTCCTGAACAAAAGGCAAGCCCAGCTTCTCTGACAGACCCATTCCTCCAGAACCAGTAAACATGATCTTAAAGTAATGATCAGGAAACTGCTCATTGACCTCCTTCAACATAGTGATACCAGTTTTCAAAATCTCTGAATAATGTCTTTCATATGATTTATATAAACAATTATCTTCCTCATCCACTACAACTACCTTAACAGTAGTTGAGCCAACATCCATTCCTAAAAATAGTGTTTTCATTTTTTCTCTCTCCTTTAAGATAAAAATTTGACCATACAGTAATTAGCCACATCAAAGCCATTCTCTGTAAGTCTCAATTGATCATCTTCTAAACTAATTAATTTTAGCTGTTCCAATTCTGAAATAGCTTCTCTATATTTTTCTCTTATATCTATATTATATCTGGTTGCAAAATCAATTAAATCAAGACCTTTTGAAAGACGTAAACCTAATATGATACCATCTTCCATAGCCATATTATCATCTATTTCCACCAGATCATATTGGGCTAAATCATTTTCTATATCAATATACTCTTCTAAGACCTGAGTATTTCTATATCTGCAATTATCTATCTTGGAGGTACTCCCTAAACCAAAACCAAGATAATCCTCATTATGCCAATAAATCAAATTATGCCTGGATTCAAAACCAGGCTGACAATAATTGGATATTTCATATCTTTTATAGCCAGCTATTAATAAATTTTGGTTAATATGATGCCTCATCAAAAGCAAATCTTCATCTGTTGGCAGAATAAGTTTGCCTGCAGCATAATCTTTTTCAAACTTCGTGCCTTCTTCAATAATCAAACCATAAATAGAAATATGTTTAGGCTTTAATGCAATAGCCTCACTAAGATCAGAAACAATACGTTCAAGGCTATCCTCAGGTAAACCATACATCAGATCAAGAGAATAATTTTCAAATCCAGCCTTCCTGATCAAATCAATAGTATCATAAACTTTTTCTTTAGTATGTATCCTACCTAACCGTTTCAACATATTGCTATCAAAGCTTTGTACCCCTATAGAAACCCTGTTGATGCCTATATCAAAATATTCTTCAAGCTTTTCTTTCGTTAACGTACCAGGATTTACTTCAATACTAACTTCATTTAGATTACTTAAATCAAAGGATTCCCGTAAAGCAATGAATATTTTTCTAACATACTCTGAAGGTATGGCAGAAGGAGTTCCACCTCCGAAATATATAGTATCTATAATATAATCTTTGTATTTTGAAGCTTTGATCTCATTTATTAAAGCAATTAAATACTGATCAGCCAACTCCATTTTGCTAAAGGATAAAAAGTCACAATAATCACATTTTTTCCAACAAAAAGGTATATGAATATATATTCCTAGCTTAGCTTTCATCATCAATTCTTAGAACAGCCATAAAAGCTTCCTGAGGTACTTCTATTCTACCAACCTGTTTCATTCGCTTCTTGCCTTCCTTCTGTTTTTCCAAAAGCTTTCTCTTTCTGGAAATATCACCACCATAACACTTCTCCAGCACATCCTTACGCATGGCCTTAACAGTTTCTCTGGCAATTACCTTAGAGCCAACAGCAGCCTGAATTGGTACTTCAAAGAGCTGTTTGGGAATCAGCTTCCTTAACTTTGAAACCAGTGCTCTTCCTCTGTAGTAGGACTTATCCTTATGTACTATTGATGATAAAGCATCTATTACCTCTCCAGCTAGTAAGATATCAAGCTTAACTAGCTTAGAAGGCTCATGTCCAGCTAATTCATAGTCCAGGCTGGCATAGCCTTTAGTCCTTGATTTCAGCTGATCGAAGAAATCATAGATTATCTCACTTAATGGCAGCTTATAGGTTAAAATCACTCTGATTGGTGTGATATACTCCATATTAACAAAGATACCCCTTTTATCCTGACAAAGCTCCATAACTGTACCAACATAATCATTAGGTACCATGATAGTCGACTTGACGATCGGCTCCTCAATATATTCTACAAACTTAGTATCTGGCAAAAGTGCCGGACTATCGATATCTACTATGCTGCCATCAGTTTTATGTACCTTGAAAACAACACTAGGTGCTGTAGTGATCAGAGAAAGATTATATTCCCTTTCAAGCCTTTCTTGAATGATTTCCATATGCAAAAGACCTAAAAAGCCACATCTAAAACCAAAACCTAAAGCAGTAGAGGTTTCAGGCTCAAATAACAATGATGCATCATTTAACTGTAATTTTTCCAAAGCATCCTTTAAGTCATTATATTGATCGTTATCAATTGGATAAAGACCACAATATACCATAGGAACTGCCTTTTTATAACCAGCTAATGGAGTAGCTGCTGGTTTATCAGCGCTGGTAATAGTATCTCCTACCCTGGTATCAGCAACCTTCTTGATACTTGCAGCAATATAGCCAACATCTCCGGCACTAAGTTTCTCAACAATTTTATGCATAGGTTCAAAAACCCCAACTTCAGTAACCTCAAATTCCTTACCTGTAGAAAACATTTTTATTTTCATACCTTTTTTGACTTCACCATCCATGATTCTCACATAGGATAGCGCCCCTTTATAGACATCAAAATTCGAATCAAAAATCAAAGCCTTTAATGGTGCATCTATTTCACCTACAGGAGCAGGTATTTTCTTAATAATTGCTTCTAATATTTCTCTTGTACCTTCACCTGTTTTTGCAGAGGTCAAGATTGCTTCACTGACATCGAGACCTATGACCTCTTCAATCTCATACTTTACTCGTAAAGGCTCGGCACTAGGTAAATCGATTTTATTGATAACAGGTATGATTTCCAGGTTGTTTTCTACAGCCAGATAAACATTGGCCATAGTCTGTGCTTCGATTCCTTGGGAAGCATCTACTACTAACAAAGCACCTTCACAGGCAGCCAGACTTCTGGAAACCTCATAGGTAAAATCTACATGGCCAGGTGTATCGATTAAATTTAAAAAATAATCCTTACCATCCAATGCTGTATATTTCATTTTGATAGCCTGAAGCTTGATAGTAATACCTCTCTCTTGCTCCAGATCCATCCTATCCAACAATTGAGATGACATATCTCTTTTCTCAACTACCCCAGTATATTCAATAAGCCTATCAGCTAAGGTAGACTTCCCATGGTCTATATGTGCTATGATACAAAAATTTCTAATATTGTTTAAATCTGACATTTCTCACCTCATTTTTTCCCATTTTACATTATATCATTTTTTTTATAAAATTACAGGTATCTTATTTAGAATTATTAAAAGATAGTATATATTATTTCACAAAAAAAGACTACCAAGAGTAGTCTTAAAATGTATTAAAATATTTATTTTCTATAAAACTTTTAAACTCAGCCAGTGCTTGACCCCTATGACTGATTTTATTCTTTTCTGCCAAAGAAATCTGAGCCATAGTTTTCCTAAAATTTTCAATATAAAAAATAGGATCATAGCCAAAACCACCTATACCTTTTTCATGTTTGATAATCTGACCATAACAAGACTTTTCTGTACTAAAGCAAACTTCATTATCAATAAAATAAATAGCACAGGTATAATGGGCATTTCTGTTATCCTGTCCCTTTAATAAATCTATGATCATCTGATTTTTCACTTTAGAAGGAGTATCATAGCCACCAAACCTGGCTGAATGGATACCTGGTTCACCAGCTAAAGCATCTATACATATCCCTGAATCATCAGCTAAAGTTGGTATTTTATAAATCTGATAAATTGCTTTGGCTTTTATTGCAGCATTTTCCCTAAAGGTATTTCCATCCTCAACTATATCTTCTGTAAAGCCAATATCATCTAAGGATAAAATCTCTATATTCGTCCCTTTGAATAGAGCCTTTATTTCCAGTTTTTTATGCTTATTTTTAGTTGCTAACAGAATTTTCATTGATTTCCTCTTTGATTATCAATATGATTTCTCTGATTCCAATTTTAGCTAATGATAAAATCTCTGCCATATCAGATTCACTAAAAACATTTTCTTCCCCTGTTCCCTGAACCTCAATAAACATGTCCTGATCATTTAGTACTACATTCATATCTACAATAGCATGACTATCCTCTTCATAGCAAAGATCCATGATAAATCTGTCATCTACTTTGCCAACGCTAACTGCTCCAATAAAATATTTTATTGGCATATCATTTATAACTCCATCATTCAAAAGCTTCTTACAAGCATCATATAGAGCAATAAAACCAGCATTGATCGATGCTGTCCTGGTCCCTCCATCTCCCTGTAAAACATCACAGTCTATGGTAATAGTTCTTTCACCTAGCTTCTTCCTGTCAATTGCACTTCTTAAAGCTCTGCCAATAAGCCTCTGTATTTCCTGACTACGTCCATCAAGCTTTAAGCTAGCAATATCTCTTCTTTTTCTCGTTCTGTTAGCTCTAGGCAGCATACTGTATTCAGCAGTTACCCAACCTGTTTCTTTTCCTTCAAGAAAAGGCGGCACCTTTTCTTCTATGCTGGCGGTTGCCAGTACAATAGTATCTCCCATTTCAATCAAACAAGAGCCTTCAGGATATTTCAAAAAATTTCTTTTGATATTAATTTTTCTTAAGCCATTATCTGACATTATTCACCATCCACTATTGGATCAAACTCCACTATTTTTTCAAAGCCATGATTAGGAAAAACCTTCATTAAAGTATTATTGAATTCATGTAGATCTCCACTTACATAGCATATTTCTTCACTTTGAGACTCTTCAAGATAGCCTTCCAGTATATCTACAGTAGGTATTGCCGGATCTATCAGCTTGATTTCTTCACCCACTAGCTGGTTTATGGTATCAGCTAAAAATGGATAGTGAGTACACCCCATTATCAAAGTATCACAATTATTTAAAAATATTTCATTAAGGTAGCTTTTTAAAATTCTTTTTAAGTAGTCTGAATCTAGGTCACCATCTTCAATAAAACCTACCAGTTTTGGACAAGCCACAGCGGTAACATCAGTATCCTTATCTTTCTCCATTATTTTACTGGTATAGCAATGGCTGTCAATTGTCGCCTTTGTTGCTATAACTCCGATTTTACCAGTTGATTCATGTACTGCATGCTCTGCACCTGGCTCTAATACTCCAATTATGGGAGTAGTGAATTTTTCCCTTAAATGGGGTAAAGCTAAAGCAGAGGTCGTATTACAAGCATCAATAATTACTTTTGCTCCTTGTGCTATCAAAAAAGCTACTATTTGTTCAGATAGTCTGATTAACTCTTCCTTAGATTTGTTTCCATAGGGAACTCTTTTTGTATCCCCAAAATATATTATTTTTTCGCCAGGAAACCTTTTGCGGATTTCTCTTACTACTGTCATCCCACCTATTCCTGAATCAAAAACACCTACAGCCATTGTTTACCTCACCTTTAAATTTCTTTTATAATTTCATCCAGTGCCATGATAAAGCCTAAGTTGACCTCGGCTTTATCAATAGTGACCCTAATGAAGGTATCAGCTCCAAATACATAGCCAGGCCTTATTACATAACCTTTTTTCAACAATTCCTGAAAAAGCAGCTGACTATCTAGTCTGGTATCTACCCAGAGAAAATTAGCACCACTAGGGGTTACAATAAAGCCTCTTTTAACAAACTGCTCAGATAAGTATGTCTTACCTCTTTCATTAAGTTCCAAAGAATCTTCGATATGTTTATTATCATTGATTGCTGCCTCAGCTCCTACCTGAGCCAGGTAATTGACATTAAAAGGCTCCTTGGCCCTTAAAATCCATTCTATTAAGTTTTTATTGGCAACACCATAACCTACTCTTAATGCAGCCAAGCCAAATATTTTAGAAAAAGTTCTTAATACTAAAATATTTCCCTTGCCGGCCTTGATCAGATTGATTCCACTATAGAAGTCCACTCCAGCATATTCACCATAGGCTTCATCTAAAATTACTATTATATTGTTTGGAACTCTATCTATAAATGATAGTAGATTTTCCTTGTCTATTACAGTTCCAGTTGGATTATTAGGATTGCATAAGGCTATGATTTTTGTATTAATAGTAATTGCTTCAAGTATTCCCTCTAAATCAAAGGCTTGATCTATCAATGGAACCTTGATAACTTCTGCTCCCATTAAATTACCAGCATAATCATATTCTGAAAAAGATGGATCTCCCATAATAAGGTTAGAATCTTCGTTTAAAAAACTTTCTGCTATAAGCTTAATAATTTCATCAGAACCATTACCAACAATTATTTCATCAACATAAACTCCATATTTTTCACCAATTGCCTTCTTCAACTTACCTGAACTACCATCAGGATAAATATGAACATCCTGTAAAGCATTGCTTATAGCTTCTAAAGCAGTTTTAGCTGGTCCTAAAGGATTTTCATTAGAAGCCATTTTATATACTTCTTCTAGACCAAGTTCAGCTTTCACCTCATCTATTCCTTTGCCTGGTGAATAAGGCTTGATATTTTTAAGGGCATCTCTGCCTTTCCAATTATACATTTTCCATCCCCTCTATAATATATTGAAGCTTTCCTTGACCAATAAGTCTTCTGCTTTTTCAATATTTTCAATTTTAATAATATAATAGCATTCTTTATATGTATATAAATACTCTACATTTAGCTCATTAGCTGAAAAAAGCTTGAATAGCTTGTCTAGTTCCCTGGCATCAGTAATTTTTACTACTACAACATTGCTTAAATAACAGTTTATATCATTTGATATAAATGATTCAAATGTTTTATCAGGTTTATCAACCACCATCCTTAAAATCCCATTTTCATTAGTATCTGTAATCGACATAGCAATTATACTTGTATTATTGCTGATTAATTGACTCATCAATCGACTTAATTCACCAGGCTGATTTTTTAAAAAAATTGATAGCTGTTTCATTTCAATTCACCTCATCAGAATATATTCTATTGATTATATCTTTAATTTTGCAGTATACTTTTTCCAGATCTATAGTCAAGAGCTTTCTGTTTTGCATAAGTATTTTACCTTGGACCATGGTCATAATAATATCAGTAGACTTGCTGCTATATACCAGATTGGCAACCGGGCTGTTTTCTAAAGGATAAAAATGGGGCTGGTTCAAGTCGAACATAATTATATCGGCCTCATAGCCTTCCTTAAGCATTCCTATTTGATTCTCTCTTTTTAAAACTACACTACCATCAAAAGTACCTAGCTTTAAAGCTTCATATGCCTTGATTGCCATAGGATCACTATTGATTCCTTTTTGCAATAGGGAAGCATATTGTAGCTCGCTTAACATATCAAGTGCATTATTCGAGGCAGCACCATCTGTTCCGATAGCAACCTTAAGATCTTCTCTGATATAAGTATTAATATTTGCGATACCAGAACCAAGCTTTAAATTACTTTTAGGGTTATGAGCTATACCAATATCATTGGCCTTAACCAGCTTGATATCATTGTCACTTAGGTGTACCATATGAGCAGCTATAGTATAAGGTGCTTCAAATAGTCCAATGCTATTTAAGTACTCTACCGGAGTCATTCCATGCTCTTTAAGACAATCCTCGTTCTCCTTGGTAGTTTCAGAAACATGTATGTTGATACCTGTATTGTATTTTTTAGCAATAGAAACCTGTTTTAATAGAAAATCCTTGTTGTTTGTATACACAGCATGAGGTCCTGCTAGTATTCTTAATCTGTCTTCTGCCTTGTTATGAAAGTTCTCAATTAAATCAATAAGGTTTTCTAAAGCAGAATCATCCTTATCCTGATTACCTGTAAAGATAGTTCCACGGCTTAAATCCCCCCTGATTCCAGTATCAAGTACTGCCTTAGCCACCATTTCCATATCCTGATACATATCAAGGAAAGTTGTTGTCCCAGATAAAAGCATCTCGGCAATTCCTAAAATTGCGCCCCAATAAACATCCTCTTTAGATAATCTGGCTTCTACAGGCCAAATACGGTTATGTAGCCAGTCAAATAGTTCCATATCATCACCATAACTTCTCATCAAGCTCATAGAAACATGAGTATGGGTATTGATAAAGCCAGGCATGATAAGAAGATTTTTACCTTCGATTACCTTATGGGCAGACTTGGGAATATTCTGGCTGATTTTACTTATATATTTACCTTCTACCAAAAGATCTCCCTGGTAGATTTCAGGCAAATCATCATTCATTGAAACCATTTTAACATCTTTAAATAAATAGCCCATTAATTACTTTCCTCTTCAAAAATACTATTTAAAAATTCATCTGCCGAAAAAACATCAAGATCCTTGAGTCCTTCCCCAATACCTACGAATTTAACAGGTACTTTGATTTCCTTAATTAAAGGAATTATCACACCACCTTTGGCAGTTCCATCTAGCTTGCTTAAAACAAGTCCTGTGATATCAGGAATATTTTTTTTGAATTCCTGAGCTGAGGCAATAGCATTCTGTCCTGTTCCGGCATCTATAACCAAAAATATTTCTTCCGGTTTTTTACCATCTTCTCTTTGAATAACATTGTTTATTTTTTTCATTTCTTCCATGAGATTTTTCTTATTATGCAGTCTTCCTGCAGTATCAACTAACAAAACATCCATTTCTTTAGCTTTAGCTGATTCAATACTGTCAAAAACAACAGCAGCCGGATCACTTCCTTCGCTTTGAGCTACTACAGGAATATCCAGTTTTTCTCCCCATACCTTAAGCTGTTCAATAGCTCCAGCTCTAAATGTATCCGCAGCTGCAAACATCACCTTATATCCTTGTTCCTTGAGATAATATCCCATTTTAGCTACAGTTGTTGTTTTACCAACACCATTGACACCAATAAATAAATATATAGACAGACCATATTTATTCATTTTAGTTTTTGGATTATTTTTTGCTATTATATCCTTGATCAATAGCTTTAGCAATTCTACCGCCTCTTTTGTTTCGGTAATACCTCTTGCTTTAACTTCTTTTTGAAGATTTTCTACTAAATCTATTGAAGTGCTGACTCCAAGATCAGATGTAATCAGTATTTCCTCCAACTGGTCATAAAACGTGGTATTCAAGCTCCCATTTATTTTAAGCAAGGACTTGATTCTGCCAAAAATATTATCTTGGGTTTTCTTTAAACCACTGATCCATTTATTTAACATTAGTTTTTCTCCTTTCGCCAGTTAAGCTGACTGATATTATTTTTGATACTCCACTTTTATCCATGGTAACACCATATAGGTTATCTGACTCTTCAATGGTACCCTGTCTATGGGAAATAACTATAAATTGAGTTTTTTTTGAGTAATTTTTTAAATAATTGGCAAAATTCTGCACATTACTTTCATCTAATGAAGCATCTGCCTCATCGATTATACACAATGGACTAGGCTTTATTTTCAACAAAGAAAACAATATGGCTAATGCAGTTAAAGCTCTTTCACCACCTGAAAGCATAGACATATTTTTAGGTGTTTTTCCAGGAGGTTTAGAATATATTTCAATTCCTGATGTTAATATTTCATCTTTATTTGTTAATTCAATATATGCTTCACCACCGTTAAACAAAGCCTGATAGGTTTCTTGAAAGGCATTATTTAATTCATTGAATGATTTTGTAAAACGTTCTTTCATGATTTTATCAATATCATTGATAATTTCTTCTAATGAATCAATAGAGATTCTTAAATCTTTTTCCTGAGCTACTAGGAATTCCAGTCTTTCCTTGACTCTAACAAATTCATCAATAGCACCAATGTTAACCTGTCCTAAGTCATTAATCAAAGATTGAAGCTCTTTTAATCTTCTGACAGCCTGTTTCCTATCAGTAAGCTCTTTTCTTAGCTCAAGAGCTTCAAAAGGCATAAGTTGAAATTTTTCTTGTAATAAAGCAACCTTATTTCCTCTATCAGTCTCAAGCTTAGCCAAATTTATGTCAAGGCTATGTTCCTTTTCTTCTTCGTTTCTAAGTAACCTTCCTAGCTCCTTTATTTCTTTTTCTAAGACCATATTTTCAGTTGTCAGATCATCTTTGATTCTATCACTATTTAAAATCAAATTACTTATTTCCTGATAATCTCTTTCCTTAAGCTGATATGTTTCATTTAGTTCCTTAATTTCATTTTTTAGATAATTATTGTTTTTTTCCGTCTCACTGATCAAGATGCTTTTTCTTTTAATCAATTGCTCATTATCCTCTTGCTCAGAATAATAGGCTTTTAAAGTATCATTAAATGCCATTTCTTTTTCTGACAAAGAGTTAAGAGCTATTTTTTCTGCTGTTATATCATCATTCATCTTTTCAATTTCTAAATCCAGTAGCTTAACTTCTTCTTCCTTACCAGATTTTGTTTTTTCCAAACTATCTTTTTCTTTTTCTTTTGATTCCAAGGTTTGATTCAAAAGTATTTTTTCTTTATATAGACCATTTATTTCTTCTTTGATATTTTCTGAGTTATCATTCATATATTCTAACTTTTCAGCTAGATTGATCAATTCTTGCTTTCTTAATTCAATATCCTGGTTTATCTGTATAAGGTTGTCATTATATTCTTTTTCTTTGACATTTCGAGCATTTATCTTGCCCTCCATAGGATAAAGCTGGTTATTTATTTGATCAGTTTCTTCAGCCACAGTATTGATTTGCTGTTTTAATAAATCAACTTCTATCTTTAATTCTTCGATATTTCTATTCCTAGATAGTACACTATTTACTTTGCCAGAATTTCCCCCAGTTAAAGAACCTCCTGGATTAAATATCTCTCCATCAAGAGTTACTATCCTAAGTGATTGATTAGCTTTTCTGGCAATCCTTTCTCCAATGTTCAGATTCTCTACAATAAGAACATTGCCTACCAGATTTTCTATAGCTATTTTATATTCTTTATTTATATCAATCAAGCTGCTAGCCAGACCATAAACACCTTCTTCTTTCAATAAGTATTCATGCTCTTTTTTCAGGTTTCTTGGCTTAACTACATTAAGAGGCAGAAAAGTACCTCTTCCCTTTTCATTCTTTTTAAGAAAAGCAATAGCCACTTTAGCCGCATTTGTATCTTTAACAATAATGTCCTGTAGTGAAGAACCTAATGCAATTTCAATGCTTTTTTCATACTTTTTATCAACTCTTATCAGCTCTCCTACTACACCAACTATATCAGGCAATCTACGATGGTCTCTTTCTTGAAGTACTGCTTTTACTCCGGCATAGTATCCTTGATAATCCTTTTGAATATCCAACAAGGCTTTATATCGGGAATACTTGTGCTGATATTCTTCTCTGTTTTTATTTTGGCTTTCTGTTAATGCATCTTTTTTTGCTTCAAGCTTATGTTTTTCTTCTAGCAGATCAACGATTTCACTTTTCAGACTATTTAAACCACTTTTTATATCTTCTCTTAACTGGTTTTTTTCCTTTAATATTTCAGTTAGTTCATTACTGTAAGTCAGTATTCCTTCTTTCTCTTTAATCGCATTTATAGACTTATTATTCAGGCTTTCTACCTCAGCATCAACTGATTTAAGCTCATTATGCAGTACTGCTATTTCCTGAAAAATGTCGATCAAGGTATAGTGAATATCTTCTCCAACTTCAAGAAGATCATTTTTTTTACCAGTGATTTCAGCCACCTGTTTTTCCAGAGTTTTGATCAAATTACTTTTTTCATTTTTCATTTCTACCCATTTGTTTTTTTGAAGCAACTTCTCTTGGTATATATTTTCCAGACTAGTTTTTTTACTAGATATCTCTGTGCATTCAGTAGTTAAAGTTGTGATTTTTTCCTGGTTGTTTTCAATTGTATTTTCTTTTTTAGCTATTTCTGTTTTTATTTCATTGATTTTATCTTTTAAATTTAGAAGCTTTTCTCTTGCTTCTTTTAAGCTACTTTCAACATTTAGCAGCTGGAGATTGTTCTCTTCATAAACAACCTCTCTTTCCTTTAATTTTCCGCTGGTTAAAGCATTGGCGTTCATAATTAAAGTTAATTCTACATGAATTTTTTTCAAGGAAATATCGCTATCATATATGTCATTTACAATCAGATTAAGTTCAAGTTCATCAGCTTCTTTTTTGAGTTTTAGATAATATTCAGCTTTTTTGGCGCTTTCTTCAAGATGAATATAGTTTTTTTCCAGTTCCTCTATTATATCTAAGATCCTTCTAAGATTAGTTTCTGCAGATTCAATTTTTTTGATCGATTCTTCTTTTCTGTTCCTATATTTAACTATACCTGCTAGTTCTTCGATCATTCCACGACGTTCTTCAGGCTTAGCATTTAATATTTTTTCTATTTCACCTTGTCCGATAATGGAAAAGGAATCTTTTCCAAGTCCTGTATCATTAAAGAGTTCATGAATATCCTTAAGTCTACAAGAATTACCATTAATCATGTAGTCGCTTTCACCAGACCTATATATTTTTCTAGCAATGGAGACCTCTTCATAAGGAAGATTAAGTAACTTGCTATTATTGTTAATATTCATATGAACAGCAGCAACACCAAGAGGCTTATGCACCTTGGTCCCTCCAAATATTACATCTTCACCTTTGGCTCCCCTTAAGGCTTTGATTTTCTGTTCTCCTAAAACCCACCTAAAGGCATCAGCAATATTGCTTTTGCCACTGCCATTTGGTCCAACTATTGTTGTTATGCCGTCTTTGAATTCCAATTTAGTTTTATCTTTAAAGGACTTAAATCCATGCAAATCAAAACTTTTTAAAAACACCTGTAACTCCTTATTCCATACTAGCAAAAAAATCTATTGCTAATTTGGCTCCTGATCTTTCTGCTTCCTTTTTACTTTTGCCTATGCCTATAGCTACTATTTTATCTTCCCACAATAGACCTACAGTAAAGCTTTTATCATGATCAGGCCCGTTTTCTTCCAGAACCTTATAGACCACGCTTTTTTTGTATTTTTTCTGCAGTAATTCCTGTAATATTGTTTTATAATCCTTAATGCCTAAGGTGATTATTTCTTCAATCAACTCATCAAGCATGAAAAAAATAAATTCTCTTGATCTATCAAAACCTAGATCTAGATATATTGCTGCTATCACTGCCTCAAAAGCATCACCTAAAACAGAATCCCTAAATCTACCACCTATTTTTTCCTCACCTTTACCAATAAGGAGATAATCATATAGCTTGAATTTTCTAGCTGCCTTAGCTAAGGTTTCACCAGAAACAATAGCACTTTTTATTTTAGATAATTCTCCTTCTTGTTTATCTGGAAATCTTTTATATAAATATTCTACAATAGTCAAAGATAAGACAGTATCTCCTAAAAACTCCAGTCTTTGATTATTATCTGGCAAAGATTTTTCATATGAATAAGTTGGATGAGTCAAAGCTAACTCAAGAATACTAATATCCTTAAAGATAATACCATATTTTGTTAATTCATCTATACATTGGTTAATCGTTATTGACAATGTTTGTCTCCTCAAAGTATTTTATCAAGTCTTTGTTAAAACCACTTTCCACAGCTCTTTTTCCAGCTAAGATAGCGTTTTTCATAGTTCTGGCATCAGAACTTCCATGACTGATCATTGAAATCCCCTTTAAACCAAGTAGTGGGGCTCCTCCGTATTCACTGTAATCCATCTGACTTTTTATTTTGTCAAATGCACCCTTTGATAACAGACCACCTATTTTATATATAAATTTCTCTTTGATATTATCCTTTATTTGCTTAACAAATACTGTAGTTATACCTTCCATGAGCTTTAAAACAACATTGCCCACAAAGCCATCACAGACAACAATATCTACAATACCCTTAGGTATATCTCTTCCTTCCACATTTCCATAGAAGTTTATTCTGTTATCTTCTTTTAATAGCGGAAATGTTTCTTTGTATAGTATACTACCTTTCTTATCTTCTGAGCCAATATTCAAAAGTCCTACCGATGGGTTTTGCATTTTCAGATAGCTTTTACCAAAAACCGAAGCCATTACAGCAAATTGATGGAGGTTATCCTTATCACAATCTGGTGTAGAACCAGCATCTAAAAGAATTTTCACTCCATTTGGTGTAGGATAATAGGTGGCTATAGCAGGTCGATTGATATTTTTGATTCTACCTAATACAAATATTCCAGCTGTCATCTGGGCTCCAGTGCTGCCAGCAGATATTACTACATCTGCTTTTCCTTCTTTAACTAATCTGGTGGCCACTATTATAGAGGCATCACGCTTAGCTTTATATGCTGTAGCTGGTTCTTCATCCATTTCAATTATCTGACTGGCATGGTAAATGCTGATATGACTTTTTTCTTCATCATTATATTTTTTTAACTCTGTAGAAATAAGATTTTCTTCACCAACTAAAATTACCTCTAAATCATTTCCCCCTGCCAGCACAGCTCCTTTTATCATTTCCTGATAGCCTAAATCGCCACCCATAGCATCAAATGCAATTTTAACCATATTCTTCCCCTTATTTTTTCCTTAATAATAGATATTCTGCTAATTCTGTAAGATATTTATTGATTTTCTTAAAATCTTTGATTTTTTCTATTCCATCATCTAAAATTTTTTCAGCCATATTTTTTGATTCTTCTAGACCATAAACATTGGGATAGGTCAGCTTTTCATTCTTGGTATCACTACCTACTGGTTTACCTAACTCTTCATTAGTTGATGTAAGATCAAGTATATCATCGGTTATTTGAAAGGCTAAGCCAAAGGCTTTTCCATAGCTTTTTAACTTCTCTTGATCCTCAATAGATAAAACTCCTAATATTCCTCCACTTAACAAAGAAGCTTCTAAAAGCTTGCTGGTTTTATTTTCATGAATATATTTCAAGATAGCTTTTTTATTTGCTAAGTCATGATTTTTATTTTTTTCATTTACCAGGTCTCCTCCCTGTCCACCAATCATCCCATCAACACCAATGCTACCCAGAAGGATTCTCACTGCCTTAAACTGGTTTTCCAGGCTTACCTTTTTAAGATCAGCTAACATCAATCTGATACCATGAGTCAGTAATGCATCACCTATTAATATAGCCAATCCTTCTCCATATTTTATATGACAGGTTGGCTGACCTCTTCTTAAGTTGTCATCATCCATTACCGGTAAATCATCATGGACCAAGGAATAGGTATGGATAAATTCAATTCCAACAGCAAAATCAATAATATCATCAGGTTCAAGACCAGCTTCTATAGCTCCTAGAATACAAAAAATAGGTCGTATCCTCTTCCCTCCTGCCATTAATGAATATTTCATACCCTGGCTGATTTCACTATTGCTCATGTCCTGTTCTATGATTTTATTTATATTTGTTTCAATTCTTTTATTGACTAAAGCTTCATATTCCTTCATGAATTCTAAAGACATTTATTCCATCTCCTTGATAAAGAAGTCACCATTTTCTTCAATAAGTTGTTTTGTTTTATTTTCTACTTCCTTTAACTTCCCTTGACATGATCTGAATATTTGTATTCCCTTTTCAAATTCTGACAATGCTGCTTCCAGCTCCAGATCATTATTCTCCAGGTTCGTTACTATTGTTTCTAATTCCTTCATTAATTGTGAAAAAGTCTTATCCATTATTCAATATCCTTTCCTGTAACCACACAGCTTAGATCACCTTGATAAAGCTTTATTTTCAATTTATCGTCTACTTTGACTTTCTGTGAACTATTAACAACCTGGTCTTTTTCATTATATGCTATGCTGTAGCCTTTCTTTAATATATTCAAAGGGCTGACTAAATTTAGTTTTTCTCCTATGTGATTGTATTTGGTTTGTTCTTTATCAATCTTATTCAATATATATTTTTTTAAATTCAGAAAACTGTTTTCTAGTGTTTCACTATTAGTTTTGATCCTTATGTGAAAGTTCTTTAATTTATCTGACTTAAGATCCAGTTCCTGATAATAGCTTTCAATCCTACCAAGTATTTTATTCTCATTTTTAATTAATAGGTCCTTTAGCCAATTTAATCTATCTCTAATATTGATAGTAGCAAGCTCTGCAGCATGTGAAGGTGTTGCCCCTCTTATATCAGCAACATAATCGATCAGGGTAGTGTCAGTTTCATGACCTACTGCAGATATTACTGGTATTGCTGACTTATATACCTCTCTTATTACCATTTCTGAGTTAAATGCCATTAGATCCTCGATGGACCCTCCACCTCTGGCAACAATAATAACATCTACCTCTCCATATTTATTAAATGATTCTATTCCTTTACAAATCTCCTTTGGAGCTTCATCACCTTGTACTGTAACAGGATAGATAATGATTTCTACAAAGGGGTTTCTTTTACCTACAACTTTTTTGATATCATGCAGCACCGCGCCTTTACTCGAAGTAATTACTCCTATTTTTTCTATATTTGCTGGCAGGTCCTTTTTATGTATATTATCAAAAATACCCTCTTTTATTAGTTTTGACTTTAGCTCTTCTATTTGGTGATAGATATTACCTATGCCTGCTTCTTCAATTTCTTGGGCATAAAGTTGATAGGAACCAGTTTTTTCATAAAGAGATATTTTGCCTTTAATAAGTATTTGCTGGCCATTTTTTAGTTTGCTAGCAGTAGCAGTGATCTGACTTTTAAATAGTGCTACAGATACAGCTGCATTTTCATCCTTTAAAGTGAAGTAGATATGCCCTGACATAGCTATTTTTAAATTTGATACTTCACCTTTTATCCAAATATTCTGTAATAATATTTCATTTTCCAGGAGATTCTTAACTAGACTATTTAATTCTTTAACTGTGATTTGATGATCCATAAAACTACCTATCTAAGCTTTTTTTTAATTAAATATGCTTATAATTATACCAAAATTTCCACTTTAAATATATGGTTAATAGTAGAATAATCAAAAAAGGAATCTCACAAGAGATCCCTTTTTTAATTATATCTTTACATTCTTTCTTTAACAGCTTCAACAGCTTTAGTTCTTAGTTCCTGAGCTTTTTGTCTTAATCTATCTCTTTTGGCAACTGCATTTTTAACATATTCCTGGTCTTTGATTCCTCCAAGATTAATATCTGCACTCAATAAAGCACCTTCCATTGAAGCCTCTGCAATATATGCTCCTACACCAACATCACTTATCGCTCCTTTATTGCCATAAGCAGCTAAGTCTACTGCCAGCTCAATAATTTCCACACATGTAGCTGCAATATCCATTGGCACATCAGTAGCTGTTTTACTCGCTTCCTCCATCGCTGCACTTCTGGCCTGTTTTTCCTCATCAGTTTCTTTTGGCATTTTTATAGCTGCCATAAATTTGCCAAACACCTGCATATCCGCATATGCAAGTTCTTCTAATCTTGACATGATTGATTTAGATTTTTCCAAAAGAGCATCAACCTGAGACTGATATTCAGCATATTTCTCTTTGCCACTTGTTAGATTAGCTACCATAGAAACCATTGCATTACCCATACAAGCAACCATTGCAGAAACATTGCCTCCTCCTGGTGTTGGTGAAGATGAAGCTGCTTCCTCAATAATTTCTCTGTAAGATTTATCAAAATATTTATCCATCAATATCACCTATAGTCCTCTTTGTATTTTAATGCCTTTAAGCAGATTTTTGAAAATCAATGCAGTAGTCAACGAACCTACTCCACCTGGTACTGGAGAAATCAAGCTAGCAACTTCCTTAACTCCATCAAAATCAACATCTCCACAGTATCCGCCTTCAATTTCATTGATACCTGCATCTACAACTACAGCACCTTCTTTAACCATATCCTTAGTAATCATTTTAGGTCTGCCTACAGCAGCAATAACTATATCAGCCTGTTTAACGTATGAAGCAAGATCTTCTGTTCTTGAATGACAAATTGTAATTGTAGGATTATGCTGTAACAAAAGGAATACTAAAGGTTTACCCACTGTTTCCCCACGACCTACTATAACTGCATGTTTACCTTTGATTTCCACTCCGCTTCTGAGCATTAATTCAATACAGCTTTGTGGAGTAGCTGGAAACAATCCTGGTCCATTACTTAAAATATAGCCTCTGTTTTTTGGATGAATGCCATCAACATCTTTTTCTGGAAGTACAGCCTCCATGACCTTATCCTTGTCGATTTGTTTTGGTAAAGGTAATTCAACCATGATACCATGTACTGAGTCATCAGAATTTAATTTTTCTATTAAATCTAAAAGCACCTTTTCTTCTGTTGAACCTGGCATGTCATAAAAATCAAAGGCGATTCCAACATTTGCTGCTGCTTTTTGTTTGCTTTGAGCATAATATTTGCTGGCAGGATCGTCACCACACATTATAACTGCCATTTTAGCTTCAATACCTTGCTCCTTTAACTGAGCAACTTCAGCTTTAACTTCCTCTCTTATTTCTTTAGCAATAACTTTTCCATCAAGTAAACTAGCGGACATTTTTTTTCCTCCTCATATATATATTATTGATTTAACCTATTTGTTTTCCAGATATTTATTGATAGCTGCAGCTGTTTTCTTTCCAGCACCCATAGCCAGAATCACTGTAGCTGCTCCTGTCACTATATCACCTCCGGCAAATACTCCATCAAGTGAAGTAACACCATTATCATCTGCAACGATATTGCCTCTCTTATTTAGCTCCAAGCCTTTGGTTTTTTCTAATAATAATGGATTTGGTCCTTGACCAATAGCCATAACTACCATATCGATTGGTATATCAAATTCAGAGCCTGGTATTTCTACTGGTCTTCTTCTACCACCTTCATCTGGAGCACCAAGTTCATACTTGAGACATCTGAGACCTGTTACATGACCTTGTTCATCTCCTAATACTTCTATCGGACTAGTTAGAAGCTGTAAGTTGATGCCTTCTTCTTCAGCATGTTCCAATTCCTCATGTCTTGCTGGAACTTCATCCTTAGACCTTCTATAAACAATATATACATCTTTAGCTCCTAGTCTTTTAGCTGTTCTGGCAGCATCCATAGCAACATTTCCTGCACCTACGACAGCAACTTTTTCACCGACGATCACTGGAGTGTCATATTCAGGATACTTATAGGCCTTCATCAGATTAACTCTTGTTAAAAACTCATTGGCTGAATAAACCTCATTTAGATTTTCCCCTGGAATGTTCAGAAAATATGGTAAGCCAGCTCCTGTAGCTATAAATACTGCATCAAAACCTTCTTCATTCATAAGTTTGTCTACTGTATTTACCCTGCCGGCAACACTATTTAATTCAATTTCAACCCCTAGCTTTTCAATATTTTCTATTTCTTTATCAACAATGCTTTTTGGCAATCTGAACTCTGGAATACCATACATCAGTACTCCTCCTAAGGTATGTAAAGCTTCAAAAATTTTCACTTTATGTCCTTCTTTTGCTAAATCATAGGCACAAGCCAAACCAGCTGGTCCTCCGCCAATCACAGCAACTTTTTTGCCACTATCAGGTTTCTTTTGAAGTTCTTCAACTTTTTTACTTTCCCTGAATTTGTCAGCTACATATCTTTCCAGACGACCTATTCCTACTGGAGCTCCTTTGGGATTTAAGATGCATGAACCTTCACATTGGCTTTCTTGAGGACATACTCTGCCACAAACAGCTGGTAACAAACTGTATTCTTTTAATGTATAGTAGGCACCATCAAAATCATTTTCTGTCACCTGATGTATAAATCTAGGTATATCAATATTAACTGGACACCCTTGTCTACAAAGTGGTTTCTTACAGTTCAAACATCTTTCAGCTTCTTCCTGGGCCATCTGATCATTATAGCCTTCGGCAACTTCAATGAAATCCTTATTTCTGATTTCAGGTTCTCTATTTGGCATATCTACACGATTTAAATTTAATCCCATTTTAGAATCCTCCCTTTTCAGCTTTAGCTAAGGCTAACTCTTCCTTAGCCTTATATATATTCATTCTCCTTAAAGAAAGATCCCAATTGACCTCATGGGCGTCAAATTCCGGACCATCAACACAGGCAAATTTTGTTTTTCCACCTACTTCAAGTCTACAAGCACCACACATACCAGTTCCATCTACCATGATAGGATTCATGCTGACAATAGTTGGTACCTGATATTTTTCAGTTAATAATGAAGAAAACTTCATCATGATCACAGGACCTATCGCCCAAGCTTTATCTACCTTTTCTCTTTCAAGGATCTCCTTAGCAACATCTGTCACCAAGCCTTTTCTACCATAAGATCCATCATCTGTAGTTACATAAACTTCATCACTAACTGTTTTCAGCACATCTTCCCAAATCAATAGGTCTTTATTTCTAGCCCCCATTACTGTAATAACTTTGTTGCCAGCTTTTTTTAGATCCCTGGCTATTGGGAACATCGGAGCAATACCTAAGCCACCACAGATACATAAAACTGTTCCATAATTTTCTATTTCGCTTTCTTTACCTAAAGGACCAATAAAATCAATAAAGCTATCGCCTTGATTCATATTCATAAGTTTTCTGCTAGTATAGCCTACTGCCTGAGTAACGATCCTTATAGTTCCCTCTTCTGGAAAATAGTCTGCAATAGTCAAAGGTATTCTTTCGCCAAATTCATCTATTCTTAAAACAATAAATTGACCTGACTCACATGATCTAGCAATATCAGGTGCATATACATCCATTAAAACTACACTAGGATTCAAGATTTCTTTTTTTACTATCTTATACATTTTTATATCCTTTCTAGATAAATATTATTACTAAACATTTAAACTACTAAAAAATAGATTAACATTTTTTTTAGTTTTCAAGATTAAATAACTTAACTCATTTAAAAATAAGGACTGTAACTAATGTTGCAGTCCCCTTTACGATTCTCTACTTAATTGTTCAATGATTAGAGTTATTATTCCTCACGTACCTTTTCACCTAATAATTTATTTTTAAAATTATTCAAAACACCATTGATCAATTTTTTTGCTTCTTCACCACAATATTCTTTAGTTATTTCTACCCATTCATCAATTGTGACCTTGATTGGAATATCCTTAAACTCTAATAATTCTCTAAAGCTTAAAAGTAAAATACTCCCTTCCAACACACCAAGTCTATCATAAGTCCAGTCTTTTAAAGAAGTATTGATATCATCAATAAGTTTTTCCTTGGTTTCACCTATTGAAATTAATTCGTTAAGAAAAATATCTTCTTCAATATTTAAATTCAAATCTTTAAAATAGTCATCAGAAAATGTCTCAAGTTCTTTTTGATATACTATTTCCATGGCTATGATCCTTAATTTTCTTCTACTCACAATTTATCCTAACTTAAGCTTTTTTTGCAGGGTCATTGAAACCTTTGATGGTTATCTGAATATTTTCAACTTTTTCTCCTAGAATTCTATCAAAGGCTTCATGAATATTCTTTTCAACCAGATTTGTCACATTCATAATATTACTATCTGGAGCTAAAATCAATTCTAACTTCAAATTGATTTTATTTTCCTTTGTGTACTTAATAAATATTTTGTTATCCCTTACAGAGTTGATTTTCAACAGTGAGTTTTCTACTAATTGCTTGATTGCACCTTCTGAAATCAAGATACTATCTTTATCTTCTTTAATAAAGATATTTCTTTCATGATCTTTCTTTTTTCTGCCTCCAGTCAGGATAAAGAGTCCTAATAAGGATATGATAAAAATTCCTAAAGTCATAATTTCTCTAGACACACTAATTTCAGCTTTTAATAACCATAGCATGGTTTCTAAAAATGAAACAACCACCACTATAAACATTATTAATAAAGACAACCCACGTCTGATCATGATTTACTCCTTATCTTCTTCTTCTTTCTTTTCTTCAAATACGATATCGCTTATAGTGACATCAACACCTTTGACTTTGATTCCAGTCATTGATTCTACTGCTTCTTTAACATTATTCTGAACTTCTTCAGCTAACTTAACTATGTTTACTCCATGTTGGATAACTAATGAAAGTTCAATATTTGTACCTTCTTCATCCATATTTACCTTAACACCTTTAGCTAAATTTTTTCTGCCAAACATTTCAGATATAGAAGAGGTTGAACTACCAATAACCTTTACCACTCCTTCAACTTCCTGAGCAGCTAAATTAGCAATACTTGCTGCAACATTATCAGCAATTTTAATTTTACCTGTTTCATTGATTTTTTCAATTTCGCTCATAAATAATTCCTCCTTAAAAATAGTTTAATTTCTAGATATATACTCTCCTGTACGAGTATCGATCACTAATTCATCTCCTTCATTAACAAATAAAGGAACTCTGATTACCGCTCCGGTTTCTACAGTTGCCGCCTTAGTTACATTGGATGCAGTATCACCTTTGACTCCAGGCTCAGTTTCAATAACCTTTAGAACTACAGAATTAGGTAGATCTATACCAATAGTTTCTTCTTTATAGATCATGACCTGTATAAGCATATTTTCCTTTAAAAACTTGATATTATCTTCCCCAAGCTGATCAGCAGATATAGGTATCTGATCATAGGTGTCTGTATTCATAAAGTAATAATCGTTACCTTCGTTATATAAATATTGCATTTCTCTTTTTTCAATATGGGCTTTTTCTACCTTTTCACCTGATCTGAAAGTTTTTTCAACTATGGCTCCAGATCTGCGATTTTTCAATTTTGTCCTTACAAAGGCTGCACCCTTACCTGGTTTAACATGTTGGAATTCAACAATGGTATATATTTCATTATCAAACTCTATGGTTAAACCTGTTTTAAAATCACTTGTAGAAATCAATTTTTTACCTCCGTTATATTACTATTATATCTTTATTTGTCTTAGATAAAAGTTCATAACCATTATTATTAACAACAACTAAGTCTTCTATCCTGATACCATATTTATTAGGAAAATATATTCCAGGCTCAATGGTTATTACCATATTAGCCTCTAATTTATCCTGGCTATTGATGTTTATAAATGGACCTTCATGTATATCCAGTCCAACACCATGTCCTGTACTATGTAGAATATCAATCTTTTTAGCACTCAGGTTATTTCTGACCATTGCATCTATATCTTGACAAGGCACAGCACCTTTGACCATTTCCAAAGCCTTTGCCTGAATATCTTGCAAATAGTAGTAGTCCTCTAAAAAACCAGCATCTGGCTTGCCAAAATAAACCATTCTGGTCATATCAGAACAATAATCTTTATATTCTACACCAATATCAAAAAGTATTGGCATGTCTCTTTCAAGTTTTTTATCAGAAGAAAAGCCGTGTGGCATACTGGTTCTTTTACCAAATAGTACAATAAGCTCAAAACTGCTTTTATTACCCCCATACATCCTCAAATAATACTCAAGTCTATTCTTTAAAAAAAGCTCTGTTACCCCAAGCTCAATATCTTTAAGAACCTCTTTGAAAATCATATCATTTATTTGAGCACTTTTCCTTATTTTCATCAGCTCTTTCTGAGATTTTACCATTCTCTTTTTCTCAATAATATTTTCTTCTGAAATAAGCTTGATATTATTTTTTCGAGCTAGTTTTTTTAAGTTCAAAAAGCTATTGTAGCTAATAGATCTTTCAAAATAAAGAGCAGTTATTTTATTATCATTTAAATATTTAAACACACTATTTAAATAATTATTATGGCTGTTGATTACTTTGTTTTTATGTATTTTTTTTGCTTCTTCATAATATCTTGAATCTGTAAAAAAAAGAAAGTCATCATCACAAAGGAGAATATAGCCTTCAAAATTATAACCAAGTAAATACTTGATGTTTGTTGATTTGGTTATTAATTTAATGTTTTTTTCATTACATTTATTCATTACTTAAAAGGAAGGAGTCAATAGCCAATAAGTAGCCTTTTAAGCCAAATCCAGCTACTTTGCCCTGTACCACAGGACTGACAACAGAAAGCTTTCTGAATTCTTCTCTAGCTTCAATATTGCTTATATGAACTTCGATTACAGGTTTATAAACTGCTGCCAGACAATCTCTTAAGGAATAGCTATAGTGGGTAAGAGCTCCTGGATTGATTATATAGCCATCTACAGTATCTTGATTATCGTATAGATAATTGATTATCTCACCTTCAAGATTAGACTGATAGGTAATAATTTCAATGTTCTTTTTTTTCCCATATTCAAACCATAAAGCTTCTAAATCTTCTAGTGTTGTATTACCGTATATATTTCTTTCTCTTTGACCTAATGCATTAAGGTTAGGCCCATTAATTATAGCTATTTTCATTTTTATCCCCTTTAAAACATTATAGCATAAAATATACCAATTAACTACCACTTAGAATTACATCTTTAACCAATAAAGAAGGGGCTCCCTTGGTTCCCTTATATTCAAAATCACTGCCGATTTCAACAATTTGATTAAATATATCATTTAAATTCCCAGAAATAGTTACTCCTCTGAAACCATTACTGATTTTGCCATTTTTTATCACCAAACCAGATGCTCCTAGAGAAAATTCACCAGTAATTGGATTAGCCATATGCAACCCCATTAACTCCTTAACAATAATTCCCTGATCAAGATTGCTGATCCATTTCTCTACCTTGCCATCACCAGCTTCAATGGACAGGCTATTATAGCCAATACCTGGAAAAGAGCTATAAGAACGGCTACAATTACCTGTAGTTTTAGTGTTGGATTTTTTGGCCATACTCAAGTTATATATACCTTTTTTAAAAACACCTTTATCGATAATAATATTATTCTGAGTTTTGGTACCTTCTCCATCAAAACTTTTTTGACCAAGTACGCCTTCTTTTAAACCATCATCAACAATAGTAATTAAATCAGAAATAATTTTTTGACTTTCTTTATCCTTATACAGTGATTTTCCTTTAAAAAGATTTTCACCATTAAAAGAACTGCTTAACAAGCTTAGTAGATCTACAACGATTTCATTGTTAAGAATCACCATATATTTACCTGTTTCTACTTGGTTAGCCCCTAACATTTCTTTGGCTTTTAAATATGCTTCATCACCTAATTTTCTTTGAAAAAGTTTATTGATATCTCGGTTATAATCATAGCTAAATCCAGTTTCTTTTATACCCTTTTGTTCAATAGCTAAAGAAATAGCTGCAGCAGTATAGGCTCCTTTTTCTATTTTATCCAGTCCTCTGGTATTAATGATCTGTCGAGTATAGATAACTTCATCATAGGAACTGCTTTCAACCATCCCTTTAAGGTCACCTTGACCACTGCCCTGCTTTTCGATTTCCTTTAGATAACTTAATTTTTCATTTAAGGGCATTTGAGCGATTTCATTGATTTCTTTCTCCATGATAATTCCATCATATTGCTCTTCAGAATTCAAATCTAAGGCTTCATCTTCATCAAGATATTCAACGATACCCTTAGCTTTGTCAATATTATATTTTAATTCATCAAAGTCTAGGCTGGTGCCATAAACCAATGCTTGTTTTTTATTTTTTATTGCTCTTATTCCTACTCCACTGGATTTTGACTCTTGAAATTTATCTATTTCTCCATTTCTAATTTCAATGCTTAATTCTTCACCAGCTTCAATATATATTTCTAAGTCATCTAACTGACATTCTCTGCTGTATTTTAAGGCCTTATTAATATTATCCCTCATTATTGCACACCTCCAACTACCAGCCCAGGTATTCTTAAGGTTGGCTGACCATCAGCCACTGGAACACCTTGTCCATCTTTACCACAGGTACCTAGAGAATAGCCAAAATCATCGCCAACCATATCAATTCTATTTAATACATCAGGTCCATTGCCAATTAAAGTAGCTCCTTTAACTTGTTTATCCAACTTACCGTTTTTTATCAGATATCCCTCTGTAACTTCAAATACAAAGTCACCATTAGCTGTATTAACTTGTCCTCCACCCATTTTATGAACATAAAGTCCATCTTCCACTGAAGTAATAATATTTTTGCTTTCATCATCTCCACTTTTAATATAGGTATTGGTCATTCTGGTTATTGGCAATGCATGATATCCTTCTCTTCTGCCGTTTCCTGTCAAAGGTATCTTTAGTTCTTCAGCAGATAGTATATCAGTAATATAGCCTTTTAAGATACCGTTTTCTATCAGAACATTTTCTTTGGTTTTCGTGCCTTCATCATCAAAGTAGCCTGTACCATATCTACCCTTTATAGTCCCATCATCAATTACAGTTATCTTCTCTGAAGCAACT
This sequence comes from Fusobacteriota bacterium, assembly GCA_022615965.1. Classification (GTDB taxonomy): domain Bacteria; phylum Bacillota; class TC1; order TC1; family TC1; genus WTXA01. Next base: position 176,906 of record JAKEGG010000007.1, read on the forward strand.
TTTTGACCAATTTTATCTGCATAAACTGACATGCCTTTTTTTACTATATCAGCTTCTAATCCATGCCCGCAAGCTTCATGCACCATAGTACCACCAGCATCACCAGATATTACAACTGGCATCGTCCCACTAGGAGCACCTTCCGCATTTAATAGATTTTCACCTTTAGCAATAATATTTAATATGAAATCATCTAGATTTCTATTTTTAATAAATTGGTGATCTCCTAAGGCTCCGATAGCATCATATGAGCTTTGAATTTGTCCATCCTTTTCAAAAATACCCTGAGCAATCAACTTTACCCTTGGTCTAAAGTCTTTTATAAAGACTCCTTTTGAATTCATGATATAGATATCCTGACTGCCTTGGCCATAATTGATCATTAATTGATTTAAATGAGAAACTTCTTTCCATGCAACTTGGTTCATATGTATAATCTGTTCTAGTTTTTCTTCAATAGAAGTATCAGCAGTGATTTTCCTATACAAATAACTATCATCTGCAGTAATCAAGTTAAAGCTCTGGTTTTTTTTTATATTTCCATCACTATTTTTATTCACTAGATCCTTTGCTATTTTATATAAAGAAGTTTCACTTAAATCTTCAGTAAAGGCAAAAAAAGTTTTTCCTTTACTGACAAATCTAATGCCTGCCCCTGTTTTTTTTCCACTTACTATTTTTTCTATCTTTTTGTTTTCCAAAGAGATCCCAAAGTTTTCTCTCTTTTCTAAGAAAATTTCTGCAAAGTCTCCACCACCAGAAATCAGGTAGTCTATAATTTTGCTCATAAGTTCTTTATCTATCATGCTATATCTCCTTGTTTAACCATTTAAAGTATTCCAACTTAATTTCTTCTGCAATCATGTTGGGAGTTTTATTGTTTACATCAATTTCTATGTTAGCCAGTTTATAGTAGGGTAGCCTTTGCTGGAATAAGGAATTTAGATCTTCACGACTTTTTTTCTTTGCTAATGGTCTTAAATTATTTTTTTTTATTCTCTTATATACCTCTTCAATATTTAAATTCAAAAATACAACAAAATTATTCTTCAACGCTATTTCTCTTATCTCTTGATTGAGAAATAGGCCCCCGCCTGTACTTATGATATTATTATTTCTATCCAGTAGTTTTTTGACAATTTCAATTTCTTTGGTTCTAAAATATGCTTCACCCTTATTAGCAAATATTTCATTAATTGCTATTTTTTCTTCTTTTTCCACTAAAGTATCTACATCAAATAATGGGTAACTTAATATTTCCTTTAAACTTTTGCCAATAGTAGACTTACCTACGGCCATAAAACCAACTAAAACTATATTATTCAACCTGAGCCTCCAATATCTTTTTACCTGTTTCAAGCATTTCTTCAGTGTTCTCTTCTAAACCAGTCCATATCTTAAAACTATGATAGCCTTGATAAACCAACATCTCTAAGCCACCTATAGCTATGTTTACTTTTTGACTGCATCTTGCTAAAAACTCTGTCATTATTGGATTATATACTATATCCACTACCACCTGACCAGGCTTTAATTTTTCATAAGGAAAAGATAATACACCTGGTATATTTTTCATACCAACAGGAGTGGTTTGGATAATTAGGTCATACTTTTCTATATCTAGATGATAGATATTCTCTAATTTAAAAAAAGTAGAATCCGTTAAATTTTCTACTTCACTTGAAAGCTCAAGCCCCTTGACTTCATTTCTTCCCGTAATATCTATATTGATAGGTCTTCCTTTGGCAATAAAAAGAGCTATACCTCTGGCAGCTCCACCACTGCCAATTATCAATATCCTTTTATCATTGAACTGAAAACCATGGCGTTTTAAGGATTCTGCTAAGCCTAAACCATCTGTGTTATAACCAATCAGCTGTCCATCAACACATTTCACTGTGTTGACAGCACCTAGACCCAGACAAGTTTGATCAAGTTTATCTAAATATTTTATAATTTTTTCTTTATAGGGTATTGTAACATTAAAGCCTAGAATCTCACTTTTTTTATCTTTAACAGAATCAATGAATCCCCCTAATTTATCTTCCTCAATCTCCCATTTTTCATAGCTATAACAAATATTTAGTTTTTCCATACCTTTTAAGTGAAGTATTGGAGAAAGACTATGCCCAAGAGGTTTACCAATTATACCCAGCTTTGTTCTATTCATTTCATTTCCTTCTTTTCCAGCTTCTTCTTTAAAAAAAATTCAATCAGTCGATAAAATTTAGTCATGATAAAATCACTTTTAGTTAGTGGTTCAACAAGAATACTTCTGATACCAGCAAGCTTGGAAGCCATCACATCAGTTAAAATCTGATCTCCTATCATTATTGCCTGATCCTTATTGCTATCTAAAAGTATCAAGGCATCTATCAATCCTTTTTTAAAGGGCTTTTTGGCCATGTAAATTACTGGTATACCCAAATTACCACTTATTATCTGAGCTCTTCTAGGGTATGCATTTGACACTAAGCACAGCTTAAAATTATGGCTTTTCGCCATATTGATCCAGGTCACGATATCATCATCGGCAACTGTTGTTTTAAAAGGTACAAGTGTATTATCGATATCAAGCAATAACGTATTGATATCTAATTCATGTAACAAGCTAAAATTAATATCATATATTGTTTCCACATAATAGTCAGGTTTAATCATCATAACTCCTTAATCTCAACAAAGATCCAGGCATAATATTTTTATTGCCATTTATATATAATATTTCTCTAGGATGAGGAGCAGACTCAACTTTCAAACCATCCTTATTAATGATCTTTTCTACTTTTAATGTAAGGTTATCCCCTACAGGTGTTAAGATCTCCAAAATATCTCCAGTAAGAAATTTATTTCTTTGTTCAATGGTTATTAATTCTTTCTCTGAATCATATTCCAACACCTTACCCACAAATTTGATGTTTTTTATAACATTATGTGGGTTATATTGCATCATTTCATCATCTTTTTCTGGTAGATAAAAACCAGTAGTATAGTCTCTTTCACCAATTCCCTTTAACTCTTCCATTAAGCCTGGTATTATTCTTCCCAGGTCATCTCCGTTTAAGATAGCATCAGCTATTTGTCTATAGGCCTTAGTAACTGTTGCGACATAATGGATACTCTTCATTCTGCCCTCAATTTTTAAGCTAATAACTCCACTATCAATAAAGTCTTTGATATATGGAAGCATACATAAATCCTTGGAGTTAAAGATATAGGTGCCTCGTTCATCTTCTTCTATCGGCATTGGGTCATCAAGTCTTTGTTTTTCTACAACATAATACTCCCATCTACAAGGATGAGTACAAGAACCACAATTAGCGCTTTTTCCTGTCATAAACATGCTGAGCATACATCTGCCAGAATAGGCCATACACATAGCTCCATGAACAAAAGCCTCTAATTCTACTTCTGAATTTTCTCTGATTTTTTTTATTTCATCTAAAGATACTTCTCTGCCTAAGACAACTCTCTCAATACCCTGTTCATGCCAGAAATTACATGATGGCCAGTTCAAAGTATTGCTTTGAGTACTTAAATGTATGGGAATACTAGGTGCATACTTCTTAGCTAAATAAATAACCCCTGTATCAGAAATTATGATTGCATCAACCTTTATCTTTTCTAATTCCTTTAAATAACTTATTATACCTTCGATGTCCTTATTATGGGGAAATATATTTAAAGCAACATAGAGTTTTTTATTTAATTTTATACTTATTTCTCTGGCAATCTTGATTTCCTCTATGGAAAAATTACCAGCTTTAGACCTTAGGCTAAATTCCTTACCTCCCACATATGCTGCATCAGCACCATAAAGATAAGCTGTTTCCAGCTTTTCAAGATTTCCAGCTGGAGACAATATTTCTATTTTTTTCATTTTCACCTCTTAATAACCGTATTGTTGTTGTGCTTGTAGGTGTTCTTCATAGGTTTTAGAAAAATGATGGGAACCATCTCCTTTAGCCACAAAGAACAAAAATTCAGAACTTTCTGGATTTATTACTGCTTCTATGGATTTTAACCCAGGATTACAAATTGGTCCTGGGGTCAGACCAGTATTTTTATATAGATTATATGGTGAATCTATTTGTGTTTCTTCTATGGTTACAACAGTAGCAAATTTTTCCCTTCCCAGGGCATATTGTATTGTTGCACAAGATTCCAACTTCATATTTATCTTAAGCCTGTTATAAAAAACACCAGCTATTTTAGCTCTTTCAGAATCTAAAACAGCTTCTTTTTCTACTATTGATGCTAAAGTGAGCATTTCAAATGGTGAATAACCTTTGCCATTAGCACCTGATTTCAGCTTCTGCCATACCTGTTTATCAAATTCCGAAAGAAAAGTTTTTATAATGGTTTCATTACTAGCTTTTGCATCAAAATAGTAGGTCTCAGGATAGATGAAACCTTCCAGTTTATATCTCATTTGAGGAGATTTTTCAAAATCAAGAAATTCATAATCAAAATCACCTTCTTCAGCTAATTCTAAAAATCCAGCTTTATCTCCCAGTCCATTTTCTTCAAGTATAGTGGCAATCTGAGTTAAAACATAACCCTCAGGTATTGTGATTTTAATACCTTGATCAGTATTAGAGCCTTTTTCAAGTAATTGAGTCAGTTCTTTCAGTTCTATAGGTCTAGAAATCAGATAGCCCCCTGCTTTGAATTGTGAACTATCAGAAAATATTTTGCAATATATTTTAAATGCATTCTCTGATTTTATCACCTTATTTTCCTGAAGTATTTCTGCGATCTGATTTAATGATGCGCCTTCTTCGATAGTGATCATCACTTCTCCACTTTCTTTTGGTGGTGAAAAAGCTGAACAACTAGTTGTTAGCAAAGCTACAATAGCAAATAGCAATATAAAAATAAGGGCTATCTTTACATTGCTATTTTTTCTTTTTCTGGGTTTTGATCTTAAGCTTCTTTTACCAGTATTTAAGTTGTTATTAGTAATATATTTTTTCTTCAATAGCTTACCTCTTCTTAAATGAAAATCTATTAATCTTCTTCTGAGTATAGTTCCTCAATTGTTTTAGCAACATTTTCGTATTCTTCGTCATCTTCGATAGTTATCAAAATTTCTTCATCACCTTCTTTGACAACTTTCATGATAACATAATAGTCTTCATTTTCACTTTCAATTTCCATTGGCATCAACATAGCATAAACACCTAATGTTTCAATTTCTACCATATCTACAATAATAAACTGATGTTCCAGACCCTCTTCATCTTTTAAAATCACGATATCTTTATCTTCAATATTATCCATTACTTTTTCCTCCTAAATTTTATTCATTATATCATAATAATTGGTATCTGTCATACTAAAATCTATCCAGATGTTTTTGTAGAATCAAGGTAGCTGCTAAAGCATCAATTTTACCTTTTCTTTTTTTTCTGCTAACATCACCTTCTAAAAGGATCCTTTCAGCCGAAACCGTAGTAAGCCTTTCATCTTCAAAGATAATTTCAATATTTGCGCCTACTTCATTTGCAAGGTTCTTAGCAAATTCCTCAACAATCACAGCTTTTTCCCCTTTTTGTCCATTAAGAAGTAACGGTAAGCCGATGACTATATGTGATATGTTAAGTTCCTTGACTATGTTATTCAGGTTTGCCAATTTACTTTTATTGTTGATAATATACTTATAGCTGGTGGCAATGGTATTAGTTAGATCACTGACTGCCAGACCAATACGTTTTTCGCCATAATCTATACCTAAATATTTCATTATTTTAAATATGTTTTCACCAGTTGTCTGACAATATCATCTCTGTCTATCTGATGTATTAAAGCTCTGGCATTATTGTAGCTGGTTATATAAGCCGGGTCACCTGATAATAGGTATCCCGCTATCTGATTTATTGGATTATATCCTTTTTCTTCCAGCGATGAATAGACTTTGCTTAGAACATCCCTTATTTTTTGCTCTTCCAGCTCATCTCCTGTATACTTAACCGTGTTTTCCATTGAACTCATAATACACCTCCACTATATTATTACTTTTACTTTATTTAATGCTTCTTGAATTTTATCAGGTAGTTTGCCTCCAGCCTGAGCCATATCAGGTCTGCCGCCGCCGCCGCCGCCTACGATAGGTGCTATCTCTTTAATAATTTTACCAGCATTTATATTTTTCGCAACTAAATCCTTGGTTGCTGATACTAATAAGTTTACTTTATTGTTTTCCTTAGCTGCCAATACTACCAGAACAGATCCATTTTTATCTCTATATAAATCTGCCAAAGCCCTTAGCTCATCCATACTTTTACCTTCCAGCTCTTCTAGTAGAACAGGTATGCCCTTGATTAGTTCAACTCTGTCAGCAACATTTACAGCTTTGATTTTAGCCAGTTCCAATGATAATTTATTTTTTTCTCCTTGAATATCCTTTAATTCTTTTTGTAAAGCTTCTATTTTGTGATAAAATTCATTTTTTGGAACCTTTAGCTGAGTAGAAATCTTGTGTAATATAGAGTCCTTTTCCCTATCTCTTCTGATCACCTCTAAACCAGTACAAGCTTCTATCCTTCTAAGACCAGCTCCTATGCTAGCTTCTGAAATGATCTTGAATGAGCCAATCTGACAGGTGTTGCTTACATGTGTTCCTCCACAAAATTCGATTGAAATATCACCCATTTTAACAACTCTGACATCATCCCCATATTTTTCACCAAAGATGGCTTTTGCACCTACTTTTTTAGCTTCATCAATAGGTAATAATTGTGTTGTTACATCACTTCCAGAAAGAATATATTCATTGACCAGATCTTCTATTCTCGATAATTCATCCTTAGTTAAATTTTCAAAATGAGAAAAATCAAATCTTAAGTATTTATCATCTACATATGAACCTTTTTGATTAGCATGTTCCCCTAATACCTCATTAAGTGCCCTATGTAAAAGGTGTGTTGCTGAATGATTTCTCATGATAGACTTTCTTCTGCCATCATCTAATGACAACTTTACTATATCATTAATTTCAATTTTTTCAATACTTTCAACGATATGATAGATCCTACCTTCTGTAGATTTCTTTGCATCAAGAACTTTCGCAATTTTTTCTTCATTTTTACTTAAGTAGCCTTTATCACCAATCTGTCCTCCACTTTCGCCGTAAAATGGAGTTTTATCGAAAATTACAATTCCTAGATTACCTTTTTCTAAAACAGAAAGCTTATCTCCATTGCTAGAAAAAATACCTAGTATTTTACCTTCAGCAGCTGTATTGCTATAGCCTGTAAATACAGTATCTGATAGTTTAACAAATTCATTAGATAGATTGATATTTTGATTAAACTCATTATTGTTGCTTTCTCTTCGGTTTATTTCTTTTTGTCTTTCCATAGCAATCAAATATGCATCTTTATCTATTGTATAATCATTTTCTTCAAGTAAATCTTCTGTCAGTTCTACTGGGAATCCATAGGTATCATAAAGCAGAAAAGCTTCTTCTCCTGACATTTCCCTTCTTCCTTCATCTTTCATATTAAACATGATTTTTTCAGCCATGATCATACCATCGTTCAAGGTTTCCAAAAATCTTTTTTCTTCTACCTTGAGAACTTTTTTAATAAAATCTTCTTTTTCTATCAGCTCAGGGTAGGCATCATCCATTGTCTCTATTAATGTATCCACAATTGTATATAAAAATGGCTTTTCTAAACCAATAGTTTTTCCATATCTTATAGCTCTTCTGATTATTCTTCTTAGAATATATCCTCTTCCTTCATTGCTTGGCAAAACACCATCTGCTATTAAAAAGGAACTGGCTCTGATATGATCTGCTATTACTCTGAACTGGAAGCCAGAGTGATCCTTTTGATATTTTTGACCTGATATTTCTTCTACTTTATGTATAAGAGGTTGAAATATATCAGTATCATAATTACTATTCACACCTTGCATAATTGCAGCAATACGTTCTAACCCCATGCCAGTATCTACGCTTGGCTTTGGAAGCTTGCTCATTTCACCTGATTCATCTCTGTTAAATTCCATAAAAACCAGGTTCCAGATTTCAGTTATTCTATCACACTCACATTTCCCTAAACCACAATCTGGTCCACAGCTAAATTCTTCTCCTCTATCATAGTGTATTTCAGTACATGGTCCACATGGACCTACATCTCCCATTGACCAAAAATTATCCTTTTCACCTAATTTCACAATTTTATCTGGATCTATATCAGTAACATTTTTCCAGATTTCACCAGCTTCATCATCCTTTTCATATATAGTGATCCATAGTTTATCTTTATCAATTTTTAGTTCCTTGGTAATGAAGTTCCAGGCTAGTATTATTGCTTCTTCTTTAAAATAGTCTCCAAAAGAAAAATTACCCAACATTTCAAAAAATGTATGATGTCTCGGTGTTCTTCCTACTGCTTCAAAATCATTGTGTTTACCACTTATTCTCAGGCATTTCTGAGACGAAGTAGCCCTTTTATAGTTTCTTTCCTCTAAGCCTAAAAATACATTTTTAAATTGTACCATCCCGGCATTAACAAACATTAGTGTTGGGTCATCACCTGGCACCAAAGAAGAGCTAGCGATCCTCATATGATCGTTAGCTTCAAAGTATTTTAAAAATCTCTCTCTTAATTCTCCAGTTGTATACATTACTTACTCCTCAAATTATTATATTCATCTTATTTTATACATTATTAAAAAACTACAGGTCTCCCTGCAGTTTTTTAATAATGTATCTTATTTTTTAGGTTCAACAATAAGCTTGATTGCAGTTCTTTTATCTCCGTCTATTTCAATATCTGTAAATGCTGGTATACACACTATATCAATTCCACTAGGGGCAACAAATCCTCTAGCTATAGCAATAGCTTTTATAGCTTGATTTAAAGCTCCAGCACCAATTGTTTGAATTTCTACAGCTCCGTTATCTCTGATCATAGCTGCTAATGCACCAGCTACTAAATTTGGTTTTGAAGAGGTTGATACTTTTAAAACTTCCATCATAATGCCTCCATTCCCTTAATATGTTGTTATAATTCTATGTTTATTGTTTTATATTCAACTACCTTCCCTAGATCATCAATTATTAACTCTACTCCGTTAACTAAGGTCAAGCCTTCTTCTGCTATTTCTATGGCAAAAGGTAATCCAGTTAGAAAATGGTTTATGATTACTTCCTTTTTTACGCCTAATATACTATCTTTTGCTCCAACCATCCCTAAATCAGAGATGAAAAAAGTTCCTTTAGGTAAAAGCTGAGAATCATTGGTTTGAGTATGGGTATGTGTTCCTAAAACACCACTGACACGCCCATCTAAAAAGTATCCTAACGCTTTTTTTTCGCTAGTCGCTTCTGCATGTATGTCTATAATTATAGCATTGCATTTTCCCTTTAATTTAGATAATTCTTCCTCTATCTTTTTAAATGGACAATCTAGAGGTTTCATAAAAACTCTGCCACAAAGACTTACCAAGGCTATTTTCAAACCTTTCTTTTCAAATATATAACTTCCTTTGCCAGGGGCACCTACAGGATAGTTTAATGGTCTTACTATTTCTGGAAACTCAATGATTTGGGAATAAATTTCTTTTTTGTCATAGACATGGTTTCCTGTGGTAACACCACTCACACCAAGACTTTTTATTTCTAGGAATGTTTTTTTGTTGATGCCTTTCCCCCCTGCCAGGTTTTCACCGTTTGCAAAGATAAAGTCATAGTCATCTTTACCACAAAACTTTTCCAAATATTTCTTTAATCCGTCTATTCCCTTTTTACTTATTATATCACCAAAATATAATATTTTCATATAGTTAAACCTAATTTACTACTATTTAGCATATTCAATCGATCTTGTCTCTCTGATGACCATAACCTTGATTTGTCCAGGATAATCCATTTCAGATTCTATTTCTTTAACGATAGATCTGGTCAGATTAATCGCCTCCAGATCATCTACTGAATCAGGCTTGACCATGATCCTTACTTCTCTTCCTGCTTGAATCGCAAAGGATTTTTCTACACCATCAAAACCATCAGCAATTTCTTCAAGTTTTTGCAATCTTTTAATATATGATTCCAAGGTTTCTCTTCTAGCTCCAGGTCTGGCTGCTGATAGAGAATCAGCGATTTGTACGATAACTGCTTCCATTGTTTCAGGCTCTACATCTTCATGATGAGCTTCCACTGCATGGATCACTGCTTTGCTTTCTTTATATTTTTGTAATAGATTCACTCCAATTTCTACGTGTGTTCCTTCAATTTCATGGTCTACACCTTTACCTATATCATGTAGTAAACCTGCTCTTCTGGCAATATCTGGATCAGCACCTAAATCAAAAGCCAGATTAGCTGCAAGATGGGCAACCTCCAATGAATGTTTTAAAATATTCTGCCCGTAGCTGGTCCTGTATTTTAATCTTCCTATCAACTTGATCAATTCTGGATGTATTCTGCTGATGCCAACTTCTAATAAAGCCTGCTCTCCAGCTTCTTTTATTTCTTTTTCAACTTCAATTTTAGCTTTTTCATAGGTTTCTTCGATCCTACCAGGATGTATTCTCCCATCAGTTATTAGTTTTTCTAAAGTTATTCTGGCAATTTCTCTTCTGACAGGATCAAAGCCAGATAGAACTACTGCTTCTGGAGTGTCATCAATTATCAAGTCAACACCTGTTAAAGTTTCAATAGATCTGATATTTCTTCCTTCCCTACCAATGATCCTTCCTTTCATTTCATCATTAGGCAGATTAACAACATAAACTGTAGCTTCTGCAACATGATCTGTAGCACATCTTTGGATAGCTCTGACAACTATTTCTTTTGCTTCCTTGTCAGCTTCCTCCTTAGCTTTTTCTTTTACAACTTTAATCAACATAGCTGTTTCTTGTCTGATTTCTTGCTCTACATTGTTTAACAGATATTCCTTAGCTTTTTCTACACTTATACCAGATAAACTCTGTAATTTATCCAATTGTTCATCATGTAATTCATTGGTTTTCTTTACCATTTCTTCTACATATGCTTCCTGCTGATGGATAGATTCTTCCTTAACATCGAGATTCATCTGCTTTTTATCCAACATATCCTCTTTAACATGTAATCTTTTTTCCACCTGTCCCCATTCACTTTTACGGTCTCTTTCTTCTTTCGTGATGGCTTCATGCATTTTTTCTTTCATTTTCTGAATCTGCTCTTTAGCTTCGATAATAGCTTCTTTTTGTTTGGTAATAGCTTCTTTTTCAGCAGTTTCAATAATTTCTTTAGCTTTTGATTCTGCGTTGTTCAGCTTGCCTTCTGCTTGGATTTTTCTAATTATATAGCCTGCAATAATACCAATTACGATGGTTATTACAGCAATAGCTAAGACTAATATTGCATTCATTCTTTCTCCTCCTAAATATAAAAAACATGCCAGATGAATAAATCTAACATGTTAATTAGTAAAAAAGCATATTCTTTTTTATTTATCCAATAAATTATACAGTTAATATATAACCAACTACAAAATATCCTATTTGATTTATACCATAATAAATATTTTCTAAAATATATAAAATCTATCTTTTTTACGATTATTTTCATCTATAGATATATTTTAAAAAAATTTAAGTTTTATGTCAATAGAAACCTTAATACTCATAATATTGGTCAAGACTTTCTATTACCATAGAATAACTAAAGCCTTTTCTTACAAAATAACTAATTAATTGATTTTTATCTTTATGTTGATTTTTTCTGTTAAAACTAGTTATTTTAGCTATTAAGCCTTCCTTTTCCAGTAATTTGGCCCCAGGATCAGACAAAATTTTTCGTATCAGCATCTGGTCAAATCCCTTATTTTTTAGCTTGAATTCAATCTCTTTCAAGCTCTTGTGTCTTCCAATAAGATACTTGAAATATATCAAGGCATATTTTTCATCATCAATATATTTTTCGACTTCTAAAAAAGACATGGCTTCAGCTATTTCTTCATCTGAAAAAGATTTTTCTTGAAGCTTACCTACTATTTCTTTTTTGGCATAGTCTTTTCTACTTAGTAGATAAATGCAATATTCTTTAGCTGTCTTTTTCTTCTGCATTTTCATTGTTAGTCACTGGTAAACTTTTTTTTAGTACCAACTCTTCTATTTCATCAAGTAGTTCTGGCTTTTGTCGCAAATAAACTCTGGCATTTTCTCTGCCCTGTCCTAATTTTTCATCTCCATAATTGTACCAAGATCCTGACTTCTGAACTATATCTAATTCAGCAGCTATATCAAGTACACATCCATCCCTTGTCACACCTTCACCATATAAAATATCAAATTCAGCAATTTTGAAAGGTGGGGCCACTTTATTTTTAACTATTTTCGCCTTGGTTCTGACACCAATATTATCTACACCTTTTTTGATTATCTCCTGTTTCCTGACATCGATTCTTACTGAAGCATAGAATTTTAAAGCCCTTCCACCTGTAGTGGTCTCCGGACTGCCAAACATCACCCCTACTTTTTCTCTTAGCTGGTTAATAAAAATTATTATTGTATTAGACTTATTAACAACTCCAGCCAATTTTCTTAATGCTTGTGACATTAGTCTGGCTTGAAGACCAATAAATGAATCTCCCATATCTCCTTCTATTTCAGCTTTAGGCACCAATGCAGCCACTGAATCAATTATTATTATGTCAACAGCACCACTTCTAACCAAAGCTTCAGCTATTTCCAGAGCCTGTTCTCCAGTATCAGGTTGTGATACTAACAATTCATCTGTATTAACCCCAAGATTTTTAGCATAGCTTGGGTCAAGTGCATGTTCTGCATCAATAAATGCTGCTGTTCCACCATTTTTCTGTACTGATGCAACTGCATGTAAAGTAACTGTTGTTTTACCAGAAGACTCCGGCCCATATATTTCAATTATTCTTCCTTTAGGGTAGCCACCTATGCCAATAGCAATATCAAGGGGCAAAATACCTGTAGAAACAGCTTCAATATTTTTATAGTTATTCCCATCCCCCAGTCTCATTATGCTACCTTTTCCAAATTGTTTTTCTATTTGCCCTAAAGTAATCTCCAGGACTTTCTCTTTTTCTTTTTCCATTATTATCCTCACTTATCATTAATTTTTTTATAAAGATAGTTGTTTTTTTAGTATAATATACTCTTATATTATATCATAAATAATCTTAATCTTTATTATCAATAATATGAATTTATCCTTCTTGTGTGTTTTTTCTTTTATTCTATCAATATAGATTATAGCCAGTTTACTTTTATTTCATAATTGCTATAATTAAAAGGTAGTTATATCAACAAAGGAGGTGAGCTGATGAGTCCTGTAATTATACCTGAAAACTTACCAGCAACAGAACAATTAACCAATGAAAATATATTTGTGATGAACACCAGAAGAGCCACCACACAGGATATCAGGCCTTTACAATTCTTAGTTCTGAATCTAATGCCCACTAAAATCACAACAGAAACTCAGATACTAAGATTGCTAAGCAATAATTTGATACAAATAGAACTTACTTTCATGCAAATGGCCACTTATGAATCTAAAAACACTCCTAAAAGTCATTTGGATTCTTTTTATACCACTTTCAAAGAAATCTACAATAAGCGTTATGATGCTATGATAATAACTGGAGCACCTGTAGAATTAATGAACTTTGAAGATGTTGATTATTGGACAGAGTTCACTGATATACTTGATTGGGCCCATGAAAGGATACATTCCTGTATGTTTATTTGTTGGGCAGCCCAAGCAGCTATGTATCATTATTACGGTATAGGAAAACGCAACTTGAATAAAAAGTTGTCTGGAATATACAAACACAAAGTAATCAATAAAACTGCAAATCTGACCAGAGGTTTTGATGATTATTTCGATGCTCCTCATTCTAGGTACACAGAAGCAATAACAGAAGAAATCAGAAAACAGGAAGATCTGGAAATATTAGTTGATTCTGAATTAGCTGGACCACATATACTTGCATCAATAGACAGAAGAAGGCTTTTTATCACTGGTCATCCTGAATATGACAGAGAAACTTTGAAAACCGAATATATCAGAGATATAAATAAAGGGTTGAAAATCGATGTTCCACACAACTACTTTATAGATGATAATCCAGAGAAAGGTATAAATGTTACTTGGAAAAGTCATGCTAATCTACTATATGCTAACTGGATAAATTACTATGTATATCAAGAAACTGATTATGATTTAAATAAATAATAAATAGTCTTGCATTCAAGCATTCATGGTGGTATAATGAATGTTGCAATGTGAATTTCAGGGAGGTGAAAGAATGGCAAATATTAAATCATCAAAAAAACGTGCTCAACTAGCTGAGGAAAGAAATAAAGTTAACTCTCAGTTAAAATCAGCTATGAGAAATCAAATTAAGAAATGCAATACTGCTCTTGAAGCTAAAGATGATAATAAAGAAGCAGTTTTAAATAAAACAATTAGTTTTATAGATAAAATGGCTCAAAAAGGCATCATTCCTAAAAAAACAGCTGGAAGAAAAGTCTCCCGTTTACAAAAAAAGACAAATATTATCTAAGTGAATAATAAAAAGCCTTCAAAAGAAGGCTTTTTTTGTTGTTCTATTTCATTTTCAACAATGTACTTTTCAGAAGGATAATACCATCACCTTTACCAGACTTAAGCTTTACTTCAACTTCATAAAGTCTTTTTAAATAACAGATCAAATCTTCAAAAGGTATTTTCTTAGCTAATACTATTTTCTTTTTGCCATAGAAATGATGTAATTCAAGTAAATTAATTATTTTATCCTCGTTATATTTTTCCTTAATAAGCCATTTAGCTCTTAAAATAGTTTTTATTTCTCTTATCAACATAAATATGATCTTGGAAACTGGTTCTTTTAATTTTATCAGATTTTCCAAAGACTGAAGCATTTTATCTTGATTGCTAAACAGACTATCCAGTAGATTAAAAATATTGCTTTGAGCATTATCCGTTAGAATTGCCTTTAATAACTCAATATCTATTCTATTGCCTTCTGGCTCAAATAAGAATAATTTTTCTATTTCACTCTTGAGCATTTCCTGATTATCACCTACAACTTCTATCAGGTAGTCAACTCCTTGGTCTTCGATTTTAAAACCATGGCTCCAGATATACTCTTTGACCCACTTTTGCAACTCTCTACCTTTTTTATAGCCATATTCCAGAAAAAGACCTTTTTCCTTAAAAAACTTTACAGCTTTCTTGCTACCATCTACCTTTTTATTGATTGCAATTATTCCCTTAGCAAAAGGAGAAGGTGATGAGAGATATTTTTCTAATAAATCAAAATGTTCATCATCATTCAAAATATTTTCATGCCTGATTATATATAAGCTTTGACTTTCAAAAAGCACTGGTGTATTTAATAAATTAATTAAATCAGCAAAATCTATAGGTTCGTTGATTTCCTTAATATCATATTGTTCTTTTGCTTTCTTGATTTTATCATCAATCTCATATTTATTTTCTCCGCCCAAAACGAAAAGATCCTGTAACATAATTCACCTCAAATTGATTATACATCATTTTCATATTCCTGTCCTTCTATAATGAATTTATTTTTGTATAACTTGATTTTTATGTCTTTTTGTTGATCAGTTCTGTAATATTTTATTTGTTCAGAGTCTAGATCTTCAATAATCTTACTTCCTGGATGTCCATAACTATTTTTACCTACTGAAAAAACAACACATCTTGCACCTAAATTACTGTATATTCCTTCCTTATAGGACTTGATGCTTCCATGATGTGGAGCCTTGATAATATCGATTTTTTTATTATTATTTACTAATTCCTCTAAAATACTTAGACTACAATCTCCTGTTAATAGAATTTCACTTTCACCATATTTTAGGTTTAAAACGATTGATGTCTCATTATTATCCATGACTTCAGCAGCTCCATCTGGTGCTATGACCTGTATTTCTACTTGCCCTATCTTGATCATCATATTTTTTTCTATTTCTTTGATTTTATTACCATATTCATTTCTCCATTCTAGATATTCATTATCAATATCTAGTTTTTCTGGGGGTATAATAATATTAAGACAATTCATAGCTTTGATTACAGCATCTAAGCCACCTTTGTGATCAACATCACTATGAGTACTGACAACCATGTCTATTGTATCGATTCCTTTTCTTCTTAAAAATGGTATTATTTCTTTTTCCCCATAATTTAATTCCTTGTAGGATTTGCCTCCATCAATCAAAATCACCTTCCTAGGTTTATTAGTAATTATCAGTATGCTGTCACCTTGACCTACATTGATAAAATCTACTTCAACATAATTTTGTCCATGTATTAATATTTCCGGAATCACCATTTGGATTAAAAGAAAAATTATTATGATAACTTTATTTCTTATTTTCCCTAAATATTCATAAAATATTAAAACAGAGTAATAGGTAATAATTGTAAGTACAGTGAAGTTTGAATAATGAATCAATAATATTGGCAGATGATTCAAGATAGATATTGAGTGATTAAGTATATCTATTATAAAGTTAAGTATATAATTCAGAGGAGATAGCAGCTCAATAAAAAAGGGAAATAAAAAATATATTCCAGCTATGAAAATGATCAATTGTACTATTGGTGCTATCAATGGTGTTGTTACTACTGTTAACAAAGGAGTAGTCTGGAACCAGTAACTTAAAATGGGCCAGGTAAATAATAAGGCAATAAATCCACTAACAAGGACTTTTATTATTTTTTTCTTGTTAAAAGCTATTTTCTCCTTATATAATATAACACCTAATGAAACAACAAAGGAAAGTTGAAAAGCAATATTAAAAAGCAAACCTGGATTAATAAATGATAGAAGTCCTCCTGAAAAAATAATTTGACTAGTTTCATCAGCTTCTATATTGTTCTTGATCACAATCAGATTAATAAGATAAAAGGTAATTGTTCTCCAAACTGAAGGTGAACTTGTGATATATCCATAAATGAATAGTAATAGAATGAAAAAAATAGCTTTAACTTTGTTTTTTCCCGGTACCAAAATATATAGAAGCATGATTAAATCAATAATTACTCCAACCTGGGCTCCTGAAACAGCTTGCAGATGGGATACCCCTAAATTACGCCAATGTTCTGTATCTTCATCAGATAAATCACTATCATCGCCTAAAAAGATGCTTTTTATATATTTAGTATTTTCTCCAATATATAGTTTTAATTTTTCTAGATACCAGCTTTTGTATTGATGAAGATAATAATCAAGATTCCTCTTACTTTCCTTTATATGAGATTTTTTTATTTCCAGTAAATAATATATATTTTTATTTCTTAAATAGTCTTGATAGGAAAAACCACCTTCGTTTAATTCTTCTTGTGGCAATTTTAAATATCCAGATTCTACCCAGATATTGTCTCCAGGTTTAAGTGTTGCTTCCTCATAATAGAAAAGTACTTTTTGGTTGCTCAAAGCCTTTAAATCCCCCAGAAATGCTTTATCCATTATTTTAACAACTTCTACTTCTCCGACATATTCTCCAGTATATTTGATTGCTGATTGATAGGAATAGAAACAATAAGCTCCTCTCAAAGTAGCAATGATCAAGGTTATTAAGATAATTTGAGCTATTCTTATCTTATTGACCTTTACTTTGATAATAAATATTGCCAGAATAATCAGGCTAGCTACTAATATCCAGATATAGCTGCCACCATGATAGCTATATCCTAAAGCTAAGAAATATATTGTTCCTATGGGCAAAGTAAAGTTTTTTTTTAGCATTTATAACTTAATATATGGCTTAAGTTTTTCCAGTGTTTTATCGCCTATACCTGTTACATTTAATAGCTCTTCAATTTTTTTATAACCCTTGATACTTTCTCTATAAGCAATAATATTACCTGCCATCACAGGTCCTACTCCAGGAATCTTTTCTAATTGTTCTTTAGTACCTGTATTGATATTGATCAATGAATCTACCTTTGATCCATTGATTGAACCCGCACTTTCATTTACTGTACCTTTTATAGGAACGATTATTTCCTGTTCATCCTTTAAAAACTGAGCTAGATTCAGTTGATCAATATCTGCATCATCTGAAATTTCTGCTAACTTGATAGCATCGTTGATCCTATCACCAGCTTTAAACTCATATACACCTGGCTTTTTTACCGCCCCTTTAATATTTACAATCAATTTGATTTCTTCTTTTTCATCAACCTCTTTTTTTTCTGAAGAAATTTCTAGTTCATTAGCGCTTTGCTCTTTAAAGGCCATACCCTTGATTTTAGCCCCAGTGTTATAACCTGCTGAGATAATAAATACTATTATCAGAAAGATAATGATCAACTGATATTTTTTTTCCAATGCCAAGAATTTACCCAAAATAAAACCTCCTTTAATGTTTTATTCATTAAAGGAGGTTTTAATACTTTAGATTTATCAAATTTTTACATCCCAAAGATCTTCAAGATTATATTTAGCTCTAGTTTCCTGATCAAAAATATGAATTATTACATCTCCAAAATCAATTAAAAGCCAGTCTTCAGATTTTTGATGTCTAAGTTTTTTGATATCAGATTTTTCTAATTCTTCTTCACAATAATAACCTAACTGTTCAATGTGTTTCTTATTCATACCTGTAGCTATCACAAGATAATCAGCAATAATACTTACCCCATCTAAGTTTATTAGTTTTATATCCTGTGCCTTTTTATCCTCTAAAATACTCATTATTATTTCACTTTTTTCATATGCTGTCATTAATTATCCTCCAATATTTTATTATATGCCTTGGCTGTAACCAAGGGTATTTCTTTATTTTTTTTGATCAAGTCTGATAGTGTTCTTCTTAAAACTTCCTTATAACCATCTTTAAGAGAATGTGTTGCTATATAATTCCTTAAACACTCTACACCATCATAGCTTCTTGTTTCCTCTATAGCATCTACAACAAAGAGCAACATCCCATACTCACAGAAATTGTCATTTCCTAAAGTATGATGTTTGATACCCTTTAATATTTCTTTAGGTATTTTGTATTTTATTTCTTTAAAATAATTCACTGCTACTTTACCATGAAGAACATTCGGATATTTTAAATCGAATTTTTTCAATTTGACCCCATATTTCTTTGCTAGTTCAATTATTTCTTCTTTATTTTTATCTCTGAAATAATCATGTAGCAAAGCAGCTAATACGCATTTTTCTGTTTCAAGTCCATATTTTAGTGCTAATTCATAGGCGCATTTCATACTTCCCTCTACATGGAGCCACCTTTTGGGAGTCAATTCCATTTTTTTTATCACTTTATCGTATTTTTTAAAAATCCAATTTCTTATTTCATCATATTCATTCACAAATACAAACCTTTTTCCTTAATATAATCATATACTTCTTCAGGAAGCTTTGCTTTATCATAATTACCTTTTCTGATCTCTTCTGAGCTTATTTCTGTAGAATCACAATCATAAATCAACGTTTTATTTTTGATGAATTCTGGCATCTTGATATAGGATTCCAAAAAGATTACTTTTCGTTGTTCATTTCTAATGGCGACCAAAAAAAATACATTTTCAGCTAATGTCTCAATATTTTTCCACTGAAGTATTTTTAAAAAGGCATCAGAACCTAAGATAAAATAGTAATCTCCTTCACCTTCTATTTTTTTTATATCAGTTACTGTATCTAGGGAATAGGTTGGTCCTTCTCTTTTTAAATCAAATTCGCCAATTAAAAATTTTTCTTCATTTTTTATAGCCAGTCGTAACATATTTATTCTATCCGAATCTGAAACGATTTTATCTTGTACCTTATGATAAGAAAAACCTGTAGGAACAAAATAGATACGATCCAAACTATATCTGACAGATGCTCCTTTAGCAATATCAAGATGTCCATTATGTATAGGATTAAAGGTGCCCCCAAATATTCCTATTTTTTTTCTCATCTGATTTGTCCATTACCATTGATAATATACTTGATGGATGTCAGTGCTTCAAGTCCCATAGGTCCTCTGGCATGAATTTTTTGAGTGCTTATACCAATCTCAGCTCCAAAGCCAAATACTTCTCCATCTGAAAACCTTGTTGATGCATTATGATAAATGCAAGCTGAGTCAACTAGTTGTTGAAATATTCTTCCATTTTCATAACTATCAGTTATAATTACCTCTGAATGTTTAGAACCATATTTATTGATGTGGTTAGCCGCAGCAACAACATTATCAACAACTACTACACCAATTATGTAATCAAGGTATTCTTCATATAATTCATCTTCAGACATTTCCTTTATCTCATTTTTAATAAATGGTATTGAGGTTTTATGTCCTCTTATTTCTACATTTTTTTCAAGCAAAGCTTTTTCCAAAACAGGATAAAATTCCTTCATTATTTCTTTATGTATCAAAACTTTTTCCAAAGAATTACAGACGCTAGGTCTTTGAGTTTTACCATTGATAATAATGTCTACTGCCATTTGAAAATCAGCTTGGTCATCAACATAAGCGTGACAATTCCCTACTCCTGTTTCAATAACTGGTACCGTAGAATTATTTACTACATTATTGATTAATCCTGCTCCACCTCTTGGTATTATTACATCAAGGTATTCATTCATTTTAAGCAATACATTGACAGCTTCACGCTCTTTGCTTTCGATCAGCTGTATAGAGTTTTCTGGCAGGCCTCCCTTTAAAGCTCCTTTGACAAGGATCTCAACTAACTTTTTATTGGAGAAATATGCTGTTGAACTTCCCTTAAGAATAACTGCATTACCGGTTTTAACACATAATCCTGCTGCTTCAACTGTGACATTTGGTCTTGCTTCATAAATCATGGCAATAAGTCCTAAAGGTACAGTCATGGCTCCAATTTCTAAATCATTTGGTCTTTTCCACATTTTTTTTGTCTGACCAATTGGATCATCTAACCTTACCAGACTTTCCAGACCACAGGCCATCGCTTCTATTCTGATTTCATCCAACATTAATCTATCTAATAAAGATTTAGTTAGCTTATTTTTTTTCCCTTCAGCC
Organism: Fusobacteriota bacterium; assembly: GCA_022615965.1. Lineage (GTDB taxonomy): Bacteria > Bacillota > TC1 > TC1 > TC1 > WTXA01. Next base: position 197,921 of record JAKEGG010000007.1, read on the forward strand.
ATATCTTTTCTATTTTCAGCAATTATTTCCTGACTATGGTTTCTAAGTTCTTCAGCCATTGATTTTAAAGCCATATTTCTGTTTAGAATTGATGCATTGGCCATGCTAGCTGCTGCTATTTTGCCTAATTTACCTTGTTCCAATATCTTATCCTTCATCTTTTCTCTCCTTATATGGTAATTACTGACATATTATCTCTATGAATAACGGTATCATACTCAAAAGCTTCCCCTAATACTTTCTGTATTTCTCTGGTTTTAAGACCCTTGATTTTATTAATATTTTCACTATTATAATAACAGATGCCCCTGCCTATTTCCTTACCATCTATATTATTGATGCTAATGACCATATCTGCTTCAAAATTGCCTTCAACCTCAACTATGCCAATTGGTAAAAGACTTTTGCCTTTTTTCAACAAAGCTTCTTCTGCTCCTTTATCAACCACTATTTTACCCTTGGCTTTTGAGGAAAGGAGCAACCATTTCTTTTTAGTATGAATCTTTTTATTATGTGGCATGAAAATTGTTCCTGTAAAATCTCCTCTTACTACATCCAAAAGAAAATTATGCCTGGTTCCATTGCCTATAACTACAAAAACACCTGCTGCAGTGCCTATTTTAGCAGCCTCAATTTTTGTTTGCATACCTCCAGTACCAAGCATCGATCCTTCTGATCCGGCATAGCCTTCAATTTCCTTGGTTATTTTTTCCACTTTATCAATAAAGACAGCCTCTTTATCAGACCTTGGATTAGCAGTATACAAGCCATCTATATCACTTAAGATGATCAGAATATCACCATCTATCAAAGAGGAAACCATAGCTGCTAAACGATCGTTATCTCCAAACTTGATTTCATCTACTACTACAGTATCATTTTCATTGATTATCGGTATTGCTCCAGCTTGAAATAGTGCTATCAATGTATTCTTAGCATTCCAGTTTCTTTTTCTGCTAGCCAAATCATCCCTAGAAAGTAAGACCTGACCTACCACCTTGCTATATTCTGCGAATAACTTCTGATAAAGATGCATCAAAGTAACCTGTCCTATAGCAGCTACAGCCTGCTTCTCTGGCAATGTCTTAGGTTTATGCTTTCTTCCTAGCTTCCCTACACCTGCCCCTACAGCACCAGAAGAAACCAGAACAACCTCGTAGCCTTTATTGCTTAAATCAGCCAGGCTTCTAACCAGTTGCTCCATTTTCTCAATATTTATCAAACCACTTTCATGAGTTAACGTGCTTGTTCCCACCTTAACAACTATTCTTTTGATTTTTCTTTCATAGTCGATTTTCATACTACACTTCCTAAGGTAAATTAATTTTTGGTTCCTTCTTGTTTTTCTTATATAAAACTACATTTCTACCTATGATCTGGACTACTTCACCTAACTCGTTATCTTCAAGTATTTTAACAATTTCACTTATTTCTTCAGGTGAGTTTTTACCCACTTTTATTTTGACCAATTCATTAACGTTGATGCCATTGGCTATTTCAGCTATAATCTGCTCTCCAATACCTTCTTTGCCTATGATTACAACTGGATTCAGCAGACTTGCTAAACCTCTTAAATATCTTTTTTCTTTGCCTGTCAACATTTTATCTCCTTACATTATATTCTAATTAAAGCTAATTAATCAATATAGTCGAATTCAGTATCATATATCTTTACTGTATCCCCTGCTTCTATCCCTGCTTCTTTTAACATCCTATCCACACCTATACTAACCAAAGCTCTATGAAAGCGCATTAGACCTTCGTCACTAGCCAGATAAGCCATTTTATAGATGCGATATACATCAGGTCCTGTAACAACGAAAACACCATCCTCTATTTCAATATTGATTGGGTTTTCTTTTAATGTTGTCACTTTATGTTCTTCTTTATAAAGCACGGGTACTTCTATAGCATTAACAAGAGTTAAAACTTCATAAGCTAGTTCCTTTATTCCTTCCTTAGTAACTCCTGAAATCAAGAAAACCTTTTCCTGATTGCCATCTTTTCTCAGTTGACTAATAAATTCTTCTGCCTTTTCCTTTACTCCAGGAATATCTACTTTATTAACTGCGATTATCTGTTTTTTTTCTGAAAGTTCCTTACTGAAAAGAGTAAGCTCTTTATTGATATTCATGTATTCATCATACATATTTCTTTCAAAACTAGCCCCATCAATTAGATGAATAATTATTTTTGTTCTTTCTAAATGTTTTAAAAAGTCATGTCCTAAACCAACACCTTGGCTGGCACCATCAATCAAGCCTGGGATGTCAGCCAGCACAAAGCTATCATCTCCAACCTCGACCACACCTAAGTGAGGTTCTAAAGTTGTAAATGGATAGTCAGCAATTTTAGGTTTAGCTCTTGATAAACTGCTGATCAAGGTTGATTTTCCAGCATTAGGATAACCAGCCAAACCAACATCGGCAATAAGCTTCAACTCCAAATTAAGCCAGAATTCTTCCCCTGGTTCACCATTTTCAGCAAAACGAGGCTCCTTGTTTTTATTGGTCAGGAATCTGGCATTACCTCTGCCACCCCTTCCACCTTTGGCAACAAGTAGTTTTTGACCATCAGCAGTAATATCAGAAATTATTTCTCCTTCTTCATTTTTAATAATAGTCCCTAAGGGAACTTTTATCATAACATCAGCTGAATTTTTACCATGCTTATTGCTGCTTTTACCATTTTCTCCTTTATCACCTTTATAGTGTTTTTTGTACTTAAAGTCTATCATCGTTCCAAGGTTTCTATCACCTACTATATAGACATCAGCGCCTTTTCCACCATCACCGCCGTTAGGTCCGCCTTCAGGGACATATTTTTCTCTTCTAAAAGATACTATCCCGTTACCACCATCTCCAGCCTTCACATATATTTTTGTTTTATCATAAAACATAATTAGCTCCTTAAAGTTAAAACACTCCCAGGAAAGGGAGTGTTTATCAAAATAAATTATTGTGCTGCATAAATGCTTGCTTGCTTTTTGTCTTTGCCTTTTCTTTCAAAACGTACAACTCCGTCGATTAAAGCAAACAAGGTATCATCTTTTCCAATACCTACGTTTATTCCAGGATGGATTTTAGTGCCTCTTTGTCTTACTAAAATATTTCCTGCTTTTACAGTAGTACCATCGCTTCTTTTTACACCTAATCTTTTAGAATGACTATCACGTCCATTTCTAGAACTACCTTGTCCTTTTTTATGGGCAAATAGTTGTAAATCTAATTTAAACATGAACCTCCACCTCCTTATTGTGGATCTTAATAGAATTTTTATAGCTTTTTGCTAGTATTTCTATACCGTTTTCAAAAACCTCCTGGATACCTGCTATCAGTTTTTCTTCCTGTTTTGGAAATAGAATCTTCAGATAACCATCCTTTTTGGTTTTAGAAATATTAACTTTCTTTTTATCCAGACTATATTCAATCGTTTGTAAATGCATAGAAATAGCTGAACAAATCAAGTCGTATTCGCTATCATTATTTAAAGTGGCATGGCCTTTAGCTTCAAAACCCAGCCAATTTTTATCCTTATCTCTATAAATCGAGATTATTACCATAATACACCTATATTAGCTAAGTGAAATACCTTCAACAGTAACTTCAGTATATGGTTGTCTGTGACCTTGTTTTCTTCTATAGTTCTTTTTAGCTTTAAACTTATAAACTAAAACCTTATCGCCTTTTCCATGGGCAACTACTTTTAATGATACAGTTGCTCCATCAACATATGGCTGGCCTACTTTTAATCCATTATCATCAGAAACCAAAAGAACTTTAGAATCAGTAACAACACTACCTTCTTCTACAGATAACTTTTCTATTTGAATAGTATCTCCTTCAGCAACTTTATATTGTTTTCCACCATTTTCAATTATTGCGTACATACGGCACCTCCTTCGCCTAAGACTCCCTATCAAGGTAGATATAATCATTTAAACCTTTTTTATGGGGTTTACAAACGACACTCATTAATTATATAATTTTTTCCTGTCATTTGCAAGGAAAAACATCAATCATCTTAGTTAATTTCAATTCCACCCATAAAAGCAGTACCTTTCAGATAAATAACCAGGGAGCCTTCAACTGGTATTTGCTTGTTTTTTAGTTCAACTCCACCTAGAATACCATTAACCTCACTTCTTATATTAGCTCCAGCTGGCAACTTTAACTCAATACCACCCAGATATGCGCTTAGATACAAGACTATATCCTCTTTAAAAATAACTTCAGTTAAATCCAACTCTACACCACCAAGTAATGCTAAAATATTACCTCCCTTAAAATCCTGGCTGATGATCTTTCTTTCAACACCTCCAAGTATAGCTGTAATTTCCAGCCTATCTTCTTTTGAGGATAACTTTTCCCCACTTTTATTTTTCTTAAATAAGCTACCAAAGATTATTTCCAAACCAATTATGATAAAGACACCAGGAAGTATCAACTTGCCAGAATCTTCAAACCAGTTGGCTGCTAGGTTAATTGACGCAAACAAGGAAATCATACCTCCAAGGAGAATATTTCTTTTTATAACCAGGATAAGGATACCTGTCAATAAAAATATTGATGGTATAATAATTTTGTTGTTTAAGCCAAGTCCACTAATAACATTAAAACTTTCTAACGCAATCACCAATCCTATCAGAATAAATATCAATCCGAAAAAAAACTTTGATTTCATAATCAACCTCCTTATTTTTAAAATTCATCAATTATTGCCTGAGTCTCATTTAACAATTTTTCTCTTTTTACTGTAATATTTTCACTTAAATAATTTAATAAATACTCTATTCTCAGATTTTTCTCACTACCTGCAAAAACAGTAATCAAGATCTTACCGTCACCCTTTTCTACAGAGGCAATATATTCCTTTAAATTTTTAACTTCTTCCTTACGCTTGGTTTTAACATGTACCATTATGTCTTCTACTTCTAACTTATGCCATACTCTATTCAGAGTATCCTCATCTCCACTAAGACTGTATCTAGCTTTTTTCAACATCGCGCTTAAGGATTTCTTATTGCTACCTTTATTTTTAATTATATTTATCTTTAATCCTTCAGGAAGAGAATTATTGATACTAAACAAACACTTATTAATATCAATATCTTCCTGAACTTCGATTTCTAAAAGTTCACCTGTGCTTTTAAGACCAACACCTTTGGCAATAGCGAAAGAAAGCTTCATGTGGGGATTAAAGCCTTCACTAAAGCTAACTTTTAAGCCACTTCTTCTAAAAGCTTGTCTAAAAACCTTCATCAGTTCAAGGTGTGACAGATAAGCCATATTATCTAAAACTTGAAATTCCATTACATAATTAGCCACGATACTGCCCCTTTATGTCCATTTTAATGTCATCAACGCAAACCCCACAACCAGTACAACCTAGACGACAGTCTTTGGTGATATTTTGTTCTTTGGATTTTTGATACTCATTCCAAAGATAGCTTTTTTTAACTCCTAGGTCAATATGATCCCAATAAAGGTTGTCCTCAAGGTCAAAGAATCTTTCACTATAAAACCTTCGATCAATACCTAATTTAAAGAAAGCCTTATCCCATTTATCTTTATCAAAAAATTCATCCCAGCTGTCAAACATACAACCAGAATTATGAACCTCTTCTAAAAGGTCAGCTAGTTTTCTGTCCCCTCTGGCCAACATACCTTCTAGAACACTTAGTTCTGAATAGTGATAGCTCAAAGTCAATCCCTTGCCAAACTCTCTTAATGAATCTTTTAGTATATTTTGTTTCCTTATTAGTTCATCTCTGGAATTTTGACCAAACCACTGAAAAGGAGTAAAAGGCTTTGGTACAAAGGATGATACACTAACTGTTACCTTAATATTTCTACCTTTACTAATACTTCTACCTAAGCTTAAAACCTTTTTACTTAATTTTATTATACCCATAATATCTTCATCTGTTTCTCCAGGTAGACCAATCATAAAATATAGTTTGACACGCTCCCAACCTGCATTAAAAGCGCCTTCTAGTGATACTAGAAGATCTTCTTCTGTAACCCCTTTATTTATTACATCACGCATTCTCTGAGTACCTGCCTCTGGAGCAAAAGTAAATCCAGTTTTTTTGACCTTTTGAATCATTTTTGCCAGGTTTACAGAAAATGTATCTACTCTTAAAGATGGAAGTGAAATACTTATTTTTTTATCCTCATATCTTTGGATAAGGAGCTTAACTAATTCTTCTACCCCTGTATAATCTGCCGTACTCAAGGAAGTCAAAGAAATATCATCATAGCCACTGGCTGGTACTAGAGACTCACTTATGGTTAAAAGTCGTCTAACTGATTTTTCTCTTACTGGACGATAATACATCCCAGCCTGACAAAAACGGCACCCATGAGTGCAGCCTCTTAAAACCTCTAACATCATTCTGTCATGTACAGCATCAACAAAAGGTATTACTATCTTGGTCGGGTAGTAACTTTCTTCAAGATTTTTGACTAAAGCTTTTTTAACTTTAATCTTACTATCACTAAAATTGTAGGTCCCTATATACTTGCCAGCATTATCATATTCTGCCTTATAGTCTTTTGGTACATAGACCCCTCTTATCATTGATAGCTCTTTTAAAAGATTTTGTTTATCTGTTATTTTACCCAGTTTCAAATAATTGGCAGTAACTGTCATGATTGCTTTTAAGGCTTCTTCTCCATCTCCTATTAAAAATAAATCGAAAAATGGTGCTATAGGCTCAGGATTAACACTACAAGGACCTCCACCTATAATCAATGGGTAATCATCATTTTCCCTATCCTTATTTCTAAGAGGAATACCAGCTAATTTTAACATGGCAAGTATATTGGTATAGCTCATTTCATATTGTAGAGTAAAGCCAATCAACGGGAATTCTGTTAGCGGCCTAAAGCTCTCTAATGAATAGAGGGGAATTTTGTTCTCCTCCATTTTTTGATACATATCCGGCCAAGGCATAAAAACTCTTTCCATAGCGTATGGTGTCGTTTCATTAATTAGTCCATATAGAATCTGTAAGCCTAAATGGGACATGCCTACCTCATATACATCAGGAAAACAAAAGGCAATCTGACATTGTGATTGATCTTTTTCCTTCACAACGCTGTTCCATTCACCTCCAATATATCTCCCTGGCTTATCAACCTGTGCCAATATTTTATCTGTGATTACTTGTCTGATATCCATTGATTCTCCTAAAATATAACTTTTGTTCTTTGCATACTAATATTTAATATTATTCCACAAGCAATAAAACTTACTAGCAAATTACTCCCAGCTGCACTAATAAAAGGCAGCGGTATCCCTGTTACTGGCATTAAACTTAAATTCATACCGATATTTTCTACAATATGGAATAAAAACATACTGATAAAGCCTATGGTTACTAAATATCCATAATGATCAAGACATTCATGAGCAATTTTCAGTGCCTTAAGCAAAAACAAGAAGAAAACTATTATCAGGACCAAAGATCCAATAAAGCCAAATTCTTCACCCACTACTGAAAAGGCAAAGTCAGATTCCTTTACAGGCAGTAGATTGACCTGAGTACCATTTAAAAATCCTTTGCCACTTAGACCACCTGATCCTACAGCAATGGTTGCCTGAATAATATTGTAGCCTGCTCCTAGTCCATTTTGTCCATCTTTATATGGATTAAGAAATACTGTAAATCTTTGTATCTGGTATTCATCTAAGGGTATAGGCAAACCTATGGTAAGATGCAAAAAAATCCAAAGTACAATAATCCCCAAGGCCCCAAAAAATATTATCGCCAGATATTTCTTATTATATGTAGAAGAAAATAACATCCCAAAGATTATTGCTATGAATACCAAAGTTGTACCCATATCTGGTTCTAAAAGTATCAGGATCAAAGGAGGTACCGCATATAACAAGGCTGAAAAGATATTCTTAAATGATCCATCGTTTTCATAATGCCTGGTTAGGTAATTAGCATAGACTAAAATGAAAAATATTTTACTGAACTCAGATGGCTGAATGCTAAATGGACCGATATATATCCAGTTTTTCGCACCATATATTTCTTTACCAAATATCAATACCAAAACTAATATCAGTATCATTATAAAGTAAAGAGGTTTTTCAATTTCTTTATACTTATTGTAATCTATAGATGCTATAAAGAATAAGCCTAACATACCTAAAGCAATATATATACCTGTCTTCAAGACAAGATTATCAGTTAGTCCCTGACCAGTTGAAAAGCTTAATATAAAGCCCATCAAAGCCAGACCCAAAGTTAAAGCTAAAAATATCCAATCTGCTTTTTTCCATAAATCTCTGTTCATTTATTCTCCTTTCATACTATAGTATGCTTCCATTACATCTTTAGCTACATAAGCTGCAGAGTTTGAACTGTTCTTTCCATATTCAATGATTACTGCTACTGCTATTTCAGGATTATCCACAGGACTATAACCTACAAATAAACCATGATAATCATTTTTCTCCGGATCATCACCTGCTCTTCCAGTTTCAGAAGTTCCTGTTTTACCAGCTACAGATAAACCGCTGGATCTAAAGACACTGCTGGCTGTACCTGAGGTAGTAACCAGCTTCATACCTTCTTTAACTAGATTGATCTCATCTAAGGTTATCTCAACTTTATTTAATACAATTGGTTTAACCTCATATTTACTTTTTCCATCTGCTGTTGTGACACTTTTGATAATGGTAGGCTTATACCTTGTTCCACCATTTGCTATGGTTGATATATATTCCCCTAACTGTAGAATACTATAGTTATTCAAGCCCTGTCCAATGGATACAAGGTCAGTGTCATGGATATACCATTCTTTGTTTTCTTCATAGTATTTTTCAGCTTTAGCTATTGCCAATTCTTTGTTTTGTTCCAGGATTTCAATTTTTTCCTTTTTAGCACTGCTGGATAAGGTGCTATCAGAATTTACTTGTACAATTTCAATTGAGGTCTGTTCATTTATCTGAGCAATAATCCCTTCTAGATAATTTTTTTCAAAGCTTGCTTTTGAGGCAGGTGATGGTAAAAAACCTTTAGTTACACCTTGCATGTCAGAAAAGCCTGGATCTACTCCTAAACCAAATTGTATTGAAGTTTTATCAATATTTTCAATTCCGGCCATTTCAGCTATACCTTGGAAATATGAATTACATGATACCCTGATTCCTTCTAATAATGCAGTTTCACCATGAATTCCTGTACATTTGATATTGTCTCTCCATTCACCAGTACAATTAATATGTACATCTGGAGTCAGGCCAGCATAATGTAAGGCTGAAAATGCAGTAATCATTTTGAAGGTAGAACCAGGTGGATAGGCATCGCTTATAACTTTATTTACTAATGGTGCTTTGGTATTTTCAAAATAATATTTGTACTCATTTTCTGAGATACCATCAACAAAGTCATTTGGATTCAAATCTGGTTTTGAGGCCATAGCTAATATTTCTCCGGTATTAGGATTGAATGCAATAGCAGCTCCCGCTCCTGCCTTTGGATTAACTGCAACCGAGGAAGCTATCTGTGCATCAAGAGATGATTCCAGGGCTTTTTGTAGTTCCAGGTTGATAGTCAGCTGAAAATTATCACCTGGTATAGAGTTATTCTCTGTAGACTTAACTGCAACAGTTTTGCCTAAACTATCGATTTCTACCTGTTGTATCCCCTTTGTACCAAGGAGACCTTTGATATCAGTACCTTGCTGTTTAAATACTTCCAGTGATTTTTCCAGTCCAGCTTTTCCAACTATATCATTTAAAGAATAAATATTTTCATTTCCAGCATATTCTTCCTTGCTGATATTCCCTACATAGCCGATGGTATTTCCTAGAACTGTTCCTTCAGGATAATATCTTGTAGGTATTATATTTACTGAAGCTGCTGGTAAAATATTTGCTCTTTCATAAAACTTACCAATTATTTCAGCTCCGGTACTTTGATCGTAATGTATCTTGATTATTTCTACATCACCATAAATTCCCTTTTTATTGGCTTCTTCGATTACTGAATATATTTTTTCTTCGTTGTAACCTAAAGGAGTCAACAAAGTGGCTAAGTTATATATAGTAAGTTTTTGATCACCTTGAGCAGCATTTGTATCCAAAATAATGGAAGCAATTGGTATGGACGTCGCTAAAACCTTACCATTTATATCTAAGATATCTCCTCTTTTTGTTGGCAGATTGATTAGCCTCATACTATTGCTTGATGACTGAGTTTTATATTTTTGGCCATTGATAATTTGTAATTGAAAAAGTTTGATTGCTAATATTAAAAAAATAGCTAAAAAAATTATTAGATAAAAGCTGATATTAACATGAGCGCTCTTTTTTTGATTCATTGTATCTCCTTGTTTATTCTATGGAAAATCAAATAAGTAAGTGGGTATATTATTAAACCTAACAAAAGGTTATAGATGCTGGAGAATAAGGCATTTTTAATAAATATCAAATTTACATAGTAGCCTTTCCCCACAAAAAGCAGTAAAACACCCATTACCAGATAATATATAATTGAGCTTAAAAATATTATAAGTAAAGCAATAATAATATTTTCCCTGATCATTCTTTTTGAATATCTATTGATCAATAATATTATTATACCGAAAGCTAATATGTGACTTCCAATCATCTGACCTATATATAGATCCATCAGGACTCCAGCTATAATAAAGGCCAAAAGCAAATCTTCTCTTTTTAAAAAAAAGGTCAAAGATATTAGTATGACCAAAACAAGATCAGCCATGCCTCCAAATAGTTTGATATTAGAAAAAAAAGTAGCCTCGATAATTATAGCGAGGCAAATTAGTAATGTGTATAGTATATAATATATAGTCTTCATAAAATATTCCTAAAGGTAATTCCTTTACTATTGAGTTTCAGCATTTTGTGGATCAGTTGTTTCCACTGGTGTCTGTGTTACCGGCTTAATTTCTTGCTTTATAATTATAGAAACAAAATTAATATTATTAAAATTTGCATATGGTTCTACAATCGCTTTCTTCATTAAACCATCAGAACTGTTGGTAATACTTTTTATTTTGCCTATTCTTAAGTTTTTAAAGGTTAAATCACCTAAGCCTGAGGTAACCACCTCATAACCTTCCATGATATTTGCATTAGCAGGTATCTGGATCATCTGCAGTGTTCCTTGATTAGTTTCATCTCCCAATAAAATTCCAGGATAACCAGTTTCCGTAGTGACTACAGTAATAGCTCCATATTTAGGGTCTGTTAATAAAGTTATTTCTGCTGTAGATTTGGTTACATTTGTTACCTTACCAATAAAACCACTTGAATTAACAACTGGCATATTGACCTGAATACCACTGGTCTGTCCTTTGTTAACTGTAATTGTCTTATACCAATCCTTGATGCTCCTGCCTATTACCTCAGCATTTACCATTACTAGATCTGTATTTTGCTGTTGAATCTGAAGGAGTTTTTTCAACTCATCATTTTCAACCTTATACTGCAACAGCTCACTATTAAAGGTTTCCAGCCTGCCAACTTCTTCTTTTAAGCTATCATTTTCTTCCTTGACCTTTTTATAGTCAACAAGTCCCTTCAGAAAATAGACTACTCCTGTACTAGTATTATTTGAAACCTCCTGAACCGGATAAAGCATCTGTTTCATAAAGGATTCTACTGGTGCAAGACCTAATGTATTATTGCTGGTTATTCTGATAATAATTACTATAATTATTATACCAACAGCAATTAGTATTTTTGTTCTGTTAGAACTATTATTTACAGAATTATTCCTCATATTTACCTATCATGACCTAATACTTTTCTCCAACCAGCCAGATTTTCTACGACTATTCCTGTACCTTTTGCTACTGCTAACAATGGTTCCTCGGCAACATATACAGGCATAGCAGTTACATCTCTGATCAATCTGTCCAATCCATATAACTTTGAGCCTCCTCCTGCTAAAACGATACCTCTATCTATCAGGTCTGAAGAAAGTTCCGGTGGAGTGTGCTCAAGACAATATCTTACACATTCCACTATTCTTGCTAAAGGCTCTTCTAAAGCCTCCCTTACTTCATCACCAGTTATTTCTATAGTTTTTGGTAGTCCTTCCAGCATGTCTCTGCCTCTGACACTATATCTTGCCATTTTTTTTTCAATATCTTCTGGGGAATCAAGGAAATAGGCGCTGCCAAAATTGATTTTTATTTCTTCAGCTGTCCTATCACCAATCAACAAATTGTATTTTTTCTTTAAAAAGTTGATAATTGATAGATCCATAGCATCTCCACCAACTCTGATAGACTTATCTGTTACTATTCCACCAAGGGAAATGATAGCCACCTCAGTAGTGCCACCACCAATGTCAACAATCATGTTACCAGTAGCTTCCTCTACAGGAAGACCTGCTCCAATAGCAGCTGCCATCGGTTCTTTTATCAATTGTACTTCTTTAGCCCCTGCTTGTAAGGCAGCTTCCTTCACTGCTCTTTCCTCTACTGGTGTTACTCCTGAAGGTACACCTACTACAACCACAGGCTTAAAGAAACTAAATCTTCCTCTGGCTTTATCTATAAAATATCTCAACATAGCCTGAGCTACATCAAAATCAGCTATAACTCCATCTTTTAATGGCCTGATAGCCACTATTTTCTCAGGAGTTCTTCCTATCATTCTTTTAGCTTCTTCTCCAACTGCCAGAATTTCTTTAGTTACTGTATCAACAGCAACTACAGAAGGCTCCTGCATAACAACACCTTCTTCTCTCACATATACCAATATATTTGCAGTACCTAAATCAATACCAAGATCTTTTACTCCAAAATTAAATCCAAACATTATACACTCCTTCAATTTGATACAACATATCATTTTATATTGTATCATAATAAATGGGATTATAAAATATTTTTATAGAATTTTTTCCTCTTTGAAGCTATAATAGCTGTTTTCACCTATAATTATGTGGTCTAAAACGTCAATTCCTAAAAGATTACCTCCACTCTTTATCCTTTTAGTAACTTCTATATCTTCCTGGCTAGGTGATGCATCACCACTAGGATGATTATGAGCCAATATAATTGCAGCAGCACTTTTTTTTATTGCTGTTTTAAATAATTCTCTCGGATGAACAATAGAAGAATTAAGACTACCTATGGAAACAGTTTCTATGCCAATAAGGTAATTTTTTGTATTAAGCATCAATATCTGAAAATGCTCCTTGCTCAAGCCCCTTAAATTTTCTTCTAGTACTAAAGATGCATCTTTAGATGACTTGATGATGATTTTCTCCCCATTACCACTGATTCCTCTTCTTGAAAGTTCAAAAGCAGCTAAAATCGTAACAGCTTTATCTTTGCCTATTCCTTTGATTGAACATAATTCATCTACCTCAAGTTTACTGATATTTACTATACTCCCATATTTATTCAATAAGGAGATTGCAACATCTATAGAGGTATGTTCTCTATAACCATTTCTTAGCAATATTGCCAGCAATTCTTGGTCAGAGATATTGCTGAATCCTACATCTAGACTTCTTTCTCTTGGTCTTAGCCTGTTAGGCATATCCTTTATTTTTTTCTTTTTCATAAAAATATCCTCCTGCTTCAAAGTAATTCTCAAGCAGGAGGTCAATTTATGTGAAACCATAATTATTTTACATTAATTAAATATTTTTCTAATATCCTTAAGCATGTAGATAGAACCAGCTATACATAATAGGTCTCCAGCTCCTGTAAGTGCGATACCTTTAGATAGGGCTTTAAATACATCTTCTTCAATTATTATCTCTGTTGCATATGGCTGGAAATATTCTGCTATTTTTTCAAAACCAGCTGCGCGATCGTTATTAGGCTTGGTAACAATAACCTTATGAGCCAGGGGACCAATCATATCAATCATAGCTTTTCTGTCTTTATCTGCTAAAATACCAATTATCATAATCAAATTTTCATAACAATATATATTTTTTAAAGCATAAGCCAGGCTTTTAGCACCATCGAGGTTATGTGCAGCATCAAGAAGCACCTTTTTCCCTTGATAAGTTAGTAACTCTAATCTACCTGGCCACGATATTTTTTTCATAGTATAAACTAACTTATTGATATCTATCTGATAACCTAATTCCATCAGACAGCAAATAGCTTCTATGACTAAAGCACCATTATTTAATTGGTGTAATCCGGTTAGGGAGTATTCTACATTAAGTTCAAGATTCTTATTATTAAATATAAACTTAGTCATTTGTGGTTCTAGACTTATTTCTTCTGTCGTAAAATCTTGATTATATATTAATAGTCTACTTTCTAATTCATTGGCTTTTTTCATTAATATCTGGATAACCTTTTCATCCTGGCTACCTGTGATAATTGTTCTGCCTTTTTTGATTATTCCTGACTTCACCTTGGCTATTTCCTCTACAGTAGCTCCTAAATAATCCTTATGGTCCATAGTTACATTAGTGATGATCGATAACAAAGGATCAATAACATTAGTCGAATCGATTTCTCCCCCAAGACCTACCTCAATGACTGCAAAATCTACATTTTCTTCCTGGAAATAAAGAAAGGCCAAGGCTGTCCAAACCTCAAAATTTGTTGGACCTTCCATCTGCATATCAGCCATAATGGCAGTTTTTTCTTGAATCAATAATACATATTCAATTAGTTTTGGCTCAGGAATCCACCTACCATTAATTTGAATTCTTTCCCTGATATCAAATAACTCAGGAGAAATATATTGACCAGTCTTATAACCTTGTTCTGTAAGAATTTTAGTTAAGCTGACAGTTACTGATCCTTTGCCATTTGTTCCTCCCACATGGATATATTTAATACCCTGATGTGGATTGCCCAGGAGATTTAAAAGCTTTTCTATTCTCTCAAGACCAGGCTTCCAGCCAAACTTATTTAATTCCTCAAGATATTTAATGGTTTTCTCATAATCATTCATTAGATTTTGTCCAGCCTGTCCTTAACTTTTCCATATTTTTCCTGATACATGGCTAATTTTTCTTTTTCCTTTTCAACAACTGCTAGAGGAGCATTACTAACGAATTTTTCATTTCCTAGTTTTCCCTCTAATCTTTTTATTTCAAAAACCAGTTCTTCTAATTCTTTGGTCAGTCTTCCCTTTTCTTCTTCTAAATCAATAAGTCCTTCTAGAGGAATAAATATTTCAAAAGCTTCATTTACTCCCATTGCAGAATTTTCAGATCTCTTATCAGTAAAATTACAAATATTAACTTCACTGCCTTTTCCTAGATTCTTTAAATACTCTATTCCTGATTCTCCTAATGATTTATATTCATCCTTGGCATAAATATTTAAAGAAGTTTTTTTACTTACAGGTACATTCATTTCTGCCCTGATATTTCTGATTATTCTAATACTATCCATAATCATTTCCATACCAGCAGCTTCTTCTTTAAACCAATAATCTTCATTGATAGCTGGCCAATTATTCAGCATTATTGTTTCACCTTGATGAGGAATATTCTGCCATATTTCTTCAGTTAAAAAAGGCATGAAAGGATGTAACAGGCTTAAAATCCCATCTAATACTTCAACCATAATGTTTCTTACTCTGCTAATATCCTCCGTTTTACCTTTATATAGGGTATCTTTGACAATTTCAATATACCAGTCACAAAAACAATTTCTGATAAACTCATATATATGATCAGCAGCGATTCCCAGTTCGTACTTATCAATATTTTCAGTAACTAATTCAATAGTCTTATTATATTCATTTAGCAGCCATTTATCAGCTAAAGAAACAGTTCTTAAATCAATTTTTTCCTTTTTATAGCCTTCAAGATTCATAATTACAAATCTTGAGGCATTCCATACCTTATTACAGAAATTTCTAATTGCCTCAAGTCTGCCCATGTGGAACCTTATATCGTTTCCTGGTGTATTGCCAGTTACTAACATATATCTCAAGGTATCGGCTCCATAATGTTCAATTATTTCTAAAGGATCTATGCCATTGCCAAGTGATTTACTCATTTTACGACCTTGTTCATCTAAAATCAGTCCATGGATAAATATATCATCAAATGGCACTTCCTTCATAAACTCTATCCCCATAAAAAGCATTCTGGCTACCCAGAAAAATATTATATCTCTGCCTGTAACTAAAACACTGGTAGGATAAAAATGTTCAAGTTCATTTGTTTTTTCTGGCCATCCTAAGGTTGAAAATGGCCATAATGCTGAACTGAACCAAGTATCTAATACATCTGGATCCTGCATTATCTGATTTGATTGACAATTTGGACACTTATGAACATCTGTTGTTTCACAGATTACCTGACCACAGCTTTCGCAATAATATACAGGTATCCTGTGTCCCCACCATAGTTGTCTTGAAATACACCAGTCTCTGATATTTTCCATCCAGCTCAGATAGACTTTGGTAAATCTTTCAGGTATGAAGCTGCTTTCTCCTGACATTACCTTTTCAACTGCGGCTTTAGCTAAAGGCTCCATCTTGACAAACCATTGTTTAGAAACCAAAGGTTCAATTACTGAATCACAGCGGTAACAGCAGCCTACTGAATGGCTGTATTCTTCAATATTAACCAATAGACCTTCCTTTTTAAGCTCCTCTACTATGGCTTCTCGACATTCGTATCTATCCATACCTAGATATTGACCAACATCTCCAGTCATTTTACCTTCTTTATCAATTACCACATAATGTTCAAGGTTATGTCTTTTACCAATTTCAAAGTCATTTGGATCATGACTAGGTGTGATTTTCACAGCTCCAGTACCAAATTCTTTTTCTACATATTCATCTTCTATCAAAGGTATTCTTCTACCTACAATTGGCAGAATAAGATTCTTGCCTAAATATTTCCTAAACCTTTCATCATCCTTGCTAATGGCAACTGCAGAATCTCCTAATAAAGTTTCTGGTCTGGTTGTAGCTATGGTGATATATTCATCAGAATCTTCTACCTGATATTTGATATGCCATAAATTACCTTTCTTATCACTATGTTCCACCTCTATATCAGAAATAGTTGTATGACAGCTTGGGCACCAGTTGACCATATATTCTCCACGATAGATCAACCCTTTGTCATAAAGCTGTTTAAATACTTCCTTGACTGCATGGGAACAGCCTTCATCCATGGTGAATCTTTCTCTTTCCCAGTCACAACTGCTACCGAGGAGTCTTAACTGGCTAGCTATTCTTTCATGATATTTTTCTTTCCATTCCCAGACACGTTCCAAGAATTTTTCTCTACCTAAATCATATTTAGTAAAACCTTCAGTCTTTATCTGTTCCTCAACCTTTGCCTGAGTTGCAATACCTGCATGATCAGTACCAGGTATCCAAACTGTATTAAACCCAGCCATCCTTTTATATCTAACTATGATATCCTGTAGTGTATTATCCATTGCATGTCCTAAATGTAGCTGACCTGTTACATTTGGAGGTGGCATAACAATTGAGAACGGCTTTTTGCTTTCATCAACTTCCTGATGAAAGTAGCCTGAGTCTTCCCAAATTTTATACCATTTTTTTTCTACTAATTGAGGGTTGTATTTACTTTCCATTTATTCTTTCCTCCTACAAAAAAAATCCATCACCCAAAGGGCGACGGATCGCGGTACCACCTTATTTTTTACTATTGCTATAACGGGCTCTCCCGGTAAAAACTACTGCTATTTCATTTTTACAGCTCCTAGGCTACCTTCAATATCCTATCTTAGAGGATTTCCACCAACACCTCTTCTCTATATAGCTCCAGATATCTACTCTTCCTATTCTTAGCTATTCTACTTTAATATTTTATATAAAGTTTAACTTATTGTCAATTATTAAGTTGTAAACTATTTGAATTTCATGCTAATATCCATTGATTCAACAGAGTTTGTAAGTCCTCCAATAGATATGATGTTTACTCCAATTTTAGCTATAGCCTGTAAATCCTTGTCAGCCATATTTCCTGAAGCTTCTACTAAAGCCTTACCATCAATCAACTTAACTGCTTCTGCCATCATTTCAAGGTCCATGTTATCTAGCAAGATTACATCTGCTTCATATTCTAAGGCCTCTTTGACACCCGCCAGGTCACTTACCTCTACTTCAATTTTTAAAGTATGTGGGGCACTTTTTTGGGCCAATAAAATAGCTTTACCAATACCTCCTGCTCCTTTGATATGATTATCTTTAATAAGGATGCCATCATCAAGTGAAAACCTATGATTTACTCCACCACCATGTCGTACAGCCTCTTTTTCTAAAACCCTTAGGTTTGGAGTTGTTTTTCTGGTATCAACAATTTTAACTGAACTATCATTGGCCATATCTTTAAGTCCAGCAGTTTTGGTAGCAATGCCTGATAGATGCTGTAAAAAATTCAAGGCTACTCTCTCACCTGCCAGAAGGCTTCTTGCCGTACCCTTAACTTGACCTATGATATCACCCTTATTTACTCTCTGTCCATTTTTCACCTGAAAGTCAACTAAGACATTTTCATCTACCTGTCTAAAGACTTCTTTTACAACTTCTATTCCAGATATTATGCCAGTATTTTTAGCTAAAAAAATAGCTTCTGCCATCATATTGCTGTCAATACATAAATTTGAGGTAATATCTCCATAGCCAATATCTTCCCTTAAAGCACTGCTGATTATGTTTTTTAACATGTCGTTATACATTTAATCCTCCCTATAATGAGCACCTATGCTTTTTTTTCTTTTAATTGCGCTTTTAAGAATTTCCATTGCCACAAAGCACATATTATATAGCTCGGCTCTTTCCTTTGATGAAATTGTTAAATTTATAAGCTTATCTTTCATTTTTTCCAGTTTTATTAGAGCTTTTTCCATGTTTGCCCTATTTCTTACCACACCTGCATTTTTAGTCATTAGTTCTTTTAAGATTATTTTTTCTTTATTAACATCAAAATGATCCTTCTCATATTCCTTTTTGGATTTATCAATTCTATACTCATCAATCAAATCCCTACAATCCGAATTTAGATACTGAGCTATTCTTCTGGAATAAACCAAACATTCTAAAATAGAATTTGATGCCAGACGGTTAGCACCATGAACTCCTGTATTGGCAACCTCACCACATGCAAATAATCCTATAATATTAGTTCTACCTTGAAGATCAGTTTTTATTCCTCCCATCATATAGTGTTGGACCGGGCATACAGGAATATAGTCTTTACTCATATCATAGCCCTGGTTTAAACATTCACCATAAATTGTAGGAAATCTCTTTGATAAGTATTCCTTTGATTTCTTGGTTATATCCAAATAAACAAATTTTGACTTCGTATTATTCATTTCAGCCAGAATACATCTAGCCACAACATCCCTTGGGGCAAGATCTTTAAGTTCATGTTTATTTTCCATGAAAGCCTCGCCTCTGATATTTCTTAAAATACCACCTTCCCCGCGTACAGCTTCAGATATCAAGAAAGATCTACCTTTATTATTTTCAATATATAAACCTGTAGGATGAAACTGTACAAACTCCATATCTTGAAGCTTGGCACCTGCTCTCAAAGCTGCGCCTAATCCATCTCCTGTAGCTATACCAGGATTAGTCGTATGTAAGTAAATCTGGCCGCTGCCGCCAGTACATAGTATCACATTATTTGACCTGATAAATTCTTTTTTGTTTTTATCGCCAATTAAAATACCTTTGACCTTTTGACCTTTTGTTACTAAATCAAATAAAAAGGTGTTTGGTAAAAAGGTTATGTTTTCCTTTTCCGCCACCAGTCTAGCAAGGGCTTTTATTGTTTCCCTGCCTGTGCCATCACCATGGGCATGAACTATCCTTCTACGTCTGTGACCACCTTCTCTGGTGATCATCAGTTCTCCTTCATCATCTAAATCAAAAGGAACCTCCCAACTTTTAAGTCTCATGATATCTTCTGGTCCTTCTTCAACCAAAATCCTTACTGCCTCTTCATTGACTAAGCCTGCACCTGCAGCGATTGTATCATCAAAGTGATATTGAGGCAGGTCTCCTTCTGAGATCGCCGCTGCAATGCCTCCTTGTGCCAGCCAGGAACTGGATATATCTATACTTTCCTTGGTTATCAAGCAACAAGATAGTTTGGCATCAAGGTTTAAGGCTGCATAGAGTCCAGCTATTCCTGCACCAATTATCAATACATCAAATTTCTTGCCACTGTAGTTGACATTACTTATATCCAAATATCTTCTCATTACTTAATATTTACCATTCTTTCCAAGGTAAAACGAGCTTTATTCATGATTTCCTGATCCAGTTCAATATTTTCCTCTTCATTGGTTAAGGCATTAAGCACATCTCCAATTTTAGTTTTTTTCATATTGACACAACTTAAATGAGTTGATAAAAGATATGCGATTTTACCTTCTAAATACTTATTTATTCTTTCAACTACGCCTATTTCTGTACCAATAATAAACTCTTTACATGGAGATTCCTGAACATATTTAATAATACCTGATGTACTACCAACATAATCAGCTGCATCTCTCACAGCCTTGTTACACTCAGGGTGGACAAGTACCAAAGCATCAGGATATTTTTTCCTGGCAGAAGCTACTTCTTCATCTCTTACAACATTATGAATAGGACAAAATCCACGGTAGAAATAAAATTCTTTTTCTGGTACCTGTTCTGCTACAAATGATCCAAGATTACGATCAGGAATAAAAATAATTTCTTTTTCTTTCAGAGCCTTGGCAATTTTGACTGCCGATGATGAGGTGCAACAAATATCACAATGAGTTTTGGTTTCTGAAGTAGAGTTGACATAACACATTACAGCAGCATCTGGATGCTCTTCTTTCATTTTGATCACATCGGAAGGAGTGATCATGTCTGCCATCAGACAACCTGCATCCTTATTAGGCAATAAGACTTTTTTATCAGGATTAAGTATTTTGGCGCTTTCAGCCATAAATCTTACTCCACATAAAACTATTAAAGGCTCTTCAGCCTTCTGTGCTATTTTAGCTAGTTCAAATGAATCACCAACGAAGTCTGCAACTTCCTGAATATCTATAGTTTGATAATAGTGAGCTAAAATCAAAGCATTTTTTTCTTTTTTTAATTTTAAGATTTTATTTTGTATCTCGTTCATTATGTCTCCTTAAATATTTAAAGTATCTTCATTAAGATAAATTTTTGTATCCTTTATAAAAGATTGTGTTCCAAGACAAAGTAGTAAATCTTTATCCCCTTGAATTTGTTGTCCATATTTTAAGGCTTCATCTACATCTTTGATGAAAGTTATTGTATATATTTTTGCCGCTTCAGCAACTTGTTCTTCTGAAAATTTCAAGTAATCATTTCTGGCATGAGTCATTATTACTTTTCCACCATATTTTCCCAGCTCATTCAGGACGCCTAAATAGTCTTTATTCATAGGTATTGCCACTATAGAAATTAGATTTTTATAGTCCAGAAAATCTATTACACCTTTTACTTCAAGAAAAGATTCAACTGAGATACAACCATCTAATATAGCAAGTGGTTTTTGGTTGATTATTTCCATTCTTCCTGGCCATCTTATATTTTTCAAAACCTTGATCAAAATTTGATTATTAAGTTCTTTCCCTAAGGCTCCTTCTGCTATAGCGATAGCCAAAGCAGCATTCTCACTTTGGTGCTTGCCAAGCAAGGATAGAACCAGGTTTTTATATTCTCCAAATTTAGTTTTAACACTAAAATGAGTGCCATCATTTTCCAAGCTAACATCATAGCTATAGAAGTCCTGATTATATATGAATAAGGGTATTTCAAATTTCCTTACTTCATACCTTAATATCAGATCAGGATATTTAGTTTGCTCAGCAGAATATACTGCCCTCATCCACTTTTTAATCAACCCTGCCTTGTGATGGGCTACATCATCAATGGTATAGCCTAATGGACCTACATGTTCCAAAAATATTTTATTGATGCCTCCAATAAAGCCATGTATTTGGTTAACATCATCATATCTGGCACCTCTGCCACACTCCACAACATTGATATCTGTTTTCTGCTCATAGAAATAGGACATAGCTATTGCTGCTGTAGCACCTACTGGTCCTATATATTTATGAGGAGGCAATGAATGTTCTATTTTATCATAGTACGGCTTTATTCTGTTTCCTAATTCTATAAGTCCTTCTTCGCTTATTCCCTGGCCATTTATTCTTATTCTTTCCCTGTAGTCTCTTAAATGCGGGCTAGTAAATAGACCTACTTTCAAGCCATGTCCTTCAAGAATTTTTGCCAGGATCACAGATAAAGATCCTTTACCCTTACTTCCGGTTATCATAATGTTTTTTTGCTTTTTATCTACTCCACCTAAATCATCTAACAACATTCTTGTTAAATGGGGATTTCTGGAGAAAACATCATCACCCTTAGGAATATTTGGATACCTGTTTACATAGGAACTATATATATATTCTTCAACATCTTTGGCATTTTTAAACATTATTTAATTTAATTCCTTTAATAATTTTTTTACTTCTTTTTTGTATTCTTCTACTCCAGGCTGATTAAATGGCTCTACTCCTAAAAGATAACAAGTCATTCCACAGGCTTTCATGAAAAAGTAGCTAAGATAGCCAAGGCTTTTTGCTGACAACTCCTTTACCTCTATTAAAATATTTGGTATTCCACCATTTTTATGAGCTTGTCTGGTACCTTCCATAGCTTTTCTATTGATCATATCAATACTGGTTCCAGCAAGGAAATTTAATGAATCAAAATCATTTTCATAACTGTTAAAGCTAATTTTCTTATCTTCTTCAAACCACAAAATAGTTTCAAAGTGTTTTTGTCTGCCTTCCTGGATAAATTGTCCTAAAGAATGTAAATCTCTGGTGTTTATGACACTCATAGGATAGATTCCCTTGCCATCTTTACCTTCACTTTCTCCATACAGCTGCTTTAGCCATTCCATATAGTAACTTAAAGTAGGGTCATAAGCTGTATAGATTTCGATATATTTACCTTTAGCTTCTGCCAGTTGTCTGGCCAAAGCATACTGATAGGCTAAATTATCAGTACTTCTTCTATCAAAATCATTTTTACCTGCTTCAACTCCTGCAATTAGCTCGTCTACATCTATGCCTGCTGCAGCCAATGGCAACAAACCTACTGGAGTAAATATAGAGTATCTTCCTCCTACATTGCCTGGTATCGCCAGAGTTTCATAACCAGTTGAACCCACAAGCTTTCTCAGGTTTCCACTTACGGGATCAGTAGTAACTATCAGCCTTTCTTTGGCTTCCTGACCATACTTTTTTTCTAAAAGATCCTTTACCATTCTAAAGGCAATAGCGGGTTCGAGTGTTCCTCCTGATTTAGAAATAACATTTACTGCAAAATCAGACTTTTCCAAATCTTCAAGTATCTGTTTTAGATAGTTACCTGATATGTTATTGCCAATAAATACAAGTTCACAGCCTTGAGTATCTATCCTGTCCTTTAATATATCATAAAAGCTTTTTGCTCCTAAAAATGAACCGCCTATACCCACAACTACTAGCTTTTTATATATTCTTAGCTTTTCTCCTAGTACCTTGGCCTTTGTTATTTCTTCTTTATTATCTGTAATGTAGTCGATCCAACCAAGATATTGGTTAGAATCATTTTTCAGTTTTTCCATTTTATCATGGATATTTAAAATTTGTTCTTCAAAGTCATTTAGCAGTATTCTGTAGTAATCATCAAAATTAATTTTTAACATAGTATCACCTCATATAATTCTACCAATAATTATATCATAATAATAAAAAATAAAGGCTATCAAGCCTTTATTTTTTACTTATTTTAATTAGTCCTTTACATTGTAATAATGTCTGATATTACCCTTTTCCTTGTAGATGATCCACTTCGCTATAGAATTGGTTCGATCGCCAATTCTCTCAAAATACTTACTGATAAAAAGATAGTCCAGGTATTCATCAAGTTTATCTACATTGTTTTCTATTTTACCTTTGATCCATTTGACCATGCTCTTATAGGCTTTATCCAGCTGATCATCATCATCATAAACACCCATGGCAATTTCCACATCATTGGTTGCATAGCTTTTAACTATTCGTTTGACCATATCTAAAGTGATAGTAAACATTTCATCAATACTATCAGGCAGAATACCTGCATTATGTTTAAGCAGTTTTCTGGTCAGCTTGGTGATCTGAGCACTATGGTCACAGATCCTTTCAAAATCACTGCTGATTTTTAGTGCGGTAATTAAAAATCTTAAATCCCTGGCAATTGGCTGTTCCTTGATTATTATACTGATACATTTATCACTGATTTCTATTTCTTTAGCATCAATATAGTCATCATCACTATAAATTTGCTTTGCTAGATTTTCATCTAAATTTGTTAAAGCAACTTTTGTTTTTTCTAAAACCTGAATTGTTTTAGAACCTAATTCTACAATATCCTGGTTCACTTCATTTAAGGCTAAGTCAAAGGTTTCTCTGTTCATTTACTTTCCCCCTTCTAAAGGTATTTCTATTATAATGGTTGTTCCTTCACCAAGCTCGCTCTCTAGGCTGACATTCCCTCCACAGCTCTTGGCAATGTGCTTAACTATAGACAAGCCTAAGCCCGTACTATCAGGATCTAAACTTCTGCTTTTATCTACCTTGTAGAATCTTTCAAAAATTCTTTCTTGATCCTCTTGGGCTATACCTATACCATTATCCCTTATCTTGATAATAGCTTTTCCATTTGAAGAAAAGGCTTTTACTACAATTTCTCCGTTTTCTTTACCATACTTCAAACTATTGCTGATCAGATTAGATAGCATTACTTTGATTAGTTCCTTGTTGCCAAAGATATGTAATTCATTCTCAACATCAGTTTTTAAATCAATGTTTTTTTCTCCGGCCTTTTTAGCATAATTATTAATGACCTCAGATATAATTTCATTTAAAGTGATTTTATCCCTTTTTATTTCCATTTGGCTTTCTATATTGGATAAGGCCAGGATATCTTCAATAAGTCTTTCCAACCTGGTGCTTTCTACACCTATTATCTCCACGAATTCTTTGGCTTTGTTTTGATCCTCAAGTGCACCATCTTTTAAGGTATCTACATAGCCAATAATCGATGTTAATGGAGTTTTTAATTCGTGAGTTACATTAGCAACAAACTCTTTTCTCATATTTTCTATTTTATTCAAATCTGTAATATCATTCAATAATATCAGCTTACCATTATCTTGGGATAAAGGTATTATAGATAATTCATAGATTTTATCACCTATGGTGATTTCCTGGTTTGATTGCTGGTTACCACTGTTGCTGATGGCGGTGAACAGATCCATATTTTGGGTTATCATCAAGATATTATCCTTGAAATCGTCTTCTTCCTTTAAATCTAAAATAGTTCTGGCACTATTGTTTATTAACTTTATTACATTATTTTCATCAAGAACGATCAAACCATCCTCCATAGAATTTATGGTGGTCATCAAATACATTTTCTTTTCTTGTTCTTTTTTCGCTACCTTTTCCAGCTTATATTTGGTTTTTTTAAAGGTTTTAGCTATACTTTTTAATTCTGTTGGCAGATTCCTCATATCGATTTCTGGAATACTATCATCTTTGAATTTCTTTCTAACATATCTTTCTAATATTTCTACTGGTTTGATATCTGTATAATAGAAATAGTAGGCTAAAATATAGCCAAATATTACAGTTAATATTACTATGATCAATAGAACAGTTAATAGAAATTCTACTACCTCTTTAAATGTAGCTATCGGAATAGCTATCAATAATATATCATTGAAAATTTTAAATGCCTTATAGAAATAAAATTGCTTGTTATTTTCATTTAACCTTATACTAGTTCCCTCTCCAGTTTTCAAGGCCTCTTTTACTTCTTCTCTGGATAATAAAGATTCTGTCTTATCGATTCCAGAATCTAGACTTGTTATTAGTACACCGTCTTTATTTATAAAGGAAATATTGCCAACTATGCTATATTTATAGCTTATTGCTTCATTGCTTAGTCCTGCATTTTTATCTATTCTAATCAAAGTAGCAAGTGACCTTAAACTTTGGTTTTGTTGCTTTTCATATACTTTAAAGGAAACAAACCCTGTGATCATTGTGAATATCGACAAAACTATAAAGGTTAAAAGAAAAATTCTTAAAAATAGTTTTCTTTTCATATATTATTTCTCCTTACTATCATATTTATATCCAATGCCACGAACAGTTTTTATTTTATCTTCTCCTATTATTCTTCTTAAGGCATGTATATGTACGTCAACTGTTCTAGTACCACCATAATAATCATAGCCCCATATTTTTTCTAATAGCATATCCCTATTGAATACTTTACCCTTATGCTCAATTAAAATCAAAAGTAATTCAAATTCTTTTAAAGTAAAGCTTGTTTCTATCTCATTTATTTTAACAACTCTCTTGTTTTTATCTATAATAATATTGTCTGCCCTAATGATTTCAGTATCAGATTCCTCTTGTTCCATATTACCTCTTCGTAATATTGCTCTGATTCGTGCTATTATTTCATTGATAGAAAATGGCTTTTTAATATAGTCATCTGCACCTGCCTCTAAACCGATTATTGTATCAAACTCCGCTGTTTTAGCTGTAATCATTATGATTGGTATTTTCATATATTTAGGAGTTAATCTGATTCTTTTACATAACTCTAAACCATCATAATCCGGAAGCATCAGATCTAAACAGATCAATGCCGGTATCCTGTCTTCTATTGCCTTTAATAATTCAATACCTGAGGCAAAAACTTCTGCAATAAAGCCACTTTTTTCTAAATTGTATTTTATAAGTTCTCTGATGTTTTTTTCATCATCAACAATAAAGATAATTTGTTTTTCCATTTTTTAACCAAAACGTCCTGTTATATATTCCTCTGTTTTTGGGTTTTGAGGGTTCATGAAAATATTTTCAGTTAAATCATATTCTATGACTTCTCCATTTAGGAAAAATGCTGTTTTATCAGAGATCCTTGCTCCTTGCTGCATATTATGAGTAACGATAATAATCGTATAGTCCTTTTTCAACTTAGATATCAGATCCTCTATTTTCAAGGTGGAAATTGGATCTAATGCACTTGTTGGTTCATCCATCAAAACAACTTCAGGATCTACCGCCAAAGCTCTGGCAATACATAATCTTTGTTGTTGTCCTCCAGATAAAGAAAGGGCATTGGTTTTTAATCTGTCCTTAACCTCATCCCAGATATAGGAGTTTCTCAAGGAAACCTCAACTATTTCATCTAGAGTACTCTTTTTCTTGATACCATGGATCCTAGGTCCATAGGCAATATTATCATATATTGACATTTTAAAAGGATTGGGTTTTTGGAATACCATACCTATTTTCTTTCTCAGGTTGATAATATCAATATTATCTCCATATATATCTTTTTCATCGAAGATAACTTTTCCTTCTATTTTACAATTTGGTATCAGATCATTCATTCTGTTGATGGTTTTTAAAAAGGTAGATTTACCACAACCTGATGGGCCGATAAGAGCAGTAACCTCTTTTTCTTTTAAATCAAGGTTGATATCTTTTAAAGCTTGTTTGTTGCCATCATAATACAGATTCAGATTCTCTGCTTTGATTTTTGTTTTTCCATCCATAATTTATTTTCTCCCTCTAAATATCAGTTGAGTAAATAATACTATCACTAAAATAATTATTATCAATAAGGTTGCAGTACCAAAGGCCTCATTAAAAGCATCTGGACCTATGGCTTCCTTGACTAGCAAATAAAGATGTACTGATAAGGTTCTGCCCGAAGAGAAGACTCCACTTGGCATCTTATTAACAGTACCTACAGTAAGGAATACTGCTGCTGTTTCACCAACTATTCTGCCTATGCTTAGTATCACAGCTGTAATTATCCCTCTTGAAGCAGATGGAATAACTATTTTCCCTAGTGTCATAACTTTTGAAGCTCCTAAGGCAAATGAGCCTTCCCTGAAGCTGATTGGAACCATTTTCAAGGATTCCTGAGTAACTCGGATTATTACTGGGAGAATCATGATCGCCAGGGTCAGACTTCCTGATAAAATCGACCAGTTGAAGTTTAAGGTTATGACAAAGAAAACCAAACCGAATAAGCCATATAGAATCGAAGGAATACCAGCCAAACTATCTATTGCAAAATTGATCAATTCCACTATTTTTCTGTTTTTTGAATATTCATTAAGATATATCGCTGCAAAAATACCTACAGGCACAGCAAATAATATTGATACTCCAATTACGATCATCGTTGTAACAATGCTAGGAGCCAGGTCTATAAAAAAGTTAAAACTCAAGGCCCCTAGACCATTCCATAATATATAACCAAGTATTCCAAATAAGGAGGCTATAGTAATTATGGCAGCTAAATATACTAAGGCTAATAATATGCCATCTTTGATTTTAGTATTCAATTTTTAGATCCTCCTTTGATCTTGATAATATAGAAAACCAGATTGACCATGAAGATAAAGAGAAAGAGAATCACACCTGTTCCAAACAAAGCTCCTTGATGGGCACCACTGGCATAGGACATCTCCAAGGCAATATTAGCCGACATGGTCCTAACCGGTGATAAAATCGATTCTGGAATAAAAGGTGAATTACCTGATACCAGGATCACAGCCATCGCTTCACCTAAGGCTCTGCCTACTCCAAGAATTACCGATGACATGATGCCTGAAAAGGCAGTTGGTACCAGAACCTTGAATATCGTAGTTATTTTAGTTGCTCCAAGAGCCAGAGAAGCATCTCTGAAGCTTAAGTC